>NZ_JARVSN010000005.1:0-352853 GCF_030209165.1 Pseudomonas sp. fls2-241-R2A-110 | reverse complement strand
AAGGGACGCGGAGCGTCCCGGGCTGCATTCCCACGCAGAGCGTGGGAACGATCATCGGTCAGGCGGCGAGTTCTCGCATCCGCTGGAGCACGGCATTGAGGCCGTTACTGCGCGAAGGCGACAGTTGCCGCGAAAGCCCTAGCTGATTGAACCACTCCGGCAAATCCACTTCTCGCAGCTCAGCCGCCGACAAGCCGT
Organism: Pseudomonas sp. fls2-241-R2A-110; assembly: GCF_030209165.1. Lineage (NCBI taxonomy): Bacteria > Pseudomonadati > Pseudomonadota > Gammaproteobacteria > Pseudomonadales > Pseudomonadaceae > Pseudomonas > Pseudomonas sp. fls2-241-R2A-110. The sequence continues at coordinate 352,655 of NZ_JARVSN010000005.1, read as the reverse complement.
TGACCCGCGCCAGCAGCAACGCCACCAACCCGCGAATCAGCCGCGCATCGCTGCTCGCCGCGAACTGCCAGTGACCGTCCTCCAGCGAGCCCACAAGCCACACCTGGCTTTCACAGCCGTGTACACGATTGGCGTCGACTTTATCCTCAGCGCTCAATGCCGGCAGGCGCTCGCCCCATTGCATCAGCAATCGCGCGCGTTGCTCCCAGCTGGAAGCGCTCTGAAAGGTCTCCAGCGCTGTAACGGCCTCGGCGGGCAAGCTCATCGCAGCAACTCCAGGGCCTGATCCAGCGCCTCGAAGAAGCGTTCCAGATCTTCGGAATCGTTGTACAGCGACAACGACACCCGGATCGCTCCGGCCAGTTCGAAGCTTTTCAGCAACGGCATGGCACAGTGATGACCGGCGCGAACGGCGATCCCTTGTTCGGTGAGCAAATGTGCCAGATCAGAGTTATGCACACCCTCTACGACAAAACTGGCCAATGCCAGCTGTGGCTTGCCGAGCAATTGAATGCCTTTGCGGGCTTCAAGACCTTTCAATAAATAGTCATGCAGCGCCGCTTCATGGGCGCACACCGCGTCCTGATCGAGCCCCGCCAGATAATCCAGCGTCGCCCCCAGGCCAATCACACTCGCAATCGGCGGTGTACCCGCTTCGAAACCCAGCGGGGCAGGGCGAAAGCGTGCGCTCTGGTAGTCCGCATCCATCACCATTTCGCCGCCGAACTGCCAGTGACGCAATTGTTTCAGCGCTTCATTGCGCCCGAACAACACGCCTAAACCGTCAGGGCCATACAGCTTGTGGCTGGAAAACACATAGAAGTCGCAACCCAGCGCCTGCACGTCATGGCGGCCATGAACCACGCCTTGAGCACCGTCGACCACGGTCAAGGCGTCATGCGCCTTGGCCATCGCCAGCAATGCCGGCAACGGCTGCCAGGCGCCGAGCACGTTCGACAGCTGACTGACGGCGAGCAAGCGGGTACGTGGATTGATCAAGTGCGTGGCGGCATCGAGGTCAATCAAACCGTCGCCGTCCAGAGGCAGAATCACCAGTTTCAAATCGCGACGTTGCGCCAGTTGCTGCCACGGCAGCAGGTTAGCGTGATGCTCCAGGGCGCTGATGACAATCTCATCGCCTGGATTGAATAAGTGGTCGAGGCCATAAGCCAGGAGGTTCAGCGCGGAAGTCGCGCCGTGGGTGAAGATGATTTGCCCGCAGTCGCCGGCATTCAGCCAGTGAGCGACCTTGCTGCGGCTGGCCTCGAACGCCTGGGTGGCGTGGGCGCCGGGCAAATGTTGTGCCCGATGCACGTTGGCCGCGCCATTGGCGTAGTAATGCGCCAGGGCGTCCAATAGGGCTTGAGGTTTTTGCGTGGTGGCGGCGTTGTCCAGATACGTCTGGTCTTGCCGTTGCAGCGCGGCGATGGCCGGGAAGTCGGCGCGCCAGGGAGAGCGAATCAACATGCTATCGGGCCCTGTTAAACATGGGCGGATGTACGACAAACCCTGTGGGAGCGAGCCGGCTCGCTCCCACAGTGGGTCATTCGACGCTTAGTTGTGAGCGTGCAGCGCTTCGTTCAGTTCGATCGCCGATTTGTGGGTTTTGCATTCCACGGCACCGGTTTCCGAATTGCGGCGGAACAGCAGGTCAGGTTGACCCGCCAGTTCACGGGCTTTCACGACCTTGACCAGCTGATTTTTTTCGTCCAGCAGCGCCACTTTGGTGCCAGCGGTCACGTACAGGCCCGACTCAACGGTGTTGCGATCGCCCAACGGGATACCGATACCGGCGTTGGCGCCGATCAGGCAGCCTTCGCCGACCTTGATCACGATGTTGCCGCCGCCCGACAGGGTGCCCATGGTCGAGCAACCGCCGCCCAGGTCCGAGCCCTTGCCGACGAACACGCCAGCCGACACACGGCCCTCGATCATGCCCGGGCCTTCGGTACCGGCGTTGAAGTTGACGAAACCTTCGTGCATCACGGTGGTGCCTTCGCCCACGTAAGCGCCCAGACGAATACGCGCCGCGTCAGCGATACGCACGCCGGCCGGTACTACGTAGTCGGTCATTTTCGGGAACTTGTCCACCGAGAACACTTCCAGCAGCTCGCCGCGCAGGCGGGCTTCCAGTTGATGCTCGGCCAGTTCGGCCAGGTCGATCGCGCCCTGGCTGGTCCAGGCCACGTTCGGCAGCAGCGGGAACACACCGGCCAGGTTCAGGCCGTGCGGCTTGACCAGACGATGGGACAGCAGGTGCAGCTTGAGGTAAGCCTCAGGCGTGGAGGTCAGTTGCACGTCTTCGGCCAGGATAGTGGCGACCAGCGGCTTGTGGCTCTCGGCCAGGCGGGTCAGCAGCGCGGCTTGCGCAGCGTCGACATTTTTCAGCGCTTCAGCCAGTTGCGAGGCCTGGGCGGTGCTGAATGCGATGGCCTGATTGCCTTCGGAGTAACCCAGAACCGGTGCGATGGCAGCGACCAGTTCAGCCGATGGATTGAGCAGCGGCTGCGCGTAAAACACTTCCAGCCATGCGCCTTGACGGTTTTGAGTGCCGACACCAAAGGCCAGGCTGAACAGAGTAGTGGACATGTTGATACCTCTAACAAAATGGAACGGGCTGCTTACTTGAGTGCGGCCGCGTAGATATCTGGCTTGAAGCCAATCAGGGTTCGGTCACCGAGATCAAGCACCGGGCGCTTGATCATCGAGGGTTGTGCGAGCATCAGTTCGATGGCTTTGCGCTGGTCGAGATCGGCTTTGCGTTCGTCGTCGAGCTTGCGAAAGGTCGTGCCTGCACGGTTCAACACCACTTGCCAACCGTGCTCGTCGCACCATTGGGTCAGGTGTTCACGGTCGATTCCGACCGTCTTGTAATCATGAAAGTCATAGCTGACAGCGTGTTCATCGAGCCAGGTGCGCGCCTTTTTCATGGTGTCGCAGGCTTTGATGCCGAAAAGGTGCAACGTTTTACTTGAAACGGTCAAGGAATTGCCCCCTTTGCAGGTGCTGGAAATTAAAGGTGACGGATTATGCCATGACCGGACGGTTTCGCGTCGGCTGTGGTCGGGTTTGTCTCTTTGTCAGGTAGCCAGCTGTTGCGTGCGACATTAGTGCAACGGCCAGCCGGCAGTCTAAGCGGCTAATATGGCACTTCGATGCTGTCGATTGCCTGGGAACCCACGCTTTATGCAAACCGCCTACACCGTCCTGATCCTGTTGATGCTGGTCGGCGTCTCACGCCTGATCGGACGGGTGATCCCGTTGCCATTGCCGCTGGTACAGATTGGCGCGGGTGCGTTGTTGGCCTGGCCGACGTTGGGTCTGCATGTGGCCCTGGATCCCGAACTGTTCCTCTTCCTGTTTCTGCCGCCGCTGTTGTTTTCCGATGGCTGGCGAATGCCCAAGCGTGAACTTTGGCGCCTGCGCGGGCCGATCCTGACACTGGCGGTGGGGTTGGTGCTGTTCACCGTGGTCGGCGCCGGCTATTTCATTCACTGGTTGTTACCCGGCATTCCGCTGCCAGTGGCGTTTGCCTTGGCGGCGGTGTTGTCGCCCACGGATGCCGTGGCCGTCTCGGCCATCTCCCGGGATCGTCTGCCCACGCCGTTGATGCACATGTTGCAAGGTGAGGCGCTGATGAACGATGCCTCGGGCCTGGTGACGTTCAAATTTGCTTTGGCAGCAGCGGTAACGGGCGTTTTCTCGCTGGCCAACGCCAGTGTGACCTTCGTGTTGGTGGCGGCCGGCGGCCTGGCGGTCGGCGTCGCATTGAGCTGGCTGGTGGGACGTCTGCGTTCGTGGATGATCGCTCGCGGCTGGGATGATCCAGCGACTCATGTGGTGTTTATGTTGCTGCTGCCGTTCGCCGCTTATGTGGTGGCGGAACGTCTCGGTGCATCCGGCATTTTGTCCGCCGTGGCGGCGGGGATGATGCAGAGTTGGCTCGATCTGCTGCCGCGCCAGACCAGCACCCGATTGCTCAATCGCAGTGTCTGGTCGCTGCTTGAGTTTGCCTTCAACGGTTTGATTTTCCTGCTGCTGGGCTTGCAACTGCCGGACATCATCAAGGCCGTGGCCAGCCATGAAACGTCGTTGTGGCCGACACTGCTTTACCGTTGCCTGGACGTGGTCGCCATATTTCTGGTGCTGCTGGTGTTGCGCTTCGTCTGGGTACAGAGCATCTGGCGCTTGTCTGTTGTGCTGCGGCGCTGGCGCGGCAGGGGAGAGATGACACAAGTGCCGACCGCACGTTCCTGCTGGTTGTTGACGGTCGGCGGGGTGCGCGGGGCCGTGACGCTGGCGGGCATACTGTCGGTACCGTTGCTGTTGGAAGGCAATGCGTTTCCCGAGCGCGATCTGCTGATCTTCATCGCCGCCGGCGTGATTCTGCTGTCGTTGATCTCCGCGTGCATCGCGTTGCCTCTGTTGCTGCGCGGCATCGAGAAAAGTCCCGACGACAAGCGCCGTAACGAAGTGCGTGACGCCTGGCGCAAGACGGCCGAAGCGGCGATCCATGCGCTGGAAATCGAAGAGGTCAATCCGCAAGACGCCGCACAGGCCGCGCTGGCTGTGGAACTGAAAGCGCGGATCATGTCCGAGTATCGGCATCAGCTGGAGGTGTTCAACGACTCGGCGGAAGCCCAGGCGCTGGCGTTTCAGATGGACCTGCTGGAGCGACGATTGCGCTTGAAGGCGCTGCGGGCGCAACGCCTTGAACTGTACAGCCTGAGCCGTCATCACCAGATTGGTGATGACGTATTGCGCGAAGTGTTGGGAGAATTGGACTTGAGTGAAGCCAATCTCGGTGCGGTCAAGTAATACCTTCACCGGTCTCGGTCAGGTTGATGGATAAGCTCGCCGAGCGAACGCGATATCGCCTTCGCTGAGGTGTTTGTTTTGAAGTTGCTCCCAATCGCCAAGGGTGGCGTCGTTCGTTACTTGATAATGCATCACGGAGTGTCGGTCATAGGGGGCATAAGTCGCGCTGTTATCCCGAGGGAGGGGGAATAAAGTGGCGTCTACTGTAGCCCTCGACATTCCATGGTTGCGTTGAAGTGCCTCATAAACTTTCTCCCGGTCCCAAGGAATATCGGCGTCAGGGTGTTGGTGTTCGTGCAGTCGACCCAAAGCGTGACCAAACTCATGGATCACCACGGCACTATAATTTTCATCGGTACTATTGATTCCTAAACCCATGGTGACTTCATTGGCAGGCGTCGTTAATGCATCTGTGCCGATGCGGGAGAACGCCACCTTGTTGTAGAAAGGTGAGAGGTCGATGCGAATATCACCTTCAAAGAGTTCGTCGTTATCACTGAGGTCGACGAATTCGAAATTGAGATTGACGTAAGGAGCCCACTGGTTGATGGAGTTTTTGACGGTATTGAATAAGTCGTCGTCCCAGCGATTGATGGCAATTTTGAGTGTTCTACCCGTTGCCCAGTACTTCGTGTGCGCGCCAATACTGAGGGTAGGTCTATTTGATTTGCTTTGCGGTGAGTTGCTTTTTCTTTCTTGTGTAGCCGCTTCGTAAGAGGCACGAGGATCAACAGGAGTTTGAATGTCGCACGAAAGAAAATTGTTCATGGTTTATATCCTTATAAACGGTATGGAAGATAAGTGTAATAGTGATGTTTACGTGGTCTTGTAGCGGTTGCTTGATGGGAGGTTAGTTGTTCGGCTGAAGAGGGTAAAGTTTAAAGCGGTTAACTAATATTTCTTTCGTTAAAGCCTGTACTGCATTGCACAGTACAGGCTTGGTTGGTGTTACTTGTGGCGCTGGATAAAGGCGCGAATCCGCTCGGCCGCTTCCACGCATTCCGCCAGCGGCGCAACCAGTGCCATGCGCACGCGCCCGGCGCCCGGATTGAAGCCATCAACTTCGCGAGACAGATAAGAACCCGGCACCACGGTCACGTGTTCCTCTACAAACAGATCACGGCAAAACGCTTCATCGTCGCCTTCAACGTTCGGCCACAGGTAAAAACCACCGTCCGGGCGCTGCACGTCCATCACCGGGTCGAGGATTTCCAGTACCGCATCGTATTTCTCGCGATACAGCGCACGATTGGCGCGCACATGCACTTCGTCGTTCCACGCGGCAACGCTGGCCAACTGGGTCTGAACCGGCATGGCGCAGCCATGGTAGGTGCGGTAGAGCAGGAAGCCCTTGAGGATCTCGGCGTCACCGGCCACAAAACCCGATCGCAGGCCTGGCAGGTTGGAGCGCTTGGACAGGCTGTGAAATACCACGCAACGCTTGAAATCCTTGCGGCCCAGCTCGACGCAGGCGCTGAGCAAGCCGGCTGGCGGCGTTTGCTCGTCGAAGTACAGCTCGCTGTAGCATTCGTCCGCGGCGATAACGAAGTCGTGTTCGTCGGCCAGGGCGATCAGCTTCTTCAAGGTGTCGACCGGAATCAGTGCGCCGGTCGGGTTGCCCGGCGAGCACAGGAACAGGATCTGGCAACGCTTCCAGATGTCTGGCGATACGGCATCGAAATCCGGGTTGAAACCGTTTTCGTCCAGGCACGGCAGGTAATGCGGCTTGGCCCCGGCGAGGAACGCCGCGCCTTCATAGATCTGATAGAACGGATTCGGGCTGACTACCAGCGCGTCGTCGCCACGGTTGACCACGGTCTGGGTGAAGGCGAACAGCGCTTCGCGGGTGCCATTGACCGGCAGCACGTTGCGCGCAGGGTCGAGCCAGCCGCTCGGGACGCTGAAACGGCGTTCGCACCAGGCAGCAATGGCTTCTCGCAGGGCGGGAATGCCAAGGGTGGTCGGGTACACGGCCATCTGATCCAGATTGCTGGCCAGGGCTTCGGCGACAAAGCTTGGCGAACGGTGCTTCGGCTCGCCAATGGACAGCGCGATGGCGCGCTTGTCCGGGTTTGGCGTGACGCTGCCGAGCAGGGCGCGGAGCTTTTCGAACGGGTAGGGCTGCAACTGGTTCAAAGCGTTGTTCATGCGGGGCCTCGTTCAATGTGGGAGCGAGCTTTGTGTGGGCGTCGGGCTTGCCTGCGATTCAGGCGCCTCGGTGTGTCAGATGCACCGAGGTGATGCTATCGCAGGCAAGCCAGCTCCCACAGGGGCTCGTTCCCACAGGGGGGAATGGGTTAACTCAGATGCTGATGCGCGACAATTGGATCTCGGGTTCGTTACTGACGGTCAACTGTTCGACGATTGCATCCTGCAAACGGGTGCACAGCAGCGGGTCGGACAACGGCTGGTTGTTCGCGTCGGTGATAAAGAACACGTCTTCCACGCGTTCGCCGAGGGTCGCAATCTTGGCGTTTTGCAGCGACAGATCGAACTCCAGGAAGATCGTGCCAATGCGCGCCAGCAAGCCCGGGCGGTCCGGAGCACTGAGCTCCAGCACGGTCACCGGACGCTGGGCGTCGTTGTGGATCGTCACCTGCGGCGCGAACGCGAAATGCTTGAGCTGGCGCGGTACGCGGCGCTGGATGATCGTCGGGTAATCGTCGGGGTTGCGCAGGGCTTCGGTCAGGCCTTCACGGATCTGTTTGACCCGCGCCGGGTTGTCGCCAATCGAGTCGCCGTCAGTGTCGAGCACGATATAGGTGTCGAGGGTGAACTGGCTGCTGGACGTGATGACCCGGGCGTCGTGAATGTTCAGGTTGAGCTGGTCCATCGCGGCCACGGTCACGGCGAAGAAGTCGTGTTGATCGGGGGCATAAATGAAGATCTGCGTGCCGCCCTCGAATTCGCGCTGGGTGGTTTCCTTGATCAGCACCAGCGGCCCGCCACCAGCGGGTTGCTGGAGGATCGCGTCGGTGTGCCAGGCTACGTCGCCGGCGGTATGACGCAGGAAGTAGTCGTCGCCCAGTTGCGACCACAGCTGTTCGACATCGTCCGGGTCGGTCCCGCCGCGCACCAGGATGTCCAGGGCGGCGCTCTGGGTCTGGCGGATCTGCATTTCCCGATCCACCGGGTTTTCCAGGCCGCGGCGCAAGGCACGTTTGGTTTCGGTGTAGAGCTGGCGTAACAGGCTGGCGCGCCAGGAATTCCATAATGTCGGGTTGGTGGCATTGATGTCGGCGACGGTCAATACATACAGATAATCAAGACGGGTTTCGTCGCCAACAATCTGGGCGAAGTCATGGATGACCTGCGGGTCGGACAAGTCCTTGCGCTGAGCGGTGGTCGACATCACCAGGTGGTTCTGTACCAGCCAGACGATCAGGCGGCTGTCCCACACTGGCAACTGGTGGCGTTGGCAAAAGGCTTCGGCATCCACCGCGCCGATTTCCGAGTGATCGCCATGCCGACCCTTGCCGATGTCGTGGTACAGGCCCGCGAGGTAAATCAGCTCGGGCTTGGGCAATTTGCCCATGAGCTTGCTGGCCAGCGGGAATTTTTCCGACACCTGTGTGTACTGCAACTTACGCAGGTGCTTGATCAGATTCAGGGTATGGGCGTCGACTGTATAGATGTGGAACAGGTCGTGCTGCATCTGCCCGACAATGAAGCCGAACTCCGGCAGATAACGGCCGAGAATGCCGTAACGGTTCATCCGGCGCAGGTTGCGGTGGATGCCGATCTTGCACTTGAACAGCTCGATGAACAGGCTGGTATTGCGTATGTCGTTGCGGAAGTCGTCGTCGATCAGGTGGCGATGCTCGCGCAGCAGACGAATGGTGTCGGCGCGCACACCTTTGATTTCCGGCTGCTGGGCCATCAGCACGAAAATCTCGAGCATGGCGAACGGTGTGCGGCGGAATACGTTTTCGCTGCGCGCTTCGATGTAACCGTCGTGCAGCTGGAATCGCGAGTTGATCGGCTGCGGTGGCGCCTGATCTTCCGGGGCGAGGATGACTTCTTCGAAGTGCTGGATGATCAGGTCGCTGAGCTGGGCGATGCTCATGACTACCCGGTAATACTGTTGCATGAAGTTTTCGATGGCGTGCTTGGCGTCATCGCCTTCGAAACCCAACAGTCCGGCTATCGAGCGCTGGTGGTCGAACAGCAAGCGGTCTTCGGAGCGGCCAGCGAGCATGTGCAATGCGTAGCGAACCTTCCACAAGAACTCCTGGGACGAGGCCAGCAGGGCGTTTTCACTCTCCACCAGGAAGCCTTCGCCCGCCAGGGCTCGCAGGTTCAGAGTGCCGTACTCGCGACGGGCCACCCACAGAATCGTCTGGATATCGCGCAGGCCGCCGGGCGAACCTTTGACGTTGGGTTCCAGGTTGTATTCGGTGTCGTTGTATTTGTGGTGACGGGCCTTCTGCTCGGCGCGTTTTGCCAGGAAGAAGTCCTTGCTCGGCCACATGTGCGCGGTGCTGGTGACGTCGAGCATGCGCTGGCGCAAACGCTCGGGACCACAGATGGTGCGGCTTTCCATCAGGTTGGTGACAACCGTCAGGTCGGCGCGGGCCTCGATGGCGCATTCGTCCACGGAGCGAACGCTCTGACCGACTTCCAGGCCGATGTCCCACAACAGCGTCAGGAAACGCTCGATGGAGTCACGGAAGATTTCGTGATCGGCGCTGTCGAGCAGGATCAGCAGGTCGATGTCGGAATAAGGGTGCAACTCGCCGCGACCGTAGCCGCCGACCGCGACCAGCGCGATATCGGCGTCTTCGCTCCAGTTGAACTGCTCCCAGGCCTTTTGCAGGATGTTATCGATGAACCAGGCGCGATCCTCGATCAGCCGGCGAATATCGCGGCCGTTGCGGAAGCGCCCGTCGAGCACCTCGCGGGCCTGACGGATCGCCTTCTTGAAGGCCGCGATCGGGCTTGCCTTCAAGGCCAGTTCAGCCTGGAACTGGCCGCGGTCGAAGAGTTCGGGATCCACCTGCGGCATCGATTGGCATTCCTGTCTATAAAGCTGGGAGCTGCGTGGTTCGGATCAGGCCGAAACGCGCGGGATGGTGTCGTCGGCGCGCAGGGTGAAGATCTCGTAACCGGTTTCGGTCACCAGCAGGGTGTGTTCCCACTGCGCGGAGAGCTTGCGGTCCTTGGTGATCGCGGTCCAGCCGTCGCCCAGCACCTTGGTATCCGCCTTGCCCTGGTTGATCATCGGCTCGATGGTGAAGGTCATGCCCGCTTTGAGCTCCATGCCGGTGCCAGCGCGGCCGTAGTGCAGGATTTGCGGCTCTTCGTGGAAGACTTTGCCAATGCCGTGGCCGCAGAACTCGCGAACCACCGAGAAACCGTTCTTTTCAGCGTGCTTCTGGATGACTTCGCCGATGTCGCCCAGGCGGCAGCCCGGCTTGACCAGTTCGATCGCCTTGTACATGCATTCCTGGGTGACCTGCGACAGACGCTCGGCCCAGACCGGCACGGTGCCGACATGGAACATGCGGCTGGTGTCGCCGTGGTAGCCGTCTTTGATAACGGTGACATCGATGTTCAGCGTGTCGCCATCTTTGAGCGGCTTGTCGTTCGGGATGCCGTGGCAGACCACGTGGTTGATCGAGGTGCAGATCGACTTGGGGAAGCCTTTGTAGTTGAGCGGGGCAGGGATGGCTTTCTGTTCGTTGACGATATAGTCGTGGCAGATGCGGTCCAGCTCGTCGGTGGTGATGCCCGGCTTGACGTGTTCGGCAATCATTTCCAGCACATCGGCGGCCAGTTTGCCGGCGACACGCATCTTTGCAATGTCCTCGGGGGTTTTGAGGGTGACGGTCATACAGGCTCTCTCTGCGCTCGATGGCGCTCGCTAATACGAAATGGGCAATGCGCGATCGATCTTCGCGACCCTTAAAAACGCAATTCTAACAGACGATCAGTGCAAATCTGAGCCTCTGTGCGTCGCTTGTCTCTATAGTTTGGTGCAATCTTGAACGATTCCAAGGGCGCGCATGAAGCTGCGCGTCACGAATTGAGAATCCGGGTTCCGTTTTTTGCAGTCCTGTGATATAAAATGCGCCGCTTTCCGGGGATACCCCGAAAGGCTTAAATCCACACACGTGTCGACACGATGACCTGGGTGCCTTCAGCTGATGCTGCTGGTTGGTCATTGGGATACGTGGAGGCCAAACCCGACTTATTAAGGAACTATCATGTCCCAAGTCAACATGCGCGATATGCTGAAGGCCGGTGTGCACTTCGGTCACCAGACCCGTTACTGGAACCCGAAAATGGGTAAGTACATTTTCGGCGCTCGTAACAAGATTCACATCATCAACCTTGAAAAAACCCTGCCAATGTTCAACGAAGCTTTGACTTTCGTAGAGCGCCTGGCTCAGGGCAAAAACAAGATTCTGTTCGTCGGCACCAAGCGTTCCGCTGGCAAGATCGTTGCTGAAGAAGCAGCACGTTGCGGTTCGCCGTACGTCGATCACCGCTGGTTGGGCGGCATGCTGACCAACTTCAAAACCATCCGTGCTTCCATCAAGCGTCTGCGTGACCTTGAAGTGCAAGCCGAAGACGGTACTTTCGCCAAGCTGACCAAGAAAGAAGCGCTGATGCGCACTCGCGATCTTGAGAAGCTCGATCGTTCCCTGGGTGGTATCAAGGACATGGGCGGTCTGCCAGACGCACTGTTCGTTATCGACGTTGATCACGAGCGCATCGCGATCACCGAAGCCAACAAGCTGGGCATCCCGGTTATCGGCGTAGTCGATACCAACAGCAGCCCGGAAGGCGTTGACTACATCATCCCAGGCAACGATGACGCAATCCGCGCTATCCAGCTGTACATGGGTTCGATGGCTGACGCTGTTATCCGCGGTCGCAACCACGTTGCTGGTGGCACCGAGCAGTTCGCTGAAGAAGCTCCGGCAGCTGCAGCTGAGTAATTAGCGCCTAGGCGTTGACTCAGTAAGCAAAAAGGGGGCTTGGCCCCCTTTTTGCCACCTCGAAAACCGTTTGTCGGTAGCGCAGCTACAGCTTTTGTAACGTGCAGCGACTTACAAAGGTGTTTCGGGAAGAATTGATCGCCCGTTCGATCGGGTGGAATGGTTGAAAACCTATCCAAGAGGAATTTTGAAATGGCAGAGATTACTGCAGCGTTGGTCAAAGAACTGCGCGAGCGTACTGGCGAAGGCATGATGGACTGCAAAAAGGCCTTGACCAAGGCTGGCGGCGACATCGAGAAAGCCATTGATGACATGCGTGCTTCGGGCGCCATCAAGGCTGCCAAGAAAGCAGGCAACGTTGCTGCTGAAGGCGCTATCGCTCTGAAAGAAGACGGTAAATCCGCTGTTCTGCTGGAAGTGAACTCGCAGACCGACTTCCTGGCTCTGCAGGATGACTTCAAGGCATTCGTTGCTGCCAGCGTTGAAAAAGCATTCGCTGACAAGCTGACTACCGTTGAGCCTCTGGTTGAAGCTCAAGAAGCTGCTCGCCTGGTACTGGTCGGCAAGGTTGGCGAAAACGTCAACATCCGTCGCCTGGTTCGCGTTGAGGGTGATGTTGTTGGTGGCTACCTGCACGGCAACAAAATCGGTGTAGCGGTTGTTCTGAAAGGCGGCAACGTAGAGCTGGCTAAAGACATCGCAATGCACGTAGCAGCCAGCAACCCTGAGTTCCTGCTGCCTTCGGAAGTTTCGGCTGAAGCGATCGAGCGTGAAAAAGCTGTGTTCCTGCAGCTGAACGAAGAAAAAATCAAAGGCAAGCCAGAAAACATTGTTGAGAACATGGTCAAAGGCCGTATCAGCAAGTTCCTGGCCGAAGCAAGCCTGGTTGAGCAGGCGTTCGTCAAGAACCCTGAAATCAAGGTTGGCGAACTGGCCAAGAAAGCCGGTGCAGAAATCGTTTCTTTCACCTACTTCAAAGTAGGCGAAGGCATCGAGAAGCCGGTCGACAACTTCGCCGAAGAAGTTGCTGCCCAGCTGGCTGCCGCCAAGCAATAAGACAGTTTTCAACTGTCGCCCTGAAGAGGCTGCCCGCTTACGCGCGCAGCCTCTTTTCAGATGGGGCACCAATTTTTAATTGGTTTCCGTTTGGAACTGGCTTACAAAGCCATGTTCCGATGGCGCTGAAGCAGCGCCAAGCTAGAGTGAACGCCAGCTGTAAACAGCTCGCAAAGAATTTTTAAAATACGCCGCAGGAGAGATTCGCAATGGCTCAGCAGGGCAGTGGTTATCAGGCTCGCTATAAACGCATTCTACTCAAGCTTAGCGGCGAGGCCCTGATGGGGTCCGAAGAGTTCGGGATCGATCCCAAGGTGTTGGATCGCATGGCACTTGAAGTCGGCCAACTGGTCGGTATCGGTGTCCAGGTCGGCCTGGTGATTGGTGGCGGCAACCTGTTTCGCGGTGCAGCGCTGAGCGCGGCCGGCATGGATCGGGTGACTGGCGACCACATGGGCATGCTGGCCACTGTGATGAACGCCTTGGCCATGCGCGACGCACTGGAACGTGCCAATATCTCGGCAATCGTGATGTCGGCCATTTCCATGGTGGGTGTGACTGATCACTATGATCGCCGCAAAGCGATGCGTCACCTGAACGCCAAGGAAGTTGTTATTTTCGCGGCCGGTACCGGCAACCCGTTCTTCACCACGGATTCGGCAGCCTGCCTGCGTGCAATCGAAATTGACGCCGACGTTGTGCTCAAGGCGACCAAGGTCGATGGCGTTTACACTGCAGATCCATTCAAAGACCCGCATGCCGAGAAGTTCGATCATCTGACTTACGATGAAGTGCTGGATCGCAAGCTGGGCGTGATGGATCTGACGGCCATTTGCCTGTGCCGAGACCACAAGATGCCGTTGCGCGTCTTTAACATGAACAAGCCCGGCGCCCTGCTGAACATCGTGCATGGCGGCGCTGAAGGGACCCTGATCGAGGAAGGCCAACAATGATCAATGAAATCAAGAAAGACGCTCAAGAGCGTATGAAGAAATCCGTCGAGTCGCTGCTGCACAACTTCGGCCGCATTCGTACCGGCCAGGCGCACCCAAGCATTCTTGAAGGCGTGATGGTGCCGTATTACGGTTCCGACACCCCGATCAAGCAAGTGGCGAACATCACCGTCAAGGACGCCCGTACCCTGCAAGTCGTTGCCTTTGAGCGCAACATGCTGGGCGCCGTCGACAAGGCCATTGGTAGTGCCGGTCTGAACCTCAACCCGACCAACCTGGGCGAGTTGTTGCTGATCTCCATGCCAGCCCTGACTGAAGAAACCCGCAAGGGCTTCACCAAGCAGGCGCGTGATGTTGCAGAAGACGCCCGTGTTGCTGTGCGCAACATCCGTCGCGATGCAAACAGCTCGCTGAAGGATCTGGTCAAGGAAAAGGAAATCAGCGAAGACGAAGAACGTCGTGCAACTGGCGAGATCGACGATTTGACCAAGAAGTATGTGGCTGAAATCGATGCGAATCTGGCGCAGAAAGAAAAAGACCTGATGGCCGTATAAGGGTCGCGTTTTCATGGAAAAGACTAAGCAGACTGCACCGTCCGCGGTGCCGCGCCATGTCGCGATCATCATGGATGGGAACAATCGCTGGGCGAAAAAACGCTTTATGCCCGGTGTCGCCGGTCATAAAGCGGGCGTGGATGCCGTTCGTGCAGTGATTGAGGTATGCGCCGAGGCCAAGGTCGAGGTGTTGACGCTGTTCGCTTTCTCCAGCGAGAACTGGCAGCGCCCCGCCGATGAAGTCAGTGCCTTGATGGATCTGTTCTTCAAGGCGTTGCGTCGCGAGGCCAAGCGCCTCAACGACAACAACATCAGTTTGCGCATCATCGGTGATCGTTCGCGCTTCCATCCCGAGCTTCAGGCTGCGATGCGTGAAGCCGAAGCGATGACCGCCGGAACCAACCGCTTTGTCTTGCAGATCGCCGCCAACTACGGTGGTCAGTGGGATATTGCGCAAGCCGCGCAGCGTCTGGCGCGCGAGGTTCAGGCCGGGCATCTGCGTCCGGAGGACATCACTCCCGAGTTGTTGCAGACCTGCCTGGCCACCGGCGACCTGCCGTTGCCGGACTTGTGCATCCGCACCGGGGGCGAGCACCGCATCAGTAACTTCCTGCTGTGGCAACTGGCCTACGCCGAGTTGTATTTCTCCGACCTGTTCTGGCCGGACTTCAAACACGAAGCCATGCGTAACGCACTGGCCGATTACGCTTCTCGTCAGCGCCGCTTCGGTAAAACGAGCGAGCAGATCGAGGCTGGGGCCCGCGTTTAATGCTTAAACAACGAATCATCACCGCGCTGATCCTGCTGCCGATCGCTTTGTGCGGGTTTTTCCTGCTCGAAGGCACAGGCTTTGCGCTGTTCATCGGGCTGGTCGTGACCCTCGGCGCGTGGGAGTGGGCTCGCCTGGCAGGCTTCACCGCCCAGCCGATTCGCATCGCCTACGCGGCCGTGGTCGCATTCTTCCTGTTTATCATGCACATCCTCCCGGGGCTCGCGCCTTGGGTCCTGGGCGCTTCGGTGCTTTGGTGGGGCGTGGCGACGTATCTGGTGCTGACTTACCCGCGTTCCAGCGAACACTGGGCCAGTGCCGCCTGCAAACTGGTGATCGGTTTGTTGATTCTGTTGCCGGCTTGGCAAGGTCTGGTCCAGATCAAGCAGGAGCCTTTGGGTAACTGGCTGATCATGGCGGTGATGGTGCTCGTCTGGGGGGCCGATATCGGCGCGTACTTCTCCGGTCGGGCCTTCGGCAAGCGCAAGCTGGCGCCGAAGGTCAGTCCCGGCAAGAGCTGGGAAGGTGTGTACGGTGGCTTGCTGCTGAGTCTGGTGCTGGCGGCAATCGTAGGCGTGGCGCGTGACTGGAGTTTCGTACAGATATTGATGGGCCTTTTGGGATCGGCGGTGATCGTGTTTATCTCTGTGGTGGGCGACCTCACCGAGAGCATGTTCAAGCGTCAATCGGGGATCAAGGACAGCAGTAACCTGCTGCCAGGGCACGGCGGCGTGCTGGACCGGATTGACAGCCTGACGGCTGCGATCCCGGTGTTCGCTGTGCTGTTGTGGATGGCTGCACCATGAGCCGCCCTCAACAGATAACCGTTCTGGGGGCTACCGGGTCGATTGGTCTGAGCACGCTCGATGTGATCGCTCGCCATCCGGAGCGCTTTCAGGTTTTCGCCTTGAGCGGGTTCTCCCGCTTGAGTGAGCTGCTGGCCTTGTGCGTGCGTCATACGCCGCGATTTGCGGTCGTGCCGCAAGCGGCCACTGCCCGAACCCTGCAGGACGACTTGCGCGCTGCCGGCCTGTCGACCCGCGTGCTGGTAGGGGAGGAGGGGCTGTGTCAGGTCGCCGCCGATCCCGAGGTCGATGCGGTCATGGCAGCTATCGTCGGTGCGGCAGGCTTGCGTCCGACGTTGGCGGCGGTTGAGGCTGGCAAGAAGATCCTGCTAGCCAACAAAGAAGCGCTGGTGATGTCCGGTGCTCTGTTCATGCAGGCTGTGCGCAAAAGCGGTTCGGTGCTGCTGCCGATCGACAGCGAGCACAACGCGATTTTCCAGTGCATGCCGCAGGATTTCGCCCGAGGGCTTGGCGCGGTCGGTGTGCGTCGGATTCTGCTGACAGCCTCTGGCGGTCCGTTCCGACAGACGCCGTTGGCCGAACTGGCGCATGTTACCCCTGAGCAAGCGTGCGCCCACCCGAACTGGTCCATGGGTCGCAAGATCTCGGTCGATTCGGCCAGCATGATGAACAAAGGGCTCGAATTGATCGAAGCCTGCTGGTTGTTTGATGCCAAGCCATCCCAGGTCGAAGTGGTCATTCACCCTCAAAGCGTGATTCATTCGCTGGTCGACTATATCGATGGTTCGGTGCTGGCGCAGTTGGGCAACCCCGACATGCGCACACCGATTGCCAACGCCCTGGCCTGGCCTGAGCGGATTGATTCGGGTGTAGCGCCGCTGGATCTGTTCGCCATCGCTCGCCTGGACTTCCAGGCTCCCGACGAAGAGCGTTTCCCTTGCCTGCGCCTTGCGCGTCAGGCGGCTGAGGCTGGCAACAGCGCTCCGGCCATGCTGAATGCAGCCAATGAAGTGGCTGTGGCGGCGTTTCTCGACGGACGGGTTCGCTATCCGGAAATCGCGAGTATCATCGAAGAAGTGTTAAACCTCGAACCTGTTGTGGCGGTGAATGATCTAGAGGCAGTGTTCACGGCGGACGCGAAAGCGCGAGAACTCGCCGGGCAGTGGTTGAGTCGTCACGGGCGGTAAGTGCTGAAATACGTTGCCCCATGCAGCACTGGATAGGATTGCGGAGAAAGTAGATGAGCGCGCTCTATATGATTGTCGGCACCCTGGTAGCCTTGGGCGTGCTGGTCACCTTCCACGAGTTCGGCCATTTCTGGGTCGCGCGTCGCTGTGGGGTCAAAGTGCTGCGTTTCTCCGTGGGTTTTGGCCTGCCATTGCTGCGTTGGCACGACAAGAAGGGCACCGAGTTCGTGGTGGCTGCCATTCCTTTGGGCGGCTACGTCAAAATGCTCGACGAGCGCGAAGGCGAGGTGCCGGCCGATCAGCTCGATCAAGCCTTCAATCGCAAATCCGTCCGTCAGCGTATTGCTATCGTGGCGGCGGGCCCGATTGCCAACTTTCTGTTGGCGATGGTGTTTTTTTGGGTGCTGGCCATGGTCGGCAGCCAGCAAGTGCGTCCGGTTATCGGCGCGGTCGAGTCGGGCAGCATTGCCGCGCAGGCGGGTTTGAGCGCGGGTCAGGAAATCATTGCCATCGACGGTGAGCCGACTTCCGGCTGGGCTGCGGTGAATCTGCGACTGGTTCGGCGTCTGGGCGAAAGCGGTTCTCTTCAATTGTTGGTGCGCGAGCAGGGTTCCACGGCGGATTCGCCTCGCGAGCTGATGCTGAACAAATGGCTCAAGGGCGCAGACGAGCCGGATCCCATCCGCTCGTTGGGTATTCGTCCTTGGCGTCCGGCGTTGCCGCCGGTGTTGGCCGAGCTGGATCCGAAAGGCCCTGCGCAGGCAGCGGGCCTGAAAACCGGTGATCGGCTGCTGAGCCTTGATGGCAAGGCGCTCGATGACTGGCAACAAGTGGTTGATACGGTGCGTATGCATCCTGATACCAAAATCCTGCTGCGCGTCGAGCGCGATGGTGCTCAAATCGACGTCCCAGTGACTCTGGCCGCTCGCGGCGAGAGCAAGGCACCCACCGGTTATATGGGTGCCGGGGTGAAAGCAGTCGATTGGCCACCAGAGATGATCCGCGAAGTCAGTTACGGTCCTGTGGCCGCGATTGGGGAGGGGGCTCAACGTACCTGGACCATGAGCGTACTGACCCTCGATTCGCTCAAGAAAATGTTGTTCGGTGAGCTCTCGGTAAAAAACTTGAGTGGACCGATAACCATTGCTAAAGTGGCGGGCGCTTCTGCCCAGTCGGGTGTCGCTGATTTCCTGAATTTCCTTGCTTATCTGAGTATTAGCTTGGGGGTTCTGAATTTGTTGCCTATTCCTGTACTGGATGGGGGGCATTTGTTGTTTTATCTGATCGAGTGGGCGCGTGGTCGTCCCTTGTCGGATCGGGTGCAGGGTTGGGGGATACAGATCGGTATCAGTTTAGTGGTCGGGGTGATGTTGCTTGCTCTGGTCAATGATTTGGGCCGTCTGTAACACTTCGCTGAATTGCGAATCTGCCGCATTTTGCGGCAGTTTGTTTATTGCCAGTTGGAATAAGAAAGGACTTCATGAAACGTCTGCTGCTAACTGCGGTTCTCACCGTATTGATGATCGCCGAAGTTCACGCCGAGTCCTTCACTATCTCTGATATTCGCGTCAATGGCCTCCAGCGGGTCTCCGCGGGTAGCGTCTTTGGTGCTTTGCCGTTAAACGTCGGTGAACAGGCGGACGATCGTCGCCTGGTGGAATCCACTCGTGCGCTGTTCAAAACCGGGTTCTTTCAAGATATCCAACTGGGCCGTGAAGGCAACGTCCTTGTCATCACGGTAGTCGAGCGTCCGTCGGTCGCCAGTATCGAGATCGAGGGTAACAAGGCGATCTCCACTGAAGACCTGATGAAAGGCCTCAAACAATCCGGTCTGGCCGAAGGCGAGATCTTCCAGCGAGCCACCCTCGAAGGTGTCCGCAACGAGCTGCAGCGCCAATATGTCGCCCAGGGTCGCTACTCGGCTACCGTCGACACCGAAGTGGTGCCGCAGCCGCGTAACCGCGTTGCCCTGAAGGTCAATATCAACGAAGGCACCGTTGCCGCTATCCAGCACATCAACGTGGTGGGTAACACGGTCTTCCCTGATGAGGACCTGATCGACCTGTTCGAGCTCAAGACTACCAACTGGCTGTCGTTCTTCAAGAACGACGACAAGTACGCTCGTGAAAAACTTTCCGGTGACCTGGAGCGTCTGCGCTCCTACTACCTGGACCGTGGCTATATCAACATGGATATCGCTTCGACCCAGGTGTCCATCACCCCGGACAAGAAACACGTCTACATCACGGTCAACGTCAATGAAGGCGAGAAATACACCGTTCGTGACGTCAAGCTGAGTGGCGACCTGAAAGTCCCTGAAGACCAGGTCAAGTCGCTGTTGCTGGTTCAGAAAGGCCAGGTGTTCTCGCGCAAGCTGATGACCACCACGTCCGAACTGATCACCCGTCGTCTGGGTAACGAGGGCTACACCTTCGCCAACGTCAGCGGCGTGCCTCAGCCGCACGATGAAGACCACACAGTGGACATCACTTTCGCTGTCGATCCGGGCAAGCGTGCTTACGTCAACCGTATCAACTTCCGTGGCAACACCAAGTCCGAAGACGAAGTGCTGCGCCGCGAAATGCGTCAGATGGAAGGCGGCTGGGCTTCGACCTACCTGATCGACCAATCCAAGACTCGTCTTGAACGCCTGGGCTTCTTCAAGGAAGTCAACGTCGAAACCCCGGCCGTACCGGGCGTCGATGACCAGGTTGACGTGAACTACAGCGTTGAAGAACAGGCTTCCGGTTCGATCACTGCCAGTATCGGTTTTGCCCAGAGCGCCGGTCTGATCCTCGGCGGTTCGATCACCCAGAACAACTTCCTGGGTACGGGTAACAAGGTCAGTATCGGCTTGACCCGCAGCCAATACCAAAGCCGTTATAACTTCGGTTATGTCGACCCGTACTGGACAGCCGATGGCGTCAGCCTGGGTTACAACGCCTTCTATCGCACCACCGACTACAAAGACCTCGATGTCAACGTAGCGAGCTACGCCGTAGACAGCCTGGGTGCAGGTGTCAGCGTTGGTTATCCGATCAGCGAGACGTCGCGTCTGACGTTTGGTTTGTCTGCACAACAAGACAAGATCAAGACCGGTCTCTACACCGTCGACGAAATCTTCGACTTCGTTAACAAGGAAGGCGATCAATACCTCAACTTCAAGGCATCGGCCGGTTGGTCTGAATCCACCTTGAACAAAGGTGTACTGGCAACCCGTGGTCACTCCCAGAGCTTGACTGCAGAAGCCACGACGCCGGGCAGCGACTTGTCGTTCTTCAAGCTCGATTACCGCGGTCAGTTGTTCCAGCCGCTGTCTGAAAATTACACCATGCGCCTGCACACCGAATTGGGTTATGGCGATGGTTATGGTGATACCGACGGCTTGCCGTTCTATGAAAACTACTATGCTGGTGGTTTCAACTCGGTTCGTGGCTTCAAGGACAGCACCCTGGGGCCTCGTAGTACGCCGAGCCGTGGTGTGAACCCGGGCACCTCGGTCGACCCGGACCAGAAACCACTGCCGTTTGGTGGCAACGTCCTGATTCAAGGTGGTGTAGAAGTTCTGTTCCCGATGCCGTTCGTGAAAGATCAGCGTTCCTTGCGCACTTCGGTATTCTGGGACGTAGGTAACGTGTTCGATTCGACTTGCAAGCAGAGCACCAACGCCGATGGCTCGAAGTCCAACACTCAGTGTAATGACGTCAGCTTGAGCAATATGGCCAGTTCGGTGGGTGTCGGTGTGACTTGGGTTACCGCCCTTGGTCCGTTGAGCTTCGCCTTGGCGATGCCAGTCAAGAAGCCGGACAGCAATGCCGAGACTCAAGTGTTCCAATTCTCCCTCGGCCAGACGTTCTAAGCGTCTGACCCAAGATAACGACAATGGATTTTGTAGGAGTGCATCGTGCGTAAGTTGACTCAATTGGTTCTCTTGGCAACCGTATTGGTAGCAGGTCCGGCTTTTGCCGACATGAAAATCGCCGTTCTGAACTATCAGATGGCGCTGCTGGAATCCGATGCTGCCAAGAAATACGCCGTGGATGCCGAGAAGAAATTTGGTCCGCAACTGACCAAGCTCAAGACGTTGGAAAGCAGCGCCAAAGGCATTCAGGATCGTCTGATGGCCGGTGGCGACAAGATGCAGCAAGGCGAGCGTGAACGCCTTGAACTCGAGTTCAAGCAAAAGGCCCGTGACTTCCAGTTCCAGTCCAAGGAACTGAACGAAGCCAAAGCCGTTGCCGACCGTGAAATGCTGAAGCAGCTCAAGCCGAAACTGGACAGCGCTGTGGAAGAAGTCATCAAGAAAGGTGCTTTTGACCTGGTCTTCGAGCGTGGCGCAGTGATTGATGTCAAACCTCAGTACGACATCACTCGCCAGGTTATCGAGCGCATGAATCAGCTGAAGTAATCCATGACAGCGACTATAAAGCTCGGCCAGTTGGCCGAGTTCCTTGGCGCCACGCTACGTGGCGACCCGGAGAAAGAAATTACTGGGCTAGCCACTTTGCAAGAGGCTGGCCCAGCTCAGTTGAGCTTTCTCGCAAATCCCCAATACCGTAAATACCTGGTGGACTGCCGGGCTGCAGCCCTGTTGCTGAAGGCCGCTGACGCAGAAGGTTTTGTCGGTGATGCCCTGGTGGTGCCTGATCCGTATCTGGCCTACGCGCGAATTTCCCATCTGTTCGATCCCAAGCCCAAGGCGCCTGCCGGTATTCACCCGACAGCCGTCGTGGCGCTGGACGCAGTGGTGGATCCGGCGGCGAGCATCGGTGCTTTTGCCGTAATCGAAAGCCAGGCGCGTATTGCTGCGGGTGTGACCATCGGAGCGCATTGCTTCATTGGTGCCCGTTGCGAAATTGGCGAAGGCGGCTGGCTGGCTCCGCGGGTCACGCTGTACCACGACGTTCGTATCGGCAAACGGGTCGTGATTCAGTCCGGTGCCGTACTCGGTGGCGAAGGCTTCGGTTTTGCCAACGAAAAGGGTGTCTGGCAGAAAATTGCGCAGATTGGCGGCGTTCTGGTTGGTGATGACGTGGAGATTGGCGTGAATACCGCTGTCGACCGCGGCGCACTGGCCGATACCATTCTGGGTAATGGCGTTAAGCTCGACAACCAGATTCAGATCGCCCACAACGTGCAGGTGGGTGATCACACCGCGATGGCTGCGTGCGTCGGGATTTCCGGCAGCACCAAAATCGGCAAGCATTGCATGCTCGCCGGTGGCGTTGGGCTGGTGGGGCATATCGAAATTTGCGACAACGTTTTTATCACCGGGATGACCATGGTGACCCACTCGATTACCGAAAAGGGTTCCTATTCTTCCGGTACGGCGATGCAACCAGCGGCCGAATGGCGCAAAAGCGCGGCCCGTATACGTCAGCTCGATGACATCGCGCGACGTTTGCGACAGCTGGAAAAGCGTGTGGGGGAAGTGACCCCTGACGGTAATGCTTCATCAGATGGCTGATACCATTTCCATATCAAGTGTGCACAGCCGCTAGACTGCCTCCTTGATTTGCTAGAGGGGCGCGCGTCAGTCGCGCGCTTCCAATCTTTACATAGGCTTCCCCCCGAAATGATGGACATCAACGAGATTCGCGAATACCTGCCCCACCGTTACCCGTTCCTGCTGGTGGACCGAGTCGTGGAACTGGATGTGGAAGGCAAGCGCATTCGCGCCTACAAGAATGTCAGCATCAACGAGCCGTTCTTCAATGGTCACTTTCCTGCGCATCCAATCATGCCGGGCGTGTTGATCATCGAAGCGATGGCTCAGGCTGCCGGTATCCTTGGCTTCAAAATGCTCGACGTGAAGCCTGCCGACGGCACGCTTTACTACTTCGTCGGCTCTGACAAGCTGCGTTTTCGCCAGCCCGTCACCCCAGGCGATCAGTTGATCCTCGAAGCCCGCTTCATCAGCTGCAAGCGTCAGATCTGGAAGTTCGAGTGCCAGGCTTCGGTCGATGGCAAGCCAGTCTGCTCCGCTGAAATCATCTGCGCGGAACGCAAACTATGAGTTTGATTGACCCTCGCGCAATCATCGATCCGACGGCCATTCTGGCCGACGACGTTGAGGTCGGCCCTTGGTCGATCGTCGGCGCAGGTGTGGAAATCGGCGAGGGGACGGTGATCGGGCCGCATGTAATTCTCAAGGGCCCGACCCGAATCGGTAAGCATAACCGCATCTACCAGTTTTCTTCGGTAGGTGAGGACACGCCCGATTTGAAATACAAAGGTGAAGAAACCCGCCTGGTCATCGGTGACCACAACGTCATCCGTGAAGGCGTGACGATTCACCGCGGGACCATTCAGGACCGCTCGGAAACGACACTGGGTGATCACAACCTGATCATGGCCTATGCCCACATCGGTCACGACAGCGTTATCGGCAATCACTGCATCCTGGTCAACAACACTGCGTTGGCAGGTCATGTGCACGTCGAAGACTGGGCGATCCTGTCCGGTTTTACTCTGGTTCACCAGTATTGCCACATTGGCGCCCACAGCTTTTCCGGCATGGGCACCGCCATCGGCAAGGACGTTCCCGCCTACGTCACGGTGTTCGGCAACCCCGCCGAAGCCCGCAGCATGAACTTCGAAGGCATGCGCCGTCGCGGGTTCAGCGAAGACGCGATCCACGCCCTGCGTCGTGCCTACAAGGTGGTTTACCGCCAGGGCCTGACGGTTGAGCAGGCGCTCGCCGAGTTGGCCGAGCCTTCGGATCAGTTCCCGGAAGTCGCGGTGTTCCGTGACTCCATCCAGTCTTCGACCCGCGGCATCACTCGTTAATCATGGCCAATCTGCGTATTGCACTGGTGGCGGGTGAGGCTTCCGGTGACATTCTGGGCGCCGGTCTCATGCGCGCGCTCAAAACTCAGCATCCGGCCGTGGAATTCATCGGTGTCGGTGGCCCGCTGATGCAGGCCGAAGGCCTGGTCTCGTATTTTCCGATGGAACGGCTTTCGGTCATGGGGCTGGTGGAAGTGCTGGGTCGGCTTCGCGAGTTGCTCAAGCGTCGCAAGCAGCTGATCGCCGACCTGATCGCCGAGAAACCGGACGTGTTCATCGGTATCGATGCCCCGGACTTCAACCTCAATATCGAACTCAAGCTGCGTCAGGCCGGGATCAAGACCGTGCATTACGTCAGCCCGTCGGTCTGGGCCTGGCGACAGAAGCGGGTGCTGAAGATTCGTGAAGGTTGCGACCTGATGCTGACGCTGTTCCCGTTCGAAGCCAAATTCTACGAAGAGAAGGGCGTACCGGTGCGATTTGTCGGGCATTCGCTCGCCGACGCCATCCCGCTGCAAGCCGATCGTGCCGCCGCACGGGCAGAACTCGGTCTGCCGGACGGGCCGCTGGTCGCGTTGATGCCGGGCAGCCGTGGCGGCGAAGTTGGCCGTCTCGGTGCGTTGTTCCTCGATACCGCCCAGCGCCTGCGTGCGATGCGTCCTGGCGTTCGGTTCGTCATGCCATGCTCCAGTCCTGAGCGCCGCGCGCAGCTGGAAGCATTGCTGGTTGGCCGCGATCTGCCGTTGACCTTGCTTGATGGCAAATCCCATCTGGCCCTGGCTGCGTGCGATGCGGTGCTGATCGCTTCCGGAACCGCGACCCTTGAAGCGTTGTTGTACAAGCGGCCGATGGTGGTTGCCTATCGACTGGCGCCGCTGACGTTCTGGATTCTCAAGCGCATGGTGAAAAGCCCTTATGTTTCCTTGCCGAACTTGCTGGCCCAGCGTCTATTGGTGCCCGAGTTGTTGCAGGACGACGCCACGGTCGAAGCGTTGGCCCAAACACTTTCGCCATTGATCGAAGGCGGTGAAGAGCAAACGCGCGGCTTCGACGAAATTCACCGGACCTTGCGTCTGGATGCCTCCAACCAGGCTGCGGATGCAGTGCTGAAACTGATCGGCCAAGTACAATGAGTAAGACAAGCATGCAGATGGGGCTGGATTTCAACTTGGTCGCTGAAGTGGAAGATTTGGTTGCCGGTGTCGACGAAGTCGGTCGCGGTCCGCTCTGCGGTGCCGTGGTCACGGCTGCGGTGATTCTCGATCCGAATCGGCCGATCCTCGGCTTGAACGATTCGAAGAAGCTCACCGAAGCCCGTCGCGAAAAGCTCTACGACGAAATCTGCGAAAAAGCCCTGAGCTGGTGCATCGCCCGGGCTGAAGTCGAAGAAATTGACGAGTTGAATATCCTCCACGCCACCATGCTGGCCATGCAGCGCGCAATCGAAGGCCTGCACATTCAGCCGAAGCTGGCGATGATCGATGGCAACCGTTGCCCGAAACTGTCCATGCGCGCCGAAGCAGTGGTGCAGGGTGATAGCAAGGTGCCGGCCATTGCGGCAGCCTCGATTCTAGCCAAGGTCAGCCGCGACCGTGAAATGGCGGCGTTCGAACTGATTTACCCGGGTTACGGGATCGGTGGCCACAAAGGCTACCCGACGCCCGTTCATCTGGAAGCGCTGGCCCGACT
The DNA here is from genome assembly GCF_030209165.1 of Pseudomonas sp. fls2-241-R2A-110. Taxonomy (NCBI): domain Bacteria; kingdom Pseudomonadati; phylum Pseudomonadota; class Gammaproteobacteria; order Pseudomonadales; family Pseudomonadaceae; genus Pseudomonas; species Pseudomonas sp. fls2-241-R2A-110. The sequence continues at coordinate 327,090 of NZ_JARVSN010000005.1, read as the reverse complement.
GGGGCCGACGCCGATTCACCGTCGATCTTTCGCCCCGGTTCGCCTAGCGTACGAAGCTCGTGTAAACCTGATCGAGAGTTAGTCGCAAGGCTGATGTTTTTGCCAAGGCCCGGTACAATCCGGGCCTTGTTGTCTTCACGTTACTAGACAGGATCACTATGCCGGCTTCATTCGTTCACCTACGCCTGCACACTGAATACTCCCTGGTCGACGGTCTGGTGCGGATCAAACCGCTGGTCAAGACCCTGGTCGGCATGAACATGCCTGCCGTGGCCGTTACCGACCAGAACAACATGTGTTCCCTGGTCAAATTCTACAAAGCAGCCATGGGCGCCGGCATCAAGCCGATTTGCGGCGCCGACCTGTGGCTGTCGAACAAGGATCCGGACAATGCCCTGAGCCGGATCAGCCTGTTGGCGATGAACGCGGTCGGCTACCGCAATCTCACTGAACTGATCTCCCGTGGCTTCATCGATGGCCAGCGCAATGGCTCGGTCATCATCGAGCGCGAGTGGGTGGCCGAAGCCAGTGAAGGCTTGATCATGCTGTCGGCGGCAAAGGAAGGCGAGATCGGTCTGGCCATGCTCAGCGGCAATCCGGCGGAAGCGGAAAACCTGGCGCGCGAATGGATGGCAGTATTTCCGGATCGTTTCTACCTGGAAATCCAGCGCACCAATCGCCCCAACGATGAAGAACAGTTGCACGGTGCCGTGGCCCTGGCCGCGAAGATTGGGGCGCCGCTGGTGGCGACCAACGATGTGCGCTTCATCAAGCAGGAAGACTTTGCCGCTCACGAAACCCGCGTGTGCATCGGTGAGGGCCGCGCCCTCGACGATCCGCGGCGTTCGAAGAACTACAGCGATCAGCAATACCTCAAAAGCGCCGAGGAAATGGCGGAGCTTTTCAGCGACATTCCCGAGGCGCTGGAAAACACCGTCGAGATCGCCAAGCGCTGCAACATCGAAGTGAAGCTGGGCACTCACTTTTTGCCCAACTTCCCGATCCCCGATGGAATGACCATCGACGAGTATTTCCGCAAGGTTTCGTTCGATGGTCTGGAAGACCGTCTCAGCGTTTTGCTGCCCAAAGACACTACCGAAGACTACGAAGCCAAGCGTCAGGTCTACGTTGACCGGCTGAATTTCGAACTGGACATCATCATCCAGATGGGTTTTCCCGGTTACTTCCTGATCGTGATGGACTTCATCCAGTGGGCCAAGAGCAATGGCGTGCCGGTGGGGCCTGGCCGGGGTTCGGGCGCCGGCTCGCTGGTGGCCTATGTACAGAAGATCACCGACCTCGATCCGCTGGAATATGACCTGCTCTTCGAACGTTTCCTTAACCCTGAACGGGTATCCATGCCCGACTTCGACGTCGACTTCTGCATGGACGGTCGTGACCGCGTGATCGACTATGTGGCCGAGAAATACGGTCGCAACGCGGTAAGCCAGATCATCACCTTCGGTTCCATGGCCGCCAAGGCTGTGGTCCGTGACGTGGCGCGGGTACAGGGCAAGTCCTACGGGCTGGCGGATCGTCTGTCGAAGATGATCCCGTTTGAAGTCGGCATGACCCTGGAAAAGGCCTACGAGCAGGAAGAGATCCTGCGTGACTTCATCAAGGTCGATGAAGAAGCCGCCGAAATCTGGGAAATGGCGCGCAAGCTGGAAGGCGTGGTGCGTAACGTCGGCAAACACGCCGGTGGCGTGGTTATCGCACCGACCAAGCTGACAGACTTCTCGCCGATTTATTGCGATGAGGCCGGTGACGGCCTGGTGACCCAGTTCGACAAGGACGACGTTGAAGCTGCCGGTCTGGTGAAGTTCGACTTCCTGGGTCTGCGGACCTTGACCGTCATCGACTGGGCACTCAAAACGATCAACCGCGATCGCGCCAAGGTGGATGAGCCGCCATTGGACATCGCGTTCATCCCGCTGGATGACAAACCGACTTATCAACTGCTGCAAAAAGCTGAAACCACTGCGGTGTTCCAGCTTGAGTCGCGCGGGATGAAAGAGCTGATCAAAAAGCTCAAGCCCGACTGCCTCGAAGACTTGATCGCACTGGTGGCCCTGTTCCGTCCGGGCCCGTTGCAATCGGGCATGGTGGACGACTTCATCAACCGTAAGCACGGTCGCGCCGAACTCGCGTACCCGCACTCGGACTACCAGTACGAAGGCCTCAAGCCTGTTCTGGCACCGACTTACGGCATCATCCTGTATCAGGAACAGGTGATGCAGATTGCCCAGGTCATGGCCGGCTACACCCTCGGCGGTGCGGACATGCTGCGTCGAGCCATGGGTAAGAAAAAACCGGAAGAAATGGCCAAGCAGCGCGGCGGTTTCATTGAAGGTTGCGCGACCAACAACATCGATGCCGACCTTGCCGGTAACATTTTCGACCTGGTAGAGAAATTCGCCGGTTACGGCTTCAACAAGTCCCACTCCGCCGCTTACGGCCTGGTGTCGTACCAGACGGCATGGCTGAAAACGCACTATCCGGCGCCGTTCATGGCCGCAGTGCTTTCCGCGGATATGCACAACACCGACAAGGTCGTGACCTTGATCGAAGAAATTCGCACCATGAAGCTGCGTCTCGACGCGCCGGATGTGAATACCTCTGAGTTCAAGTTCACGGTGAACGACGAAGGGCGCATCATTTACGGCCTCGGTGCGATCAAGGGTGTGGGTGAAGGGCCGGTCGAGGCAATTACCGAGGCGCGTCAGGACGGGCCGTTCAAGGACCTGTTCGATTTCTGCGCCCGTGTCGACCTCAAGCGGATCAACAAACGCACCCTGGACGGTTTGATCCGCAGCGGCGCACTGGATCGTCTGGGCCCGTGCTTCCACGACGAACCCAAAGCCTATCAAGCCAGTATCGACCAGAACCGCGCGATCCTGCTGAACGCAATGGAAGGGGCGATCAAGGCTGCCGAACAAACCGCTCGCACCCACGACAGCGGCCATGCCGACCTGTTTGGCGGTCTGTTTGTAGAGGAAGATGCCGACGTCTACGCCAGTCACCGCAAGGCCAAGGAGTTGACGCTCAAGGAGCGCCTGAAAGGGGAGAAAGACACCCTGGGCCTGTACCTGACCGGTCACCCGATCGACGAATACGAAGGCGAAATCCGCCGTTTCGCCCGTCAGCGCATCATAGACCTGAAGCCGGCTCGCGATACACAGACCGTCGCGGGGATGATCATCGCCCTGCGGGTGATGAAGAACAAAAAGGGCGACAAGATGGGCTTCATCACCCTTGATGACCGCTCCGGGCGGATCGAAGCCTCGCTGTTTGCCGACGCGTTCCATTCGGCGCAATCGCTGTTGCAGACCGATGCGATGGTGGTGGTCGAGGGCGAGGTCAGCAACGACGACTTTTCCGGCGGCTTGCGCCTGCGAGTCAAGCGCGTGATGAGCATGGAAGATGCGCGCACCAATCTCGCTGAAAGCCTGCGCCTGAAGCTGCAGACCAAGGATTTGAAGGGCGATCAGCTACGCTGGCTGGGTGACTTGTTCAAGCGTCACCGTGGTGCGTGCCCGATCACCATGGAGTACACGAGCCCCGATGCGAAGGCCTTGCTGCAGTTCGGCGAGACCTGGCGAATCGATCCGGCGGATGCGTTGATTCAAGCCCTGCGTGACCAGTTCGGGCGAGACAACGTCTTCCTCCAATACCGTTGACGGTCAGGTGCCGCTCTCACAAAAAGGAGCCGCTCTGATCTCGACCCAATTTTTAATCTCGACCTGAACGCGCCTGTCCCTTAAGGTAGGGCGCGAATAGACAACCGGCCGGCCCAAGCTCACTTGGACGTCGACCCAAGACGGACGCCTATGAACCCGAATTTTCTAGATTTCGAACAGCCGATCGCCGACCTGCAAGCCAAGATCGAAGAGTTGCGCTTGGTCGGTAACGACAATTCGCTGAATATCGGCGATGAGATCTCCCGCCTGCAGGACAAAAGCAGCACGCTGACCGAAGACATTTTCGGCAAGCTGACCAGCTGGCAGATCGCACGTCTGGCGCGTCACCCGAAACGTCCATATACCCTGGACTACATCGAACACATCTTCACCGAGTTCGACGAATTGCACGGCGACCGTCACTTCTCCGACGACGCTGCAATCGTGGGCGGCATTGCCCGTCTGGACGACCAGCCGGTGATGATCATCGGTCACCAGAAAGGCCGTGAGGTGCGCGAGAAGGTTCGCCGTAACTTCGGCATGCCGCGTCCGGAAGGCTACCGCAAGGCATGCCGCCTGATGGAAATGGCTGAACGCTTCAAAATGCCGATCCTGACCTTCATCGACACCCCGGGTGCCTACCCTGGTATCGACGCTGAAGAGCGCAACCAGAGCGAAGCGATTGCCTGGAACCTGCGCGTCATGGCTCGTCTGAAAACCCCAATCATCGCCACCGTGATCGGTGAAGGTGGTTCCGGTGGCGCTCTGGCGATCGGCGTTTGCGATCAACTGAACATGCTGCAGTATTCGACCTACGCGGTGATTTCGCCGGAAGGTTGCGCCTCCATTCTGTGGAAAACCGCGGAGAAGGCGCCGGATGCAGCGGAAGCGATGGGCATTACCGCCGAGCGCCTGAAAGGCCTGGGTATCGTGGATAAAGTGATCGGCGAACCTCTGGGTGGCGCGCACCGCGACCCGGCCGCCGCCGCTGCATCGATCCGTGCCGAGCTGAGCTCGCAACTGGCGATGCTGAAGAAGTTCGACAACGAAGCGCTGCTGGCCCGTCGTTACGAGCGTCTGATGAGCTACGGTCTCTAAGCCGAGCGCGCAATACCCATGTGGGAGCGAGCTTGCTCGCGATGAGGGTTTAACATTCAACGAGTCAGTTGGTCGTTAAACCGCAATCGCGAGCAGGCTCACTCCCACATTTGATTTGTGCAAAGGGATAGATATGGATCAGCCCTCAAATGATTTGCCTTCCCGGCTGCTGCTGAATCTAGCCCCTTGGCGCAACGCCCCGGCCTGGCGCATTGCCTTCTCCGGCGGCCTCGACTCTACTGTTCTGCTACATCTGCTCGCCCATCTCGCAAAATCTCAATCCCTGCCAGCGCTGAGCGCCCTCCATGTTCATCACGGCCTTCAGGCTGCGGCTGATGCGTGGCCGCAACATTGCCAATCCGTCTGCGATGCCCTGCGGGTGCCGCTACGGGTGGTTCGTGTTCAGGTGCAACACGGCGCCAGTCTTGAGCGCGCCGCCCGGGAGGCGCGTTACGGCGCCTTCAAGGAAGCGATTCAAGCCAATGAACTGCTGCTGACCGCTCAGCATCGTGACGATCAGGCGGAAACCCTGCTGTTCCGGCTGTTACGCGGGGCAGGGGTGAGAGGTTTGTCGGGGATGCCTCGCGAGCGCGTCCTGGGTCGCGGGCATCTTGTCCGTCCGTTGCTGGATGTGACGCGCGCCGAGCTTGAGGCTTACGCGACCGAGCATCGACTGAGCTGGATCGAGGACCCTTCGAATCAGGATCGGCAGTTCTCGCGCAATTACCTGCGGCATCAGGTGTTCCCGGTATTGACCGAGCGCTGGCCGCAAGCGGTGACGACGATGGCGCGCAGCGCTGCGCACTTGAGCGAAGCACAAGGCTTGCTTGATGAGCTGGCAAGCATCGACCTGGCCGGCGCCAGCTCGGTCAGCGATTTCGATTGGCTGGGTTTACCGTCTCTGGAGTTGGAAGCGCTTGCCGCACTGTCCGCCGCGCGTCAACGCAATGCCCTGAGCCACTGGCTCGCCGCGTTCACGTCGATGCCGGATAGCGACCATTGGTCGGGTTGGGAAAATTTGCGCGATGCAACCGGCGATGCGTGTCCGATCTGGCGTCTGGGGCAGGGTGAGCTGCATCGGTCCGGCGGGCGGATCTGGTGGCTGTCGGGCTGCTGGCTTGGCCCTCCGTCCTCTGCGGTCGAGTGGACTGATCCTTCAGTAGCACTGGATTTACCGAATAACGGCGTGGTGAGGTTCACCGGTCAGAGCCCCGATGGCCCGCTGCAAATCCGCTATCGTGAAGGAGGTGAGGTCATGCACCTGCCCGAACGCGGGCACCGGGATCTCAAGCGTTTGCTCAACGAACGAGGTGTTCCGGCCTTTGTCCGTGGCAGATTGCCGCTGGTCTTTCGCGCCGGGCAATTGCTGGCCGTGGCCGGCGTGCCGGGCTTGAATGGCAGCGTGCGCGGCGGGTGGAATTTGCATTGGCAGCCACCGCACGAAGATCAAGGTTTGAGCTGAAAGGGGCTTTCCGGTAGACTACGCTCCCTTCTTGATACAACTTCTGTGGATTCGCCTGAATTGCAGGAGTTGCCGATTACCAAGCAGTCTTTGCTGGGCGATTCCAAAAAATGTGTAGCGAGCAACGTACCGGTGTTTCATCTGCCGGTCTGTCCCAACGCGGCGGTTTTTTTGAAAGGTGCACTGTGATTAATGCAGGTGATCGGGGGCTTCGGCCTTCCTTCGCTTTCCCCGGCGGCTCGGACCGCTTTAACGCAGACTTCTAGGGTTTTTCATGACGCGCTACATATTCGTCACGGGCGGTGTTGTTTCTTCATTGGGGAAAGGCATTGCCTCGGCTTCATTGGCGGCCATCCTGGAGGCGCGGGGACTTAAGGTCACCATGCTGAAGCTGGACCCGTACATCAACGTTGACCCGGGCACCATGAGCCCGTTCCAGCACGGTGAAGTGTTCGTCACCCACGACGGCGCCGAGACCGACCTGGACCTGGGCCACTACGAGCGGTTCATCCGCACGACCATGACCCAGAACAACAACTTCACCACTGGCCGTGTCTACGAACACGTCCTGCGCAAAGAGCGCCGTGGTGATTACCTGGGCGCCACCATTCAGGTGATCCCGCACATTACCGACGAAATCAAGCGCCGGATCATCAAGGGCGCCGGCGATGCCGACGTAGCGATGGTCGAGATCGGTGGCACCGTAGGTGACATCGAGTCGCAACCGTTCCTCGAAGCCATCCGCCAATTGCGTTTCGAAGTCGGCGCCAAGCGCGCGATGCTGATGCACCTGACACTGGTGCCGTACATCGCCACTGCCGGCGAAACCAAGACCAAGCCGACCCAGCATTCGGTCAAGGAACTGCGTTCCATTGGCCTGCAGCCAGACGTACTGGTGTGCCGTTCCGATCACCCGATCGACATCTCGTCGCGTCGCAAGATCGCGCAATTCACCAACGTTGAAGAACGTGCGGTCATTGCGCTGGAAGACGCCGACACCATCTACAAGATCCCGGGCATCCTGCATTCCCAGGGCCTGGATGATTTCGTCGTCGAGCGTTTCGGCCTGCAATGCGGTAGCGCCGATCTGTCCGAGTGGGAAGCTGTGGTTGACGCCAAGCTGAACCCGGAACACGAAGTCACCATCGCGATGGTCGGCAAGTACATGGAACTGCTGGACGCCTACAAGTCGCTGATCGAAGCGATGAGTCACGCCGGCATCAGCAACCGCACCAAGGTCAACCTGCGCTACATCGATTCCGAAGACATCGAAAACCAGGGCACCGCGCTGCTCGAAGGTGTTGACGCGATCCTCGTACCGGGCGGCTTCGGTCTGCGTGGCGTGGAAGGCAAGATCACCGCCGTTCAATACGCTCGCGAAAACAAGGTTCCGTACCTGGGCATCTGCCTGGGCATGCAAGTGGCCGTGATCGAGTTCGCTCGTAACGTGCTGGGCTGGAAAGACGCGAACTCCACCGAGTTCGATCGTGCCAGCGGTCACCCGGTCGTGGGCCTGATCACCGAGTGGGAAGATGCCACCGGCGCTGTCGAGACCCGCACCGAATCGTCCGACCTGGGCGGCACCATGCGCCTCGGCGCACAGGATTGCCTGCTTGAGCAGGGCTCTCTAGTGCACGATTGCTACGCCAAGGACGTGATCGTCGAACGTCACCGTCACCGCTACGAAGTGAACAACAAACTGCTGCCGCAGATCATGGCTGCCGGTCTGAAGATCTCCGGTCGTTCCGGCGATGGTGCGTTGGTTGAAGTGGTTGAAGCACCGGATCATCCATGGTTCGTCGCTTGCCAGTTCCACCCGGAGTTCACTTCGACACCTCGTGACGGTCACCCGTTGTTCAGCGGTTTCGTTAAAGCAGCTTTGGTTCAACACCAGAAGAAGGCGTAAATACGATGGCGCAGAAGATCATCCGTGTAGGCGATATCGAGATTGCCAACGACAAGCCAATGGTGCTGTTCGGTGGCATGAACGTGCTGGAAAGCCGAGACATGGCGATGCAGGTCTGCGAAGAGTACGTAAAGGTTACCGAGAAACTCGGTATCCCTTATGTGTTCAAGGCCAGCTTCGACAAGGCCAACCGTTCCTCCGTGACCTCTTACCGTGGCCCCGGCCTGGAAGAGGGCATGCGGATCTTCCAGGACATCAAGCAAGCCTTCGGCGTGCCGATCATCACCGACGTCCATGAGCCCTACCAGGCCGCGGTCGTCGCTGAAGTCTGCGACATCATCCAGCTGCCGGCTTTCCTGTCGCGCCAGACCGACCTCGTCGTCGCGATGGCCAAGACCGGCGCGGTGATCAACATCAAGAAAGCCCAGTTCCTTGCACCGCACGAGATGAAACATATCCTGAGCAAGTGCGTGGAGGCGGGCAACGATCAGTTGATCCTCTGCGAACGCGGTTCGAGCTTCGGCTACAACAACCTCGTTGTGGACATGCTCGGCTTCGGCATCATGAAGCAGTTCGAATACCCGGTGTTTTTCGACGTGACCCACGCGCTGCAAATGCCCGGTGGTCGCTCCGATTCCGCCGGCGGTCGTCGCGCCCAGGTCACTGACCTGGCCAAGGCGGGCATGAGCCAGTCCCTGGCCGGTCTCTTCCTCGAAGCCCACCCGGACCCGGACAATGCCAAATGCGATGGCCCTTGTGCCTTGCGCCTGGACAAACTGGAGCCATTCCTGGCCCAGCTCAAAGCCCTGGACGAACTGGTGAAGAGTTTTCCGACGGTAGAGACCGCGTAAACCTCATTTCTCCGGTAAAGTACCGCACGATTTGTTGCTCAGGCCCTCGGGCCTGAGCCTTATCGTCCGCAAGTCTGCCCGCTGCACATCACTTGCCGACGGTAAAAGATTTCCTCTAGCTGCGTCGTTTTCGTCAACTTTGGAGTGTTTACAACAATGGCAAAAATCGTCGACATCAAAGGTCGTGAAGTTCTCGACTCCCGTGGCAATCCCACCGTGGAAGCGGACGTGCTTCTCGATAACGGCATCATCGGTAGCGCTTGCGCGCCGTCCGGTGCTTCCACTGGCTCGCGTGAAGCACTCGAGCTGCGTGATGGCGACAAGAGCCGTTACCTGGGCAAGGGCGTGCTCAAAGCCGTCGCCAACATCAACGGTCCGATCCGCGACCTGTTGAAAGGTACAGACCCAAGCGACCAGAAAGCGCTGGATCACGCGATGATCAAGCTCGACGGTACTGAAAACAAAGGTTCCCTGGGCGCCAACGCGATCCTCGCCGTTTCCCTGGCTGCGGCCAAGGCAGCAGCACAGGACCAGGACCTGCCGCTGTACGCGCACATCGCCAACCTGAACGGCACCCCGGGTGTTTACTCGATGCCGGTTCCGATGATGAACATCATCAACGGTGGCGAGCACGCCGATAACAACGTCGACATCCAGGAATTCATGGTTCAGCCGGTTGGCGCCAAGTCTTTCTCGGAAGGCCTGCGCATGGGCACCGAGATTTTCCATCACCTCAAAGCTGTGCTGAAGGCCCGTGGCCTGAGCACTGCAGTCGGCGACGAAGGCGGTTTCGCACCGAACCTGGCTTCCAACGAAGACGCTTTGAAAGTGATTTCGGAAGCGGTGGCCAACGCTGGTTACAAGCTGGGCACCGACGTGACCCTGGCGCTGGACTGCGCGGCGAGCGAGTTCTACGAAGACGGTAAATACAACCTGTCCGGCGAAGGCCAGGTGTTCACCGCTGAAGGTTTCGCCGACTACCTCAAAGGCCTGACCGAGCGTTACCCGATCATCTCCATCGAAGATGGCCTGGACGAGTCCGACTGGGCTGGCTGGAAAATCCTCACCGACAAGATCGGCGAGAAAACCCAGCTGGTAGGCGACGACTTGTTCGTGACCAACACCAAGATCCTGAAAGAAGGCATCGATAAAAAGATCGCCAACTCGATCCTGATCAAGTTCAACCAGATCGGCACCCTGACCGAAACCCTGGAAGCTATCCAGATGGCCAAGGCCGCTGGTTACACTGCCGTCATCTCGCACCGCTCCGGCGAAACCGAAGATTCGACCATTGCCGACCTGGCCGTGGGCACCTCGGCTGGCCAGATCAAGACCGGCTCCCTGTGCCGTTCCGACCGCGTTTCCAAGTACAACCAACTGCTGCGTATCGAAGAGCAGTTGCAGGGTAAAGCCAAGTACAACGGCCGCAGCGAGTTCCGCGGTTAATTGCCACATGGTAAAAAGACAAAGGATTGTGTCGGAAATATCGCGACAGCGATGGATTTGCCACTAATCTGATGCCTTAAGAGCACAAGCCTGGTTCTTCCAGGCTTCGTGCTATCAGACGCTTCAAAGTTTTGGCATGGCTGTCTTTTTTCACTGGATACCCGATATTCGATGCGCAGTCCCAATTGGTTGTTCCTCGTCTTGCTCCTGCTGCTGGCTGGCCTGCAATACCGCCTGTGGGTGGGTAATGGCAGTCTGGCGCAAGTGGCCGAGCTGACTCAGCAGATCGCGGATCAACACGCTGAGAACGAAGGCTTGCTGGAGCGCAATCGGGTCATGGACGCCGAAGTCAGTGAGTTGAAAAAAGGCATGGAGACCGTTGAAGAGCGGGCCCGTCATGAGTTGGGCATGGTCAAGGACGGCGAAACCCTTTACCAGTTGGCTCAATGAACAACTCGTTACCGGCCTTCTGGGCCGTGATTCCTGCCGCGGGTGTTGGTGCCCGTATGGCCGCGGACCGTCCCAAGCAATACTTGCAACTGGGCGGGCGCACTATTCTCGAACACAGCCTTGGCTGTTTCCTTGATCATCCTTGCCTCAAGGGCTTGGTGGTCAGTCTTGCTGCAGATGATCCTTACTGGCCGAACCTGGCGTGTGCCACCGATTCGCGCATTCAGCGTGTCGACGGCGGCGATGAACGGTCCGGGTCGGTACTCAATGCGTTGCTGCATTTGCATGCCTTGGGCGCTGACGATGAAGATTGGGTGCTGGTGCACGATGCGGCGCGGCCGAATCTTTCGCGTGATGATCTGGATAAATTGTTGCTTGAGTTAGCAGACGATCCTGTTGGCGGACTGCTGGCAGTGCCTGCCCGCGATACACTCAAACGGGTCGACAAGCACGGTCGTGTCGTCGAAACCGTGGATCGCAGCGTGATCTGGCAAGCCTATACACCGCAGATGTTTCGCCTTGGCGCGCTGCATCGGGCGCTGGCTGACAGCTTGGTGGCTGACGCCGTCATCACTGACGAAGCATCGGCGATGGAGTGGGCAGGTCTTGCGCCACGCTTGATCGAAGGCCGGTCCGATAACCTCAAGGTCACTCGCCCTGAAGACCTCGATTGGTTGCGCCAGCGTTGGGCTAACCGCCACTGAGCTGCTGAGTTGTCCGTTGTTTCTTAAACCGCTATCGCGAGCCAGCTCGCTCCCACAGTGTTTTGCGTTGCTCACAATATCAGTGTTCGCCACAGAGCCATGTGGGAGCGAGCTTGCTCGCGATAGCAGCCGAAAAGACAACGCATAACTTAACTCCGGTACTCCGGCCGATTAGCCAATCCTTCCTTCAAATAATCCACCAGCTTGCGCACCTTGGGCGACAGATGCCGCTGTTGTGGATAAAGCGCCCACACGGCTGTGTTCGGCGGTTGATGGGCTTCCAGCAGCGAAATCAGCTCGCCATTTTTCAAATACTCCAGCACGTAGTAGTCGGGCAGTTGGCATAAACCGACACCTTGCAACGCCGCGTCCAGCACCGCTTGACCGCTGTTGCAGCGCCAGTTTCCCTGTACCCGCTGGGAAAATTCCCGCCCGTTCTGTTCCAGTTGCCACATGTCCGAACTGCCGATGAGGCAGTTGTGGCGGCTCAACTCCGACAAACTGTGTGGGCGACCATACCGTTCGATGTAGGACGGAGATGCGCACAGATACATGCGGCGTGGTGCCAGGCGTGTGGCGACCAACCTTGAATCCTGCAAGCGACCGAGACGGATCGCCAGATCCAGGCCTTCATGCACCAGATCGAGCGGGCGGTTGCTCAGTTCAATGTCGACGCGAAGTTGCGGATAGAGCCCCATGAACCGCGTGACCAGCGGCACGATGAAGCGCTCGCCATAGGCCACGGCGCAGGTCATGCGCAACATGCCTTTTGGTTCGCTGGTCAGGTCGCCCACCGCACGCAAGGCTTCTTCGCGGCCATCCTGCAAACGCTGGCAATGTTGCAGAAAGGTTTGCCCGGCTTCGGTCAGCGTGACCCGGCGGGTGCTGCGGTACAGCAGCCGTGTCTGAAGTCGCTCTTCGAGTCGTACGATTTGTCGACTGATATGGGAGGACGAGACCCCGAGTCGTTCCGCGGCGGCGGTGAATTGGCTGCATTCGGCGACGGCGACGAATTCGTCTATACCTTCCCAGCGGTTCTCGGACATCGATGATTATCCCTATACAGCAATAATGTTTTGCTTTTGTCCTGATTATTCACCGTCAAGCGGTGTATTACACTCCCTGTCTCGTTTTTATTCACTGGAGAATCCACATGATCAAGTCGCGCGCTGCCGTAGCCTTCGAGGCCAAGAAACCCCTCGAGATCGTTGAAGTCGATGTCGCCATGCCCAAGGCCGGTGAAGTGTTGTTGCGAGTGGTTGCCTCCGGTGTCTGTCATACCGATGCCTACACGCTGTCGGGCGCTGACCCGGAAGGCATCTTCCCGTCGATCCTCGGTCACGAAGGTGGTGCGGTGGTCGAAGCGATCGGCGAAGGCGTGACCTCTGTCGCCGTTGGCGACCATGTGATTCCGCTGTACACCCCGGAATGCCGTCAGTGCAAATTCTGCCTGTCGGGCAAAACCAACTTGTGCCAGGCCATTCGCGCGACGCAAGGCAAAGGCCTGATGCCAGATGGCACCACGCGTTTTTCCTACAAGGGCCAGCCGATTTTCCACTACATGGGCACCTCGACCTTTTCCGAGTACACCGTGTTGCCGGAAATCTCCGTTGCGAAGATTCCTAAAGAAGCGCCACTGGAAAAAGTCTGCCTGTTGGGCTGCGGTGTCACCACCGGCATCGGTGCAGTCCTCAATACCGCCAAGGTAAAACCCGGTGATACCGTCGCCATTTTCGGCCTCGGCGGCATCGGTTTGTCAGCCATCATCGGTGCGGTCAAGGCCAAGGCCGGTCGCATCATCGCCATCGACATCAACCCGGCCAAATTCGAAATCGCCAAGCAGCTGGGTGCAACCGACTGTGTGAACCCGAAAGATTTCGATCGTCCGATCCAGGAAGTCATCGTCGACATGACGGATGGCGGCGTCGACTTTTCCTTTGAGTGCATCGGCAACGTCCAGTTGATGCGTGCCGCGCTTGAGTGCTGCCACAAGGGCTGGGGCGAGTCGGTCATCATCGGCGTCGCCGGTGCAGGGCAGGAAATTTCGACCCGTCCGTTCCAGCTGGTCACCGGTCGCGTCTGGCGCGGTTCGGCGTTCGGTGGCGTACGTGGTCGCACCGAGTTGCCAAGCTACGTCGAAATGGCCGAAACCGGCGAGATCCCGTTGGATACCTTTATCACCCACACCATGGGTCTGGAAGATATCAACAAGGCTTTCGACCTGATGCATGAAGGCAAAAGCATCCGCAGCGTCATTCATTTCTGAGGTCGCTCATGAGCCTGGAAAATATCTCCTGCCAGAAAAGCTTCGGCGGCTGGCACAAACGCTACAAGCACCGCTCCGATGTGCTCGGCTGCGACATGGTGTTCGCCGTGTACCTGCCGCCGCAAGCGGAGCAGGGCGGCAAGCTGCCAGTGCTGTATTGGTTGTCCGGCCTGACCTGCACCGATGAAAACTTCATGCACAAGGCTGGCGCCATGCGCATGGCCTCCGAGCTGGGGCTGATCATCGTCGCTCCGGACACCAGCCCTCGCGGCCCCGATGTACCGGGTGATCCAGAGGGTGCCTGGGACTTCGGCCTCGGCGCCGGGTTTTACCTGAATGCCACGCAGGAACCGTGGTCGCGGCACTATCGGATGCATGACTATGTCGTGCAGGAACTGCCGGCATTGGTCGAAGCTCACTTCCCGGCTTCGGACAAACGCGGCATCAGCGGCCACTCCATGGGTGGTCACGGCGCGCTGGTCTGTGCCTTGCGCAACCCTGGGCGCTATCAGTCGGTGTCGGCGTTCTCGCCGATCAATAATCCGATGGATTGCCCGTGGGGCCAAAAGGCCTTTTCCCGTTACTTGGGTGAAGACCGATCGAAGTGGCGCGAGTGGGATGCCTGTGCATTGATCGCCGAGGCTGGTGAGAAATTGCCGCTGCTGGTCGACCAAGGTGATCGTGATGATTTCCTCGCCACTCAGCTCAAGCCTGAGGCGTTGCAACAGGCGGCCAAACTGGCCGGTCATCCGCTGACGTTGCGCCTGCAACCGGGCTACGACCACAGCTATTTCTTCATTGCCAGCTTCATTGACGACCACTTGCAGCATCATGGGCGTGCGCTAAGCGCCTAATGTCTGACAAAGCAGGTAGAATCACGCCCTGACAAAAATCGGGGCGTTTTTTTATGCGTATTGGCCACGGCTATGATGTGCATCGTTTCGCTGAAGGCGATTTCATTACTCTAGGCGGCGTGCGTATTGCACACGGCTTCGGGCTGCTCGCTCACTCCGACGGTGACGTCCTGCTGCACGCCTTGAGCGATGCCTTGCTCGGCGCGGCTGCGCTGGGTGATATCGGCAAGCACTTCCCGGACACCGACCCGACTTATAAGGGCGCCGACAGCCGGGTGCTGTTGCGTCACGTCGTCGCACTGATCCATGCCAAGGGCTGGAAGGTCGGCAATGTCGATAACACCATCGTCGCCCAGTCACCGAAAATGGCCTCGCATATCGAATCGATGCGCGCGCTGATTGCCGCCGATCTTCAAGTTGAGTTGGATCAAGTGAACGTGAAAGCTACCACCACCGAAAAGCTCGGCTTTGTCGGTCGCGAAGAAGGCATCGCCGTGCATTCCGTTGCCTTGTTGCTGCGCGCATGAACGAAGCGCAATTGCTCGGCCCGCGGGCTTACGGTGATGCCCTCGGCACCGCGGTATTGAAAGCCACGGCAGAAGATTTCCAGGTCGATGAGGTGCTTAACATCCCCCTCAGCGGCGATGGCGAACACCTGTGGATCTGGGTGGAAAAGCGTGGCCTGAATACCGAAGAAGCAGCACGGCGGATTGCCAAGGCCGCAGGCGTGCCATTGCGCACCGTCAGTTATGCGGGCTTGAAGGATCGTCAGGCGCTGACTCGCCAGTGGTTCAGCGTACAGCTGCCGGGCAAGGCCGATCCTGATCTGTCGGCGGCGGAAAACGACACACTGAAAATCCTCAAGACCGGTCGACACAAGCGCAAGTTGCAACGCGGTGCTCACTCGGCCAACGGCTTCACGTTGCGCCTGACGCAATTTTCGGGTGATAAGGCCGCGATCGACGCGCGGATGCAACTGATCGCCAAGCAAGGTGTTCCCAATTATTTCGGCGCCCAGCGTTTTGGCTTTGATGGCGGTAACGTCGTCGATGCCCGCGCCTGGGCTGCCCGTAAGGCCTTGCCGGAGCAGCGCAATGTGCGTTCGCGCCTGCTGTCCACCGCGCGCAGTTTTCTGTTCAACCAAGTGTTGGCGGCGCGCGTGGCCGATGGCAGCTGGCAGCGTGCGCAGGTCGGCGATCTGCTGGCGTTCACCGACAGCCGCAGCTTTTTTCCAGCAGGTGAAGCTGAATGCAGCGACCCGCGCCTGGCGATTCTCGACCTGCATCCGACCGGTCCTCAATGGGGCGAAGGTGACTCGCCGGCGACCGGCGCTGTCCATGTACTGGAGCAGGCAATCGCCGAGCGCGAAGCGGATTTGCGCGATTGGTTGATTAACGCCGGAATGAGCCACGAACGTCGCATCCTGCGGCTGCCCATTGGTGGGTTGACGTGGCATTATCCCGAGCCTGACATTCTGCAACTGGAATTCGTCCTCCCGGCCGGATGCTTTGCCACCGTATTGGTGCGCGAGCTTGTTGATCTGGTGCCGGTGGGGCAGACGGACAGCCCATGCGTATTCTGATTTCTAACGACGATGGGGTAGCGGCACCCGGTCTCGCCGCGCTTTATGCTGCGCTGGCGGATTACACCGAGTGCGTGGTTATCGCCCCGGACCAGGACAAAAGCGGCGCCAGCAGCTCGCTGACGCTCGACCGTCCGTTGCACCCGCAAACCCTGGCCAACGGCTTTATCAGCCTGAACGGCACACCTACCGATTGCGTGCACCTGGGCCTTAACGGCTTGCTGGAGTGCGAGCCGGACATGGTGGTTTCCGGCATCAACCTGGGTGCGAACCTGGGGGACGACGTGCTGTATTCCGGCACCGTCGCAGCAGCCCTCGAGGGGCGATTCCTTGAGCGTCCTTCGTTCGCCTTTTCGTTGGTCTCACGGCAAGTGGAGAACCTTCCCACAGCCGCTTACTTTGCGCGCAAACTGGTCGAAGCCCACGCTGACCTCAATCTGCCGCCGCGCACGGTATTGAACGTGAACATTCCCAATCTGCCGCTGGATCACATTCGCGGCATACAGCTGACTCGCCTGGGGCACCGCGCCCGCGCTGCGGCGCCGATGAAGGTGGTCGATCCGCGAGGCAAATCCGGCTACTGGATCGCCGCAGCGGGCGACGCTGAAGACGGCGGCCCGGGCACTGACTTCCATGCGGTGATGCAAGGTTATGTATCGATCACGCCGCTGCAACTGGATCGCACCTTCAATGATGCCTTTAGAAGTCTCGATGGCTGGCTGGAGGGGTTGCGCTAATGGGGCGTGAACAAGACGATATTTTGCGTCGCGGCATCGGGATGACCTCTCAACGCACTCGCGAGCGCCTTATTCAGCGCCTGTATGAAGAAGGCGTGTCCAACGCCAAGGTGCTTGAAGTCATCCGCCGTACACCGCGTCATCTGTTCGTCGACGAGGCGCTGGCTCACCGCGCTTATGAAGACACTGCACTGCCGATCGGACACAACCAGACCATCTCCCAGCCTTATATGGTGGCGCGCATGAGCGAGTTGCTGCTCGAGGCGGGGCCACTCGACAAGGTGATGGAAATCGGCACCGGCTCCGGCTACCAGACAGCAGTACTGTCGCAGCTGGTCGAGCGGGTGTTCTCCGTGGAGCGCATCAAGGTTTTGCAGGACCGGGCCAAGGAACGCCTGGTCGAGCTGAACCTGCGCAACGTGGTTTTTCGCTGGGGCGACGGTTGGGAAGGCTGGCCGGCGCTGGCACCGTATAACGGCATTATTGTCACTGCGGTTGCCACTGATGTTCCGCAGGCTTTGCTCGATCAATTGGCGCCGGGCGGAAGACTGGTCATACCGGTCGGTTCGGGCGAGGTGCAGCAATTGATGCTGATCATCCGTGAAGAAAACGGCTTTTCCCGACGCGTTTTGGGATCGGTGCGCTTCGTACCGTTGCTCAATGGGCCACTGGCCTGAGCATTTATTCAGGAGCGCTGAATTCTCTTCGATTGCCCGGGTCTTACAGCGGCATCGAAGTGTTAAACAGAATTCAACGGCAGGCAGCAAACGTGTGCGCGAAGCCATTTCGCTTCATTAAAGGTAAAGCCTGTCGGGCCCGTTATACTTGCGATATTTCGTGCCGGAACACGGCAATCCACATTTTCAGCCACCACAAAGGGAGCGGCGGGTGAGTCTCACAGTCATTGCGCAGCGTATGGGTACAAAGAGCTTTCAGCGCCTGGTGACTGGCCTCGTCTTGAGCACCTTGCTGGTCGGTTGCTCCAGTTCCAAAACGAGTGATGTTCGCGTGGTCGATCGCAACAACGCCGTTCCTCAGCGTCCGGTAGTGACCACGGGGCAGTACGTCGTTCGACCGAAAGACACGCTGTTCTCGATCGCTTTTCGCTACGGCTGGGACTACAAAGCCCTCGCCGCACGGAACAACATTCCTACGCCATATACGATCCATCCAGGTCAGACAATTCGCTTTGATGGTCGCACCGGTTCAACCCCGGCACCGGTGGAGAGTGCAACCGATTCAACGCCTTCATCGTCGTTGAAAACCACGGTGATCCGACGTCAGGCGAATGGCACGACGACCAGTTCTGCGGTGGTTGCACCGTCCGTCGCCACCAAGCCGGCCCCCGCTCCGATGCCTCCTGCCGGCCCGGCCCCGACCGGCTGGGGATGGCCATCTAATGGCATTCTGATTGGAAAGTTCTCCTCAAACGGTAGTTTGAATAAAGGAATTGATATCGCCGGAGATTTGGGACAGCCTGTTTTAGCTGCGTCTGATGGGACGGTGGTATACGCCGGGAGTGGCTTAAGGGGCTACGGCGAATTAGTCATCATCAAACACAGCGACACCTACGTCAGTGCCTACGGACATAACCGCAGGCTGTTGGTTCGGGAGGGGCAGCAGGTCAAGGTCGGACAGACAATTGCCGAAATGGGGTCAACGGGTACAGACCGGGTGAAGCTGCATTTTGAGATTCGCCGACAAGGTAAACCTGTAGATCCGCTGCAGTTCCTGCCACGCCGTTGATTTGTTGCCAGCCTGTTCCGTCACGTAGAGGGGACAGGCTCCAGCGTTGCCAAGGATAAAGGCGCCGCTTGAGCTTGGGGTCGAACTCACCAAAGGACTATAACAATGGCTCTCAGTAAAGAAGTGCCGGAGTTTGACATCGACGATGAGGTTCTCCTTATGGAGACCGGCATCGGTACGGATTCGATGTCGAATGATGAAGGGGCTGCTCCACCTTCCGTTCGTGCCAAATCCAAACACTCCGCTTCGTTAAAGCAACACAAGTACATCGATTACACTCGGGCACTCGATGCCACGCAGCTGTACCTCAACGAAATCGGCTTTTCCCCATTGCTCTCTCCGGAAGAAGAAGTTCATTTTGCGCGCCTGTCGCAAAGTGGCGATCCTGCCGGGCGCAAGCGCATGATTGAAAGCAACCTGCGACTGGTGGTGAAAATCGCCCGGCGCTATGTCAATCGTGGGCTGTCACTGCTGGACCTGATCGAAGAGGGCAACCTCGGTCTGATCCGCGCAGTGGAGAAGTTCGATCCCGAGCGAGGCTTCCGCTTTTCGACCTACGCAACCTGGTGGATTCGTCAGACCATCGAGCGCGCGATCATGAATCAGACCCGGACCATCCGGTTGCCGATCCATGTGGTCAAAGAGCTCAACGTGTACCTGCGGGCTGCACGGGAGCTGACTCAAAAACTCGACCATGAACCCTCACCCGAAGAAATCGCCAACCTGCTGGAAAAACCAGTGGCAGAGGTCAAGCGCATGCTCGGCTTGAACGAGCGGGTTTCTTCGGTCGACGTCTCGCTGGGTCCGGATTCGGATAAAACCCTGCTGGACACCCTTACCGATGATCGTCCAACCGATCCATGTGAACTGCTGCAGGACGACGACCTGTCTCAGAGCATCGATCAATGGCTTTCGGAGCTCACCGACAAGCAACGCGAAGTGGTGGTACGTCGCTTCGGCTTGCGTGGCCACGAGAGCAGCACACTTGAAGACGTAGGCCTGGAGATTGGCCTGACCCGGGAACGGGTCAGACAGATTCAGGTGGAAGGCCTCAAGCGTCTTCGTGAGATTCTTGAGAAGAACGGCTTGTCGAGCGAGTCGCTGTTTCAATAAGCAATTGGCTCATACGGTCATAAAAGGCCCCGACTGGCTCGGGGTTTTTTATTGCCTGGACGGTGAGGGGGAGCGTCTCTGCTTTGTAGTATCTCGCTGTAAGTTTTCGCTTACTCTTTCGTAAGTGTTCACTATTTTTACAGGTTGGTAGTCGCCCATATTCCTACTGGCTTACAACTTATCTAATTGATTTATATAGATATATTATTGTGTTAACAGCATGTGACAAACGATTTTAGCGATCTGGGTCAATTGCGCTTGGTAGGGATTTCTCTAGTATCTGAACTGTGTCGACGGATCGACACGCCCTTCAAGGAAGGGGGGAATGGACATCGCAGGAAGCGATTCATCAGGACGATGAAAAGGAATACAGGGAATAGGGAAAAAATGTGGGCGGGTCAAACCGCCCCTTTTTTTGCCTGTAGAAAAGCAAAAAGGCCCACGAGGGGCCTTTTCCAGAACGCGTGGGAAGATCAGCGTTCGAGTTCTTTGATCTTGTCTTTCTTGCCATCCCACTCTTCAGCGTCCGGCAGCGGATCTTTCTTCTCGGTGATGTTGGGCCAGATTTCGGCCAACTCAACGTTCAGCTGAATGAATTGCTGCATATTTTCCGGAACTTCATCTTCGGAGAAGATGGCCACGGCAGGGCACTCTGGTTCGCACAGTGCGCAGTCGATGCACTCATCCGGGTGAATCACCAGGAAGTTCGGGCCTTCGTAAAAGCAGTCCACCGGACAGACTTCTACGCAGTCGGTGTACTTGCACTTGATGCAGTTGTCGGTGACGACGAAGGTCATTCTAATTTTCTCCTCAGGCGGCGGCAGCGGAGCCCCTTCACGTTGGGGTCGCCAGGTTTGGGAGCGATAGTCTGCAGGCCAGGCTATTAGCCAGCAGCATCCCAAACCGCGCGAGATTCTAACAGCTTGCAGGCAAGTGCGTTAGACCCGTGTCTTTAGTGTATAGAGCATTTCTAGTGCGCGACGCGGCGTCATGTCGTCCAGATCAAGTTTAGCCAGCTCATCGAGCACCGGATGCGGCAGACTGGCGAACATGTCGCTCTGCTGCGGCGCGGCCGGTTTGCCTTTGGCGGGTTTCGGCGCTTCATGGGGCAGTGCGGTCGCTTCCAGGCGGCCCAAGTGCTCACGAGCGCGCACAATCACTTCGCTTGGCACGCCTGCCAACTGCGCAACCGCCAGGCCGTAGCTTTGGCTGGCAGGGCCGGGCAGAACGTGGTGCAGGAACACGATGCGCTCGTTGTGCTCGGTGGCATTGAGGTGAACGTTGGCCACCAGCGGTTGCGCCTCTGGTAGCACCGTCAGCTCGAAGTAGTGGGTGGCGAACAGTGTGTAAGCGCGCAGATGCGCCAGACGCTCCGCCGCGGCCCAGGCCAGCGACAGGCCGTCGAAGGTGCTGGTGCCGCGTCCGACTTCGTCCATCAGCACCAGACTGCGTTCGGTGGCGTTGTGCAGAATGTTCGCGGTTTCGCTCATTTCGACCATGAAGGTCGACCGGCCACCCGCCAAGTCATCGCTGGAACCGATCCGGGTAAAGATCCGGTCCACCAGGGACAATTCGCAACTGGCCGCCGGCACGAAACTGCCGATGTGCGCCAGCAACACGATCAAAGCGGTCTGGCGCATATAAGTGGATTTACCGCCCATGTTCGGACCGGTAATCACCAGCATGCGCGTATTGTCGTCGAGGCTCAGGTCGTTGGCCACAAACGGCGTGGTCAGTACTTGCTCGACCACCGGGTGACGACCCTGGGTGATACGCATGCACGGCTCGTCAACGAAGCGCGGGCAGTTCAGGTCCAGGTTCAGCGCACGCTCGGCCAGGTTGCTCAGCACGTCCAGTTCGGCCAGCGCCGCGGCAGTATCCTGCAACGGTGGCAGTTGGGCGATCAGGTCTTCGAGCAGCGCTTCGTACAGCATCTTCTCGCGGGCCAGTGCACGGCTTTTGGCTGACAGTGCCTTGTCCTCGAACGCTTTCAGTTCCGGCGTAATGAAGCGTTCGGCACCTTTGAGCGTCTGGCGGCGAATGTAATCGGCCGGAGCCGACTCGGCCTGCTTGCTTGGCAGTTCGATGAAGTAGCCGTGAATGCGGTTGTAACCGACCTTTAAATGCGACAGGCCGGTGCGAGCCTTTTCCCGTGCTTCCAGATCAATCAGGAACTGCCCGGCGTTCTCGCTGAGCGATTGCAGATCATCGAGTTCGCTGTCGTAGCCGGTCTTCAACACGCCGCCGTCACGGATGACCGCAGGTGGGTTGTCGATGATGGCTTTTTCCAGCAGCGCCGCGAGTTCCGGGTAGGTGCTGGTGGTCTTCGCCAGTTGAATGATGTGCGGCGCTTCGAGTTCGGTCATCGCCACTTGCAGCTCTGGCAATGCACCGAGTGCATCGCGCAGACGCGCCAGGTCACGCGGACGGGCGTTACGCAAACCGATCCGCGCCAGAATCCGCTCGATATCGCCTATTTCCTTGAGTTGCGGTTGCAGTTTTTCGAAACGATAACCGTCGAGCAAGCAAGTGATCGATGTCTGGCGCGCCAGCAATACAGTGAGATCGCGCAGCGGACGGTTCAGCCAGCGAGTCAGCAAACGACTGCCCATGGCCGTCTGGCAGCGATCGACCACCGATTGCAGCGTATTGTCGCGACCGCCGGCCAGGTTGGTGTCCAGTTCCAGGTTGCGGCGGCTTGCGCCGTCCAGCACCACGGTGTCATCCAGCCGTTCATGGCGCAGGCTGCGAAGATGGGGCAGGGCGGTGCGCTGGGTTTCCTTGGCGTAACTGAGCAGGCAGCCGGCCGCGCCGATGGCCAGGGTCAGGTTCTCGCAACCGAAGCCTTTCAGGTCCTGGGTGGAGAACTGCTGGCAAAGACTTTTCAGCGCCGAGTCGCGCTCGAAATCCCACGGCGCACGGCGACGAACTCCACGACGTTTTTCCGCCGGCAAATCCTTCGGCCAGTCATCCGGGATCATCAGCTCCACCGGATTGACCCGCTCCAGCTCCGCCAGCAGGTTTTCCCAGCCTTTGATCTCCAGCACCGTGAAGTTGCCGCTGGTGATATCGAGCACAGCCAGGCCGAACAGACGCTCGTCACCCAGCACCGCCGCGATCAGGTTGTCCCGGCGCTCATCGAGCAGCGCTTCATCACTGACCGTCCCCGGCGTGATGATCCGCACCACCTGACGATCCACCGGACCTTTGCTGGTGGCCGGGTCGCCGACTTGCTCACAGATCACCACCGATTCGCCCAGCTTGACCAGTTTCGCCAGGTAACCTTCAGCCGCGTGGTAAGGAATCCCACACATCGGAATCGCCTGACCCGCCGATTGCCCACGGGCCGTCAGGGTGATGTCCAGCAACTTGGCGGCCTTCTTCGCGTCTTCGTAGAAGATCTCGTAGAAGTCGCCCATGCGGTAGAACATCAGCTGGTCGGGGTGCTGGTTCTTCAGGCGCCAGTACTGCTGCATCATTGGCGTGTGGGAGGACAGGTCGGAGAGGGCTTTATTCATCGGGAATTCAGGAAAACTCGTTCAAAGGTGTAGGGCAAAGGAAGGGGCGTCGGCCGGCTTTTGCGCAATGGGCGCAAGATTAACATGGGCAGTCCGCTCGACGCAGGCATGAACGCCTCGCCGGTCTTTTCGGTTGTCTATGCATGATTTATGCAAAACAGCATTTGTCTTCGTAAAAAAGATCAAGCACTATGCGCGTTATGCAAAAACGCAATGTTTCTACCGTCTTAAGAGCGCTGCTCGATCAGCACGGGATCTCCCCCACGGAGCTTCACCGTCGCACCGGCGTGCCTCAATCCACGCTCTCGCGGATCCTCAGCGGGAAGATCGTCGATCCTTCGGATAAACACATCTCGAAAATCGCCGAGTACTTCGCTGTGAGCACCGATCAGTTGCGTGGGCGCGCGGATGTCGCGACCACCGCCAATGCCGGGCGCGATCAATTGCATTCCGAACTCAAGGACATAAGTCTGTGGGACGACGACACGCCCGTCGATGACGACGAAGTGTCTGTCCCCTTTCTTCGCGAGGTTGAATTGGCTGCTGGATCAGGAAGATTCGTCATCGAAGAGAGCGAGCGCTCTAGCCTGCGCTTCGGCAAGCGCAGTCTGCGTCACAACGGTGTGCAGTTCGACCAGGCTAAATGCGTGACGGTGCGTGGCAACAGTATGCTGCCGGTGTTGCGCGATGGTGCCACTGTCGGGGTGAATGCCGGTAAGTGTGCGATTGGCGACATCGTCGATGGCGATCTTTATGCCATCAACCACAACGGCCAGTTGCGGGTGAAACAACTGTACCGCCTGCCGACCGGCATTCGCCTGCGCAGCTTCAATCGCGATGAACACCCGGACGAGGACTACACCTTCCAGGAAATCCAGGAAGAGCAAATCGTCATCCTCGGCCACGTCTTCTGGTGGGGCATGTACGCCCGTTAACCTCATTTCCGTCAGATAAAACCCGCCCTCGAGCGGGTTTTTTTTCGCCTTCCGAAAGCCATCAGCGCCTTTGTTTGTGGGCTTGTCATGCATCAGTGCAATTAAAATGCATAAATAAATGCATTTGTGCATTGACTGTATATGCATTCATGCATATTCTTTGTCTCAAGCCGCTCAACAAAGCAGCTCGAAACGAAGCTCTTTAGTTCCACCACAAAGGCAGCGATGAACCGGCCTCAACGGTTCAGAGGGTTGGCAACTGACCCGGGTGTGCAGCGTAAAGCACCAGAAGCAGTTATCCGGCGGGCAGGGACCGCGGTCGGAAGAACAATTCGAATGGACTCGTACCGCGCCAGTAGCGCCGAAAAGTCAGCAGGACCGCATTACTGAAAAGCCCGGAGTAATACCGGGCTTTTTGGAATGCCTACCTGTCGCCGATTTCTCAATCGGCACCGGCTCAAACACAAGTACATCACTCATCAATCACCCCCAGGAGGCGTGACATGACAAACGAGCAACAAGCGTTGCTGGACATGCCGATCTGGCTTGTCATCGTCCTCGCCCTGGTGGGCGGGGTGTCCGGCGAAATGTGGCGCGCCGACAAGGACGGCGCCCGAGGCTGGGCGCTGATGCGGCGTCTGGCGCTGCGTTCCGGGGCCTGCGTGATCTGCGGGGTCTCGGCAATCATGCTGCTGTACGCCGCCGGCGTGTCGATCTGGGCCGCCTGCGCGTTTGGTTGCCTGACGGCGATGGCCGGGGCGGACGTCGCGATTGGCCTTTATGAGCGCTGGGCGGCCAAGCGGATTGGTGTTTGCGACGTGCCGCCGCGCGATTCTCGCCCTGATCAACAGTGAGGCGACATCTCGAACCCTCACATTCAACTTTGACAGGAGGCCATTAATGCCGGTCGTCATCGAAAAACCTTCACAGCTGTTTTCCGCCATTGCCGAGGCATTGCGCATCGCCGTTCCCGGTTTGAATGTCGGGAGCCCTCAAGATTTCGACAGCACAGATAATCTCGATTGGGTTTTGATTGCACTCCAGCACGATGCGCCGGGCAGTTGCGCCAATGACGGGCGCATTGCTCATGTGCTGACGGTTTCGCTGCACGTCGTGTCGCCCGTTTCCGGCCTGGCAGCCTGCGATCTGGGCAGCGAATTGAAAAACCTGGTCACTGATAACCGCTGGAAACTGCCCGGCGATCAGTGCGATCTGCCGTTGAACATCGATGGCATTGCCTCGACGTTCATCAGCGGCGCCCGGGAATACAGCACCTGGACCGTTTCATTTACCCAGACTTTGTACCTCGGGCCATTGCTGCAGGACGACCCCGTGGGCACGCCTAAATTTGCCCGTACCTGGGAGGTGTCGAACATCGACGATCCAGACCAATACCAGGCACTGGAGGGGTAATCCATGTTCGATGTCCTTATCAGTCAGCACCTTGGCCCGATCATCGAGCGTCTGGCGCAGATGCAAACCGAGATTGAAGACCTGAATCGGCGTACCGACAGTCTCTGCCGGATTGGCGTGTGCGAGGAAGTCGATGCGGCCAGCAACACCTGCAGGGTTCGCCACGGTGAGCTACTGAGCCCCGCTATCAGATTCTTTAACCCGAGCGCCGGCGCACAAAGCGAGTCACGCATTCCCTCGGTTGGTGAGCAGTGTGTGCTGCTGAACCATGGCGGCGGCGATAGCAGCGGTCAGTCCGTTGCACTGTTCGGTCTCAATGGTGGTCAGTTTCCGCCGGCCTCAACGCAGGCTTCGCTGACGCGACGCCGCTATCAGGACGGCTCCGAAAGTGGCTACGACGACGCCAGTCACGCTCTGCACTGGCAAAACGGCCCAACAACGTTCACCGGCTCTCGCGAATCGCTCGAACTGAGCATCGGCGCAGCCCGGTTGGTCATGACGCCTAAGGCGATCCAACTGCAACTGGGCGCGAGCGGTTTACTGCTCGACGCATCCGGTGTGCACCTGAGCGGCCCCTTGGTGGATCACCAGGGTCGAGTCATTAGCACTGCCTAAAGAGTTTTCCATGATAGGAATCGATAGAAACACCGGCGCATCAGTCGATGACTGGCCGCAATTTGTGCAGCGCGCGACCCGAGCGTTGACCACGCCTTTGGGCACTCGTCAGAAACGTCCTTTATACGGCTCGTTGATCCCGAATCTCTTGGGCCAAAACCTCGGCGACGACGTGCTGATGCTTGCCCAGAGCCATGCGGCGCAAGCGTTTTACAACAAGCAGAACGGCATCGGTGATTTTCAACCGCAAGTCATTGTCGCCAGCCGGCAGGGGGCGGGATTGTTGCTGCGCTTCGCCGGCACCTGGAAAAACCGTCAACAAACCTTCGAGGTGGTGACATGAGTATGTTGATCCCCGGCCAGAATCAGTTGGCCGAGCCGGCCATCGTCACCGTCGAGGCGTTTGAGGACCTGCTCGCAGAGTTCAAGATCTTCGTCGTTGAATACGTCGGCGCCCGCTCTCCCGAGAGCGCGGCGAAGCTCAAGGACAGTCTGGAAAATGAGAGCGAATTGCTGACCCTGGCCCTCGAGGCCTTTTGTGTACGACTGCAAACCCACGAGCGCAAATACAACGCCCGAATCAAGCAAATGCTGGCGTGGTGGGCCACCGGCAGCAACCTCGATGCACGCTTGGCAGACATGGGCCTTGAGCGTCAATTGCTGGACCCGGGCGATCCTGCAGCGTTCCCGCCCGTCCCCGCGGTTTTTGAAAGTGACGACAATGCCCGGTTGCGTTATTACCTGGCGCCCCATGCCCCGGCGGCCGGTTCGCGAATGCAGTATCGCCGGGAAGTTTTCACCCTGGGTGAACGACCGGCGGTGACGGTCGAAACGGCGGAGGCGGGCGTGGTGACGGTCACGTACACCTTCAACCCTGACGGCTATGCCGCGCAGGTCAAGGATGGCAACGGGCGTCGCACTGCGCCTGGCGAAGTGATGGTCACTGTGTTGGCGCGGGAGGGCGATGGCACGCCGTCCGGCGATCTGCTTAACGGTGTTCGCCAGCATTTCGCCCGACCTGATGTGCGGCCCGAGACCGACCGGGTGACCGTCCAGGGCGCGCAAATCAAGACCTACAAAATACGCGTGGTGGCGAAAATCAACGCCGGTCCCGATTCCGGGCTGACCAAGGCCGCCGTGCAGCAGCAGCTGCAGGCGTATGCCGATTCCTGTCATCGCCTCGAAGGGCGAGTCGACCCGAGCTGGATCGACTACACGCTGCACAACGCCGGTGCGGTTCAGTTGCAAATCCTTGAACCGCTGGCGCCAATTGTGACGACAGCTTTCCAGGCGCCCTTTTGTACGGGGGTCGAGGTCGAGGTGGATACGTTATGAGTGACGACACACCTGGGCCGAGTCTGCTCCCGGCCAACAGTTCACCGCTGGAGAGGGCTCTAGACCTCGGGTTCGGCAGATTGCTTGAGCGCATTACGCTGCCGTTTCCAGCGTTGATGAACCCCGGCGAAACACCATTGGCGTTCTTGCCGTACCTCGGCGCGGATCGCGGTGTCAGCGAGTGGAGCTCCGAAGCACCCGAAGCGGAAAAGCGTTTAACGGTAGAGCTCGCCTGGGCCACCGCGCGGCAGGCAGGTACTCGCAAAGCACTGGAAAACGCCGCCAAAGGTTTGCAACTGCAACCCGACGTGCGCGCCTGGTACGAGCAATCGCCACCCGGTCAGCCTTACAGCTTTTCCGTCAGGGCTTTTACCGAACAGCCTTACAGCGAAGAAATCGATGCGCGTCTTGATCGACGCCTGGCGGACGCCAAAAGCGAACGCGACACCTTGAAAATCTCCGTCGGCCTGAGCGCCTTCGGTCATCACGTCATCGGCGCCGCCACCGTGTGCGGCGAGCTGGCCACGATTTATCCGATTGTCATCGAAGGGCTCGAAGCCTCGGGCCAGGCCTTTATGGCGGCCGGGCTCTACGCCGTCGAAACCTCCACTATTTATCCTCAGGGGTCCTAAATGGCCGACTATTACACCCTGCTTACCAATGCGGGGATTGCCTACGAAACTGCCTGCAAGGCGGCGGGCACACCGATCAAGCTGTCGCAGATTTCCGTCGGTGACGGCGGTGGTGCAGTTTACAACCCGGCGGCAACCGACACTGCGCTCAAGCGCGAAGTCTGGCGCGGGCCGCTCAATGCACTGTTCCAGGATGAGAAGAATCCGAGCTGGTTGCTGGCTGAAGTGACCATCCCTCCAGATGTTGGCGGCTGGTATGTGCGCGAGGCTGGAATCTGGACGGATACCGGGATTCTGTATGCCATCGTCAAATACCCGGAATCGTTCAAACCGGTTTTGGCGACGTCGGGATCGGGGAAGGAGTTTTACATTCGCTCGATTTTTGAGACCAGTAATGCGTCGTTGGTGACGTTGTTGATTGATGACACGGTGGTTAAGGCGACGCGTGCGTGGGTAATGGGTTATCTCGCCGATGAGTTGGCCAAGCTGGACGGCAAGCAATCGGTTCGCGTGGCCACCACGGAAAACATTGTATTGAGTGGCGCGCAGCAAATCGACGGCGTCGCGGTGCTGTCTGGACAGCGTGTGCTGGCGGTGGCGCAAACGGCAGCGAAAGATAACGGTATTTATGTCGCGGCTAACGGCGCGTGGGTACGTTCGGTCGATGCCAACACCAGCGCCAGGGTAACGCCGGGCCTGACGGTAATGGTCGAAGAGGGCGCTGCTAATGGGGGGGCTCTTTGGTACTTGGTCACGAACGGCCCGATAACGCTGGGTACTACTTCGCTGAGCTTTGAAATGCTCGCCGGCAGGACGGGAATTCAGGCAGGGACTTACAAGAGCCTGACGGTCGATAAGTACGGTCGTGCCACTGGCGGTACAAATCCGGAGACGCTGGCGGGGTTTGGCATCAAGGACACGTACACCAAGGCCGAGATTGAGGCGATGATTGCGAAGGCTTCTGCGTTGCCGGTGGGGACGATGGTGCCTTTCCCTACACAAAGCGTACCGCCTGGGTTCCTTGAAGTAGATAACAGCCTATTCAAAGACACTCTTTATCCTGATTTGGCGACGTATCTGAACCGCAAGTACAACTTGCCAGGTGATGCGACGGGTTACACCCGATTGCCTGAATCACGTGGCGAGTTCTTCCGGGGTTGGGATCATGGACGCGGGGTTGACCCCTCCCGTGATATTGGCAGCTGGCAGAAAGGCAGCATCGCGGCAATCGATACAAACGTGGCGGCTACCCAGGCAATTGCTTCCAACCTTGCTGATCATGGCGCTTCGAGAGTAAGGACAGGTTACGACAGTGGCGACATAGCACTCTACTCTGGCGTGACACTTGCGGGCGTAAGCCTGCAGGCAAATGTTCCGTTACCCGGAAATTCCGAAGGCACCTACGGCATTACCCGACCAAACAACCTCGCCGTGATGTGGTGCATCAAGGCCTGGAACGCGCCGATCAATCAGGGAAATATTGATGTCGCCGCGCTTGCTGCTTCTATCGTGCAGGCAACAGAGACAAGACAGGGAACTGCAAAAGTCGCGACTCAGGCCCAGGCTAACGAAGGCACGGATGACGCTACTATCGTAACGCCTAAAAAACTATGCCTTGGGTTTTCAGTCAGCCTTGCTGCGAATGGCTACATTGTTTTCCCTTCCTGGTTAGGCGGTTTGATGATTCAGTGGGGCGTCGCAATCATGCCGGGCACAACAGGCACCTTCAGCTATCCAATTGCGTTCA
Organism: Pseudomonas sp. fls2-241-R2A-110; assembly: GCF_030209165.1. Taxonomy (NCBI): domain Bacteria; kingdom Pseudomonadati; phylum Pseudomonadota; class Gammaproteobacteria; order Pseudomonadales; family Pseudomonadaceae; genus Pseudomonas; species Pseudomonas sp. fls2-241-R2A-110. Next base: position 297,000 of record NZ_JARVSN010000005.1, on the reverse strand, counting down.
AAACCGCCATTTACCAAATACTTGCGACGGATGCCGGCAGCGGAGCTCACTCGCTTGGAGTGAGTCCCTTGTCACTGACAAGTTTCACTGCGTACGGCAACTTGGCTACGACAAATGTTCGATATCTGGCCATAGGTTCATAAGATGCGTTATTACAGCAAATCAACAGACAGCGTTTACTTGGATCGCGTACACGGCGCAATGCCAAATGATGTTGTGCCGCTTACTGAGGCGCGATATCTGGAAGTTATAGCGAACCCAAAACCTGGAAAAGTCAGAAGCCTCGATGCGGATGGCTTACCTATTTTGATTGACCCTCCCGCGCAGACGTTAGCCGTACGTTCAACGGTGGAGCGTGTGTGGCGCGACGAAGAGATCGAGCGCGTCAAATGGCTTCGGGAGCGCCATCGGGATCAACTGGATATTGGCCAAGAGCCGACGCTGACTCCCGAGCAGTTCAGCGAGCTTCTGTCCTATATCCGAAATCTGCGCGACTGGCCGCAATCTCCTGAGTTTCCCTCGGCTGATAGCCGCCCGACTCTATCTGTCCGGGTCTCGAAACAACCTCAATAACGCCCCGTTCAACCGGGGCGTTTTCTTATCTGCACAAACACCCAACGACAACCGAAAGCCCCAAACGAATGGGGCTTTTTCATATCTGGAGAAACGCAAAATGGCAGAACGCCAAACCTACACCGTCCTCGTCCCGTTCCCTGTCGGGCGTGGTCACTGGTCGACCGCTGGCCAAGAGCTCGACCTGCTCGACGTCGAAGCCAACGCGCTGCTAAGCGTCGGTCGCCTGGCGCTGAAGTCCACATCCACCCAGGCCGAATCGGCCGCTGCCAAGAAGGCTGAATAACCATGGCTGAGGTTTTGAACTTCGAGCACAACGGCATTACCGTCAATGCTTCCGAATCCCCTGAGGCCATGGGTGGTCTCGGTGACAACGTCATTGGCCTGATCGGCACGGCGCCGAAGGCCGATCCGCTGATTCCGCGTAACTCCCCGTTCCGCATTAACAGCTTCACCACCCAGGCGCTGCTCGATCCGACCGGCACTGAATCGGGCACCTTGTTCCACGCGGTGTTCCAGATCCTGAAAGTGGTCAAGGTGCCGGTCTACGTGGTTATTGTCGAAGAGGGTGCAGCCCCGGCGGACACCATCAACAACGTGATCGGCGGCATCGAGCCGTTGACCGGTCGCAAACTCGGCCTGGCTGCACTGAGCGGTGTGCCGGAAGACCTGACCATCATTGGTGCGCCAGGCTTCACCGGCACCAAAGCCGTGGCCAGCGAATTCGCCTCGTTCGGCAAGCGCATCAAGGCTCGTGTAGTGCTCGACGGCAAGGATGCCGCGGTCGCTGATCAAGTGACTTACAGCCAGGAACTGGGCGGCGCGGACCTCGGTTTCGACCGCTGCCTGGTCGTGCACAATATGCCGGCCGTTTACTCCAAGGCGGCGAAGAAAAACGTCTTCCTGTCGCCATCGAGCCTGGCCATTGCCGCGCTCGCCAAGGTCAAGCAATGGGAGAGCCCCGGCAACCAGGTGACCTACGCCGAAGACGTGTCGCGAGTCGTGGAATACAACATCCTCGACACATCCACCGAAGGCGATCTGCTCAACCGCTACGGCATCAGCTACTACGCCCGGACCGTCCTCGGTGGCTTCTCGCTGCTGGGTAACCGGTCCATCACCGGCAAGTTCATCAGCTACGTCGGCCTTGAAGATGCGATCAGCCGCAAGCTGGTGAAGGCCGGCCAGAAAGCCATGGCGAAGAACCTGACCAAGTCGTTCATGGATCAGGAGGTCAAGCGCATCAACGACTGGCTGCAAACCCTGGTTGTCGACGAAACGATCCCTGGCGGCAGCGTGTACCTGCACCCGGAATTGAACAGCGTCGAGAAGTACAAAAACGGCACCTGGTTCATTGTCATCGACTACGGCCGCTACGCGCCGAACGAACACATGGTTTATCAACTCAATGCCCGCGATGAAATCATCGAGCAGTTCCTGGAGGATGTTCTCTAATGTTTACCAACCGTGTAAGACAGGCCATCGCGGCCACCCTGCAAGGCCTGCCGTTGTCGGCGACCGTGGAAGAGTTCACCCCGCCGAAGATCGAGTTCGATATGGAACCGATGACCGGCGGACGCTTCATCGCCGAGGAAATGGCCAAGAGCGGCAAGGTGCTGGGCGCCACCCTCATTCTGCAAGGCGCCGGTCCGGAAGTCATGCTTGCCCTGGGCGTGAAACTGGGCGACGACATTCTGCTGAACGTGCGTGAAGCGGGACAGGATCAGGACGGCAACACTTGGTTCACCTATCACACTGTCGGCGGCAAGCTGAAATCTCTTGGAGAAGCTGCGCTGAAAATGGGCGATAAACCCAAGACCACCCTCGAACTCTCCTGCCGCACCTACAACCGTCTCGAAAACGGCATTCCTGTGATCGACATCGACGTGCGTACCCAGAAGTTCATGCTCAACGGCGTGGATATTCTCGGTGATGCCCGTCGCGCAGTGCTGATCACATAACCCCTCGCACTACCTCAATACAACTCAGCTAAACGCAGTTCCTGTGGCGAGCGAGCCGGTTCCCACAGGTTGCACACCCAAGGAATTCATTCCATGTCCTGGACACCTCCCGTTCATGCCCTGTTGTCGCCAATCACCGGCGACGATCAGTCGGCCATCGAACAGATTCAACTCAAGCCGTTGTACTACGCCGCACAGAAAGATGCCCTGGCACGTGCTGGCGATGATGAGGACGACCAGTTTTTCGAACTGGCCAAATTGGCCACCGGTCTTTCGGTCAAGGAACTCGACCAGCTCAAACGCCCGGACTACGTGAGCATCGCGCAGTACGTGCATGAGATGTCGACCCGTCCGGCGTCATATTTTCTACAGCCGGATATCGAAGCCGAAGCCGAAGCCGTGGGCGATCCCGATCAAGTGCAACTGCTGCAACCACTCAAAGTGGCCGGCCGCAGCCTGACCTCCCTGACGCTGGAAATGCCCGTACTACGCGCCACTAAAGCGATGAAAAAACTGAAAACGGCCAAGGAACGCGCCGAGTTCATCACCGCCCATTGCACCGGCTTGATGCTTCCCGACCTGGACCTGTTGACCGTGCCCGACTGGACACAGCTTCAGGTACGCATCGACGATTTTTTAAACAAACCGGCGGACTTCTTTCGGAGCGCGACATCGAAGTAATCCTCGATGTCGTGCCGCTCATTTACTCGATAAGTGAGGCGGAAATTCTGGAATGGGACGCCGGCAAGGCATTGCGCCGATACGACATTGCGATCACTCGCCTTGGCGTGAAAAAGGAGTAGAGCGGGATGGCGGACGATAGATATTCACTCAAATACGCAGCCATCGATAACAGTGGGCTGGCGTTCGCAAATACCAGCCTGACTACCGCTGCCACGAGCGTTATGTCAGCACAAGGTACGGGCCCCTCCGTCAGGGATCAAATGCTGGGCCTTGGTCTGGTGCTGGAAAATGTCGGAATCAAGCTCGGGCTGCTGACGGCGGCTATTGAGTCGTTGACCCTCAAACTTTCGTCGCAACGTTTGTTACCGCAGGCAATGGGAGCCGGTGAAAAGTGTGAGTCGACTTGCGAGCAAAAGAGTGCGGGAAAGTCGAGCAGCAGTATCGAACCGCCGGACTTGCTTAAACCCGCGATAGCGATGGATTTGGCCAGGGCCGATCTGAAGCAGGCAGGCCAGTTTACCCCGCGCCAGAGAGAAGAGATGGTGCAGTCAACCCAGCAAATCGCTATCGCTCCGCTGGTGGCGGCCGGAGGGACCGAAGCGGCTGATTTGGTGAGGATTGCAACGCTGGCCGCCAATGCAGGAATTGCGGGTGATCTGCCCAATGCTTCCGACCGACAGTTTGAGCTGCTGCGCTTCGCCAGTGATGCTGGCGTCGCCGCGTCGGCGTTCAAAATGCCGGCCATGGATGTCGCAGAGATGATGCTCGGCTGGCGCACTTCCATGAAGCTCAATGGTACTCAAGCCTTTGACCTGGCGGATACAGTCAACCATCTGGGCAAGATACCCGGTGGTGCGAAAGCGGCTGACATCGGCGCCGTTTTGCAGCGTGATGGTAGTGCTGCTACAGCAGCAGGCCTGGCACCCGCGCATACCGCCGCGTTAACGACGGCATTGTTGAATACCGGTACGCAGATGGCTGAAGCCGGCGTAGCGCTGAAAGACATCGCCGCTGCCATGGGCAAGGGAGATCAAGCCTCCAAAACCGAGCGGGCAGCGTGGAAGCAGCTGGGTCTTGAGCCGAAAGCGATGGCGAGCGGCTTGCGTGACAAGGAGACAGCACCTGGCACGGTGATGTCGGTGCTTGCGGCCTTGAACGCGCAACCTGCCGAGAAACGCCCGACGCTTGCCTTTACCCTGTTTGGCAATGGTGATAAAGCGGCACTGCGCATGGCGCAAAACCTTGCCGAAGTGAATGGCGCCTTCTGGCAGGTGAAAGACACTGCTCAGTACGCGACGTCGGAATTGGGTAACAGCGGCTCGGTAAGGCAAGACGCACTCGCGCTGTCAAAAACCCGGCAAGGCCAGCTGAACGTTATGAGCGCACGCAATGATCGCCTGTCGGTGACGACGGGCAATGCGCTGGCACCTGCGACGAATAGCTTGCTTCACTCGCTTGGATCCCTGGTTGATAGCTTGAGCGAATCTGCTGAAACCTCACCGAAAGCCACTGCTGCAATTGTGCTCGTTGCAGCCGCGATCAAACCGCTGGTGGGGGCGCTGTTCAAAGCTGTCATGGATGAGATGACCAGTCGGGCTGCCAAGCGAGTATTGGGCGGCGAGGCTCCCCGTCTCCCCGGCAATTCTCTGAAAGGCTTGAGTGCTTCATTGGGCGTATTTAAGCGCTTTTTACCTGGAGCATTTGCGTTAAGCGCTGCCCCCGATGTGATTGAAGGCACGATGAACGGCGACCCCAAGATGCTCGGCACTGGCCTGGGTGCCGCGGGCGGCTGGGCCGGGGCTTCTGCAGGTGCTTCCATGGGCGCTGCTGTGGGTACCTTGTTCGGTCCGCTCCTCGGCACGGCCATTGGCGCAACGGTAGGCGGGGTCGTCGGCGGACTGGCAGGGAGCTGGGTAGGTGGGGAGGGGGGTAGTTGGCTGGGCGAAAAACTCGCCGCACCTGCCGATCAACTCGCCGCTCCGGACCAGGTCAGCAAAGACCTGACTAGCGCCCAAACGAGCAATCAGCAGAACTCGATGACGGCGAACATTTACATCAATGGCCAGGATCAGGCCAGCGCCAGTCAGTTGGCGAATCTGGTTGTGCAACAGATCACGGGCCAATTCGGACTTATGACCATGCCCAACTCACTCGCCATGCGAAGTGACGCGGCCCTGACCGATGGAGGTAGCTGATGCGTCAGCAAATGGTGTTGGGCACTTTCATTTTCGGCCTGTCCAGAAACTTCGCTTACCACAACTTGATACGTAATTCGGATGGTGGCTGGAAGGTTATCGAAACTGCCAGCAGTAAGCCCCTTTCCAGCCAGACCGGCGAAGGCCTGCAAAAACTGAAGATAACGGGCAAATCGATGTACGCGACGGCCATGGAACGGCTTGACGAATTGCGGGCTATGCAGGCGCGGCACGTCGCGGTGCCATTGGTTGACGGCACCGGCCGCAATTGGGGGCTATGGCAGATCGTCACGGTGTCAGAAACCCAGTCGAACGTGATTGATGACGGCACCGCGATGGTGGTCGATTGGTTCATCGATTTGATGGAGTACGCCAATGCGTAATGTTCGAAGTATCGCCGGTGACTCAGTGAATCTGTTGCTCTACCGGGCGCTTCAGCGCTGTGACGATATCGCCGAAGAGGCGCTTTGGCGCCTCAATCCGGGGCTCGCCGAATATGGTCCGGTATTGCCGGCGGGTGTGCGGGTGCTCCTGCCGGAGTTGGACTCAAAACCCATTGCACCCAAGCCGGCATCGGCCTGGGATTAAGGAGGCGGCATGTCACTTGGTTTCACACCCTCGGTGGAGATTTACGGCGCGAATGCTGCGCTGCTCAACGAGCGATTGATTTCATGGCAGCACATCGATGCGGCGGGGATAGAGTCCGATCAACTGACGCTGACCATTAATCTGGATGGGCTCGAAGGTTTACCGAGCCTGGGCGGAAAAATCGGCTTGCGAGTGGGCTATGTGGAGTCGGGCCTGGTTGATAAAGGTGAATTCGTGATCACCCGGCGCACGCCGACGCTGTTTCCCTTGCGTATGACGCTGGTGGCCACGGCGGCACCGTTCAGTGCTGCGGATGAAACCGGCTTCAAGCAACGCCGATCAGTCAGCCATGGTCCGACCACCGTGGGGACGCTGTTTCGCCAGTTGACATCCCGGCACGGATTTTCACCGCGCGTCGCCCCTGAACTGGCGCAGATCCAGATTGAACACATCGACCAGTCCAACGAGACGGACATGGGGTTTCTGACCCGCCTGGCCACTCTCCATGACGGTGTCGCCAAGCCGATCAACGATTTGTATGTGCTGGCGCGACGTGGGCAGGCGAAGTCGCTGTCGGGCAACGTCATGCCGGACATAAAGCTCTCCGTGACGACTGACAATCGTCCGGGCGAGGAGGCTTTTATCGCGGCAACCCTCGAAGAAACCGCTCGGGCGAAATATCAGGGCTGCAAGACCGGTTGGTGGGATGCAGCCGCCGGGAAAGTGCGTGTCGAGGAAAGCGGCATCGCGCCGTTCAAGACCCTTCGTCAACGCTATCAAAGTGCAAACGACGCCCGGGCCGCCGCTGAGGGCGAGGTGCGCCGGATGATGCGTGAAGCATTGAAGGTGAAGATCGAGTGTCCCGGCAATCCAGGATTGTCCGCCGAAGGTCTGGTGCTGCTGGACAGTACGTGGCCCGATTTCATGCGCGGTCGTTGGTCAATCGACAAGGTTACGGCCAGTGGCAGTCGTCAGAACAGCTATCGCTGTTCCATCGAGGCGACCTGCCTGGACGCTCGGTCCTTGGCGCATTGAGTGCTTTGTGCCGATGACGGCCGAGTAACTTTCCATCCTTTCCATGGAGGTCATCATGACTGTTACGCAACAACTGCTGGAAACCGTCATGCCCAACGCCCGCCCCCAAGCGGGCGTTTTCATTTGCGCACTCAACAACGCGATGGCTCGCTTCAACATCAATACCCCGAAACGCATTGCCGCTTTCCTCGCGCAAGTCGGCCATGAATCCGGGCAGTTGCAGTACGTGCGTGAGCTTGGCAGCGAGCAATATCTGAGCAAGTACGACACCGGCGCGTTGGCCGCCCGTTTGGGCAATACGCCCGCCCCCGACGGTGATGGTCAAAAGTACCGTGGCAGGGGCCTGATCCAGATTACTGGCCGCGACAATTACCGTGAATGCAGTCTCGGACTGTTCGGCGATGACCGTTTGCTATTTCTGCCAGAACTCCTGGAAAAACCCCAATGGGCCGCCGAATCCGCCGCGTGGTTCTGGCAAAAAAACGGCCTCAACGAACTGGCCGACCGCGACCAGTTCAACAGCATCACACGTCGTATCAACGGTGGGCTCAACGGTCTGCAAGATCGTCTGTTGTTGTGGGCACGGGCGAGGGCGGTGCTATGCCAGTCTTCGGTCTGATGCCGGTTTCTTGCCGGGCAATTGGGCTTGTTGTGTTTCTGGCTGTGTTGGCCGCAAGCTCGGCGGCGCTGGCCTGGCACTTCCAGGATTGGCGGTATGGCCGGCAACTGGCGGAACAGGCCCGCGTGCATGCCGAAGCGTTGAATCGGCTGGCAATGGCTGCAGCAACGCAGCAACAGGCCGAGCAGGACAAGCGTCAGGCGCTTGAACAGCGCCTTTCAATCAGTGAACAAGTCCATTTTCGAGCGCTTAGCGATGCCCAACGTGATCAAGGTCGCTTGCGCGATCGTCTTGCCACTGCTGATGTGCGCTTGTCGGTCCTCCTCGACGCCGATGACGCTGCCTCAGGCTGTTCAATGCCAGCCACCTCCAGCGCCAGCAGCGTGGATCATGGAGTTGCGCGAGCCCGACTTGACCCGGCGCATGCTCAACGAATTATCGCCATCACCGACGCCGGTGACAGCGGATTGATTGCCTTGCAGGCGTGTCAGGCTTATATCAGAGCCGTCACTCGCTAACATTTTGATCAATCCTGCGCCTTGCAAGCGCCATCTGCTCGTGTACGGTAGTTCTCATTCCGCTCGATCAGGAGAAGCCCGTGAAAGAAATCACCCAGCTGGCCGCTGAGCTTGGCAGGCGCATGCAGGTTCTCAATGCCCACGTCACTACAGCCGAGTCCTGCACCGGCGGCGGCATCGCCGAGGCGATCACCCGTATCCCGGGGAGCTCGGCGTGGTTCGAGGCCGGTTATGTGACGTACTCCAATCGCCAGAAAACCCAACAGTTGAATGTGCCGGTCGAGTTGTTCACGACGGTCGGTGCGGTCAGTCGCGAGGTGGTTGAGGCGATGGTTCGCGGTGCCCAGGACAAAAGCCACGCGCGTTTTGCCGTGGCGGTCAGCGGTGTGGCAGGGCCGGATGGCGGTTCTCCGAGTAAACCGGTGGGCACGGTGTGGCTGGCCTGGGGCGTGGGCGAGCAGGTCTTCAGCGAGGAGCAACACTTCGTCGGTAACCGCGATGAGGTCCGCCGACAAACGGTTAAGGCCGCGCTAGAGGGGCTGCTGCGCCATGCCGCGGGAGAAATCTCAAATCAGGGGTAGGCGATCCTGAAACGCTGTGGAATAATACTGGCTACTTATACAGGTGTTGGCCGTCAGGCCTTATTGATTACGTGAGGACTTTAATGGACGACAACAAGAAGAAAGCCTTGGCTGCGGCCCTGGGTCAGATCGAACGTCAATTCGGCAAGGGTGCCGTAATGCGTATGGGCGATCAGGACCGTCAGGCGATCCCGGCTATCTCCACTGGCTCTCTGGGTCTGGACATCGCGCTCGGCATTGGCGGTCTGCCAAAAGGTCGTATCGTTGAAATCTACGGTCCTGAATCCTCCGGTAAAACCACGCTGACGCTGTCGGTGATCGCCCAGGCTCAAAAAGCCGGCGCGACCTGCGCATTCGTCGACGCCGAACACGCACTCGATCCTGAATACGCCGGCAAACTGGGCGTCAACGTCGACGACCTGCTGGTCTCCCAGCCGGACACCGGCGAGCAAGCCCTGGAAATCACCGACATGCTGGTGCGTTCCAACGCGGTTGACGTGATCATCGTCGACTCCGTGGCCGCGCTGGTTCCGAAGGCTGAAATCGAAGGCGAAATGGGCGACATGCACGTGGGCCTGCAAGCCCGTCTGATGTCCCAGGCGCTGCGTAAAATCACCGGTAACATCAAGAACGCCAACTGCTTGGTGATCTTCATCAACCAGATCCGTATGAAGATCGGCGTGATGTTCGGCAGCCCGGAAACCACCACCGGTGGTAACGCGCTGAAGTTCTACGCCTCGGTACGTCTGGACATCCGTCGTACTGGCGCGGTGAAAGAAGGTGATGAAGTCGTCGGTAGCGAAACCCGCGTTAAAGTCGTGAAGAACAAGGTGGCTTCGCCGTTCCGTCAGGCCGAGTTCCAGATCCTCTACGGCAAGGGCATCTACCTCAACGGTGAGATGATCGACCTGGGTGTGCTTCACGGTTTCGTTGAGAAGTCCGGTGCCTGGTATGCCTATGAAGGCACCAAGATCGGTCAGGGCAAGGCCAACTCGGCCAAGTTCCTGGCAGACAATCCGGAAATCGCCGCCAAGCTCGAGAAGCAACTGCGTGACAAGTTGCTGACCCCAGCGCCGGATGTCAAAGCATCGCCAGTCAAAGAGACTGCTGATGACCTGGCTGACGCTGATATCTGATTGATCCGATGACCGCCGTACTCGATACACTCGTCGCGGTGCGGCGAACCGCAATGGACCTGCTCGCGCGACGCGAGCACGGTCGAGTCGAGCTGACGCGTAAGTTGCGTCAGCGCGGCGCTCTCCCTGAAATGATCGACACCGCACTTGATCGTTTGACGGAAGAGGGTCTGCTGTCCGAATCCCGTTACCTCGAAAGTTTCGTTTCCTACCGCGCCCGTTCCGGCTATGGGCCTTTGCGTATTCGCGAAGAACTCAGCCAACGCGGCCTGCAACGTGCAGATATTGAACTCGCTTTGCGCGAGAGCGGTATCAACTGGCAGGAGCAACTGGAAGATACCTGGCGGCGCAAATTTGCCGGGCATCTACCTATAGACGTCCGGGAGCGCGCCAAGCAAGGGCGGTTCCTCAGTTATCGGGGATACTCCATGGAAATGATCAGCCGCTTGTTCAGTGGTCGAGGAATGGATGATTAATAAAAACGGCCCGCTATTTCGATAGCGGGCCGTTTTTTTGTGCCTCACGTCACCTTGGACGGTTCGCGCGTGCGCTGTTGCGGCTGGGGTTTTGAATGGGCCCAGTTTTCCGGCAGGTTGATGTAATCCACCAGTGCCCGCAGGCGTCCATGATCCCGGGCGTTGAAGTTGAAGGCCAGTCGCGCCAGATGACTGAACTGCGGTTCGTCATGCTCCTCGCCGCTATAAGCGTGCTGATGGAAATGATCGCTCAGGCACAGGTCGGCAAAGGCTTCCTGCATGTGTTCGAGCGCCCGGTCGCTGAGCTTGTGGTTCATGCGAATCACGAACTGATGCTTGAGCCAGCGGCTGGAGTGGAAGTTGCTGTAGAACTGATTGATCTGCTCCACCGCTTCTTCAGCGCTGTAGACCAGACTCACCAGCTTCATGTCGGTTGGCAGAATGTAGCGATTTTCCTCCAGTTGATGGTGAATGAAGTCCAGCGCGCCTTGCCAGAAGGTGCCGCCCGGCGAGTCCAGCAGCACCACAGGCACCAGCGGGCTTTTACCGGTCTGAATCAGCGTCAACACTTCGAGCGCTTCATCCAGGGTGCCAAAACCACCGGGGCACAGGACCAGCGCATCGGCCTCTTTGACGAAGAACAACTTGCGGGTAAAGAAAAAGTGGAACGGCAGCAGGTTGGCGGTGCCCTTGACAGTGGGATTGGCATGTTGCTCGAAGGGCAGGGTGATATTGAATCCCAGACTGTGTTCCAGGCCCGCACCTTCGTGGGCAGCCGCCATGATGCCGCCCCCGGCACCGGTAATGACCATCAGGTCCGAGCGCGCGAGTGCCGCACCGAGTTCTCGGGCCAAGCCATACAGTGGATGTTCGATCGGTGTGCGGGCCGAGCCAAATACGGTGACCTTGCGTCGCCCCCGAAACTGCTCGAGCACCCGGAAGGCGTGTTCCAGTTCGCGCAGGGTTTGCAGGGTGATTTTTGCATTCCAGCGGTTGTGATCTTCCTGGGCCATGCGCAGCACGGTCAGGATCATGTCGCGGTAAATCGGGGTGTTGGGGCTGTTGGGTGAAACCAGGTTGAGTTGTTCTTCGACCTTGCTGATGAGGTCGTGGCCGCTTTCTTCAAAATGACGGCTCAGGAGGTCATTCGGTTGGTAAGGCATTCAACTTCTCCTTCCATACAGGCTTTGTTGTTCCCTTGGAGAAAGAAACATTCGCACAATTTAGACGTAGGCCGGGCAGCCCCTTTTCTGCCACGAAAGATGATCGTTAATACTCTGAATCTAGACCCTTGCAGAGATTCTCGCTGGCTTGATGATTGCGCCGCAAAGTCTTTCCTGGCAACCGCTTATTAACGATTTGCAAGGTGATTTCACCGTTCGTCTGAACGCAAGCCAAGCGTCTGGCGCTCTGATTTACTAAATTACAGGCGTGACACGACAGCTTTGCGTCAAAGGCGCGACGCATCGGTTGATGCAGTTCAAGGATTTTTCGCTCGAAGGGGCGAGGTGCAGGGAGGCTGGAAGCGATGGCCAGAGTCATTCTGGAGATCGATACGCAACTGTATCGATTGTTGAAGGCATCCGCCGAGACCAATCATTTGAGTCTCGAGCAAGAGTGCTGCCGGCGTCTGGAGGGGGCCGACCGGCGTTCACGTTATCTGCAAGCGCTGTTGGCAGAACTGCGCGCCGAGGATGAACAACGGCGCGCCAATTCCCGATGATTACTTCTTCTTGGCCGGGGTTGCTTTCGGGCAATCCGATTCCTGATAACTGGCGGAGCCAACGGCGCGGTTGGTCTTCACCTCGGTGAAGTCGTAACGCATGACTGCGCCCTTGGCCATCAGTTTGCGGTACGAGGGGTTGTTGCACACAGAGGCGCCAAGCTGGAAATACACCGCTTTGGGGTCGGCACGCATCTTATCGGCGTGGCTGCTTTGCACGCTCAAGTGATTGATCAGCGTCTTGCCTTCAACGGTGTAGCCCTGATCAAGAATGTCTTCGTTGATCGCCCGTGGAGTGCCAACACTGCTTTGTACGGCGACATTTTGCAGCTCTCTGTTGAGATTCTGCTCACTCAAGGATGCAGCCTGAGCGCTAAAGGACGACGCCAGCAAAATGGCAGCGGTGGGAACGATAAGGCGCAGCATGAAACTCTCCTGGTTCAGTGACTGGTGGTTCGACCCGTCACATGACTGTGCGTTCAGTGGCGCAGAATTATAGGGGAGGAGGTCTGGGCGGTACAGGCTTGTACCGGTTGCTCTGATAAACTGCCGCGACTTTTTGCCCTTGCGAGTGTTTTGCGTGTCGATTTTCCATCCCCTGTGGTGCCGCCTGCGATGAACCCTGCCACCCCGCGCTTTGCCGCAAACGCCGTCGCCCGCTTGCGCGATCAGCGTGAAGAGGAGGGCATCAAGCCGATTCAGGCCCGTGGCTGGAGGGCGCCGCGATGCCGTGATTGCCGCGTGATTGAAAGTCACTGCCTATGTGCCTGGCGTCCGTTGGTCGAGGCCCGCTCGGGTGTGTGCCTGATCATGACCAACAAGGAAGTTTTCAAACCGAGCAACACCGGTTGGCTGATTGCCGATGTGGTGCGCGATAACCATGCGTTCATTTGGTCGCGTACTGAAGTCGATCAGCAACTGTTGGCGCTGTTGTCAGATCCGCAGTGGCAGCCGTATCTGGTCTTTCCGGGCGAATACGTTGAGCCCGAACGCGTCACCAACAGCGTCGAGACCGATAGCGCCAAGCGTCCGCTGTTCATTCTGCTGGACGCCACCTGGACCGAAGCCCGCAAGATCTTTCGCAAGAGCCCGTATTTTGATCGCTTGCCGATCTTGAGCCTGCTGCCCGAGAAGCTGTCACGCTATCGACTGCGCCGTTCCACCCGCAGCGAACATTTATGCACCGCTGAAGTGGCTGCACTGTGTCTCGATCTGGCCGGTGATACCGCGGCCGCGTCAGCGCTGGACGCTTATTTTGATGTGTTCAGTCAGCATTATCTGGACGCGAAAAACCAGCTGGACATGAACCTCGCCACACCGGCCCACGCCGAGCTGATGCCGTTTATTCATAACGACGTCCCCGCCATGTCCTGATTGTCGCCCATACTGCAAAGAACTGTACCGGTTATGCATCTTGACCACCCCGGTTTCGCTGGGCATGCTTGGCGCCGATTGGGGCGCGGCCATCGTTTGATACGCCGTATTTTTACGTGAATAGCCATGTGATTGGCGTTGAACGTGCCCTGTTGGTGCATCTGCGTGGCTGCACCTGGAGTTGTTTGAAAAACAGGATCATTTGAAAAATGGCCACATACGAAATCCTGATTGCCGATGACCATCCTCTTTTTCGTAGCGCGCTGCATCAAGCGTTGACCCTGGGCCTTGGCCCGGATGTCCGTCTGGTGGAAGTGGCGAGTATTGCCGAGCTGGAAACCCGTCTGGACGAAAAGGCCGATTGGGATCTGGTGCTGCTGGACCTCAACATGCCGGGGGCTTACGGTTTTTCCGGTCTGGTGTTGTTGCGCGGCCAGTACCCGCAGATTCCGGTGGTCATGGTCTCGGCCCAGGAAGAGGCCTCGATCATGGTGAAGTCCCGCGAATTTGGCGCCAGTGGCTTCATTCCCAAGTCCAGTGACCTCAGTGTCATCCAGAAAGCCGTGCGCGCGGTGCTCGACGGCGATGTATTCTGGCCACCTCAAGCGTTCGAAGCGGTGAGCGTTTCCGCTGAAGCCAAGGCCGCCAGTGAAGGCCTCGCCAGCCTGACGCCCCAACAGTTCCGGGTGTTGACCATGGTCTGTGAGGGCTTGCTGAACAAGCAGATTGCTTATGAGCTGAGCGTTTCCGAAGCGACGATCAAGGCGCATGTCACGGCGATTTTTCGTAAGCTGAATGTGCGGACTCGCACCCAGGCGGCCTTGCTTCTGCAACAACTTGAGTCAATTTCAAGCCACTGAGTATTGGCTTATTCACGCTTTTTTGACTTTGGTTGATCTAGCTTCCCCACTCTTTTTTGGTCAGTTGCCCACTCTATGTCACCTTTCAAAGGCCAAACCGGCCTAAAACGTATCCTTAACGCCTCCGGTTACTCGCTGGACGGCCTGCGCGCAGCCTTTACCGGCGAAGCGGCTTTTCGGCAACTGGTGCTGCTGAATGTCATCCTGATCCCCCTTTCGTTCTTTCTGAACGTCAGCCGTGTCGAACAGGCGTTGCTGATCGCCGTCTGCCTGTTGGCGTTGATTGTCGAATTGCTCAATTCTGCGGTGGAAGCGGCCATCGACCGCATTTCCCTTGAGTTGCACCCGCTGTCCAAGAACGCCAAGGACATGGGCAGCGCCGCTCAGCTCGTGGCGTTGAGCATGATCGCGCTGGTGTGGGCGGTGATTCTGCTTTAAGCGATGGTGGGCAGGACGATCTCGTCGCTGCGCTGCACCCCGGCGGTGAACGCGCGGCACAGGTCGAGAAACTCGCGCATCGCCGAGGTCTGATATTTCTGTTTGTGCCAGATGAAATAGAACTGTCGCGCCAGGTCCAGATCTGGCGTTTCCACCGCCACCAGGCTGCCGCGGCGGAAGGCATCGCGCAGTGCCAATCTGGAAATACAGCCAATCCCCAATCCTGACTCTACCGCGCGTTTGATCGCTTCGGTGTGTTCCAGCTCGAGTCGGATATTGAGTGTGCTGCGATGGTGACGCATCGCCTGGTCGAAGGTCAGCCGTGTGCCAGAGCCTTGCTCGCGCAGGATCCATGCCTCATGGGTCAGCTCCTCCATGGTCGCCCTGCCACGTTTGGCCAATGGATGCTGAGGCGCACAAAACACCACCAGTTCGTCCTCGACCCAGCTTTGCACTTCGATGTCCGGGTGGCTGCAGTCGCCTTCGATTAGACCCAGATCAATTTCGTAGTGAGCGACTTGTTGCACGATATTGGCTGTGTTCTGTACATGCAGCTTCACCTGGCTTTCGGGATGGCGTTGCATGAAGCTGCCGATCAACAAGGTCGCCAGATAATTGCCAATGGTCAGGGTCGCGCCAACCGCCAGGGAGCCGAAACCGGACTTGCCGTTGAGCAGGTCTTCGATCTCCTTGGCCTGATCAAGCAGCGCCACGGCTTGTGGCAATAGCTGCTTGCCCAAGGCGTTAAGGCTCAGCCGTTTGCCTGCGCGGTCGAACAGCTGGCAGCTGGACTGGCGCTCTAGCTCGGTGATCGAGGTGCTGGCCGCCGATTGCGAGAGGTTGAGCAAGCCCGCGGCACGGGATACGCTTTCCTGCTGGGCGACAGCGACGAATACTTGAAGTTGACGGAGAGTAAATCGCATATCTATATAACCGATAACCCTTATCTTAATAATCCATTTAACAGATATTGTCGCTGCCATTAGAATGCGATGCAATTGCGCACATCATTGGCGCAGGCAAATCTCCAGGAGTCCCACGTACATGAGCAACATGAACCACGAGCGTGTCCTCAGTGTTCACCACTGGAACGACACTCTGTTCAGCTTCAAGTGCACCCGCGATCCGGGCCTGCGCTTCGAGAACGGTCAGTTCGTGATGATCGGCCTGCAACAGCCCAACGGCCGGCCGCTCATGCGCGCTTACTCGATTGCCAGCCCGAACTGGGAAGAGCATCTCGAGTTCTTCAGCATCAAGGTGCCTGATGGCCCGCTGACTTCCCAGTTGCAGCATCTGAAGGAAGGCGACGAGATCATCATCAGCAAGAAGCCTACCGGCACCCTGGTGCTGGATGACTTGAAGCCTGGCAAACATTTGTACCTGCTCAGCACCGGTACCGGTCTGGCGCCATTCATGAGCGTCATCCAAGACCCGGAAACCTACGAGCGTTTCGAAAAAGTGATCCTGTGCCACGGCGTACGGTACGTCAATGAAGTCGCTTACCGCGAGTTCATCACCGAGCACCTGCCGCAGAACGAGTTCTTCGGTGAAGCGCTGCGTGACAAATTGATCTACTACCCGACCGTGACCCGTGAGCCGTTCGAGAACGAAGGTCGCCTGACCGACCTGATGCGCAGCGGCAAGCTGTTCAGCGACATCGGACTGCCACCGATTAACCCGCAGGACGACCGCGCCATGCTATGCGGCAGCCCGAGCATGCTCGACGAGACCAGCGAAGTGCTGAACAGCTTCGGTTTGAAAGTTTCGCCGCGGATGCGCGAGCCGGGTGATTACTTGATCGAGCGTGCGTTCGTCGAGAAGTAAGCCCAATACCTGTGGGAGCGAGCTTGCTCGCGAATGCGGTTTAACATTCAACGATCATGTTGACTGACAGTCCGCTTTCGCGAGCAAGCTCGCTCCCACATTGGTTTTTTATTCGCCACAAAAAGCCCGCGTTGCCTGAAAAGGCATCGCGGGCTTTTTCGTTTCTTGCATTCAGGATTTTGCGGGAATGACTTCAAGAACGCGGATCACGCCGGCCTCGGGATAATGCCAGCGCACATCCAGATCCCAGAATTGCGCCCCGTATTCGCGCTCCGGCGCAGGAATCTGGTACGCCGGCCGTGGGTCTTGTGCCAGGCATTGCTCGATCAGTGCCACCAACGGCTCTTCAAGGCGCTGAGCATGGCTATGAGCCTGTTGCAGGGCTGAGTCCGTCCACTGCACGGGAATCAGCGATGGCGCAGCGCTGGCGATGCTATTGGACGCTGTGTCGATGATGTCCGCGTAAGGCACATAGGGTTTGATGTCCAGAATCGGCGTGCCGTCGAGCAGGTCTATTCCAGATATCCACAGCCGATTGGCTTCTACCTTGTCCAGCTTCACCACGGATTGACCGATGCCGTTGGGCCGGTGCGTCGCGCGCGTGGCAAACACGCCCATGGATTTGTTGCCGCCCAGACGAGGCGGGCGGACTTTCAGGCGTGGTTTTTCTTCAAGGGCTTGATGAAACAGGAACAACAGCCAGACATGGCTGACCTGCTCCAGGCCTTGCACCGCATCACCCTGATCAAAAGGCGCCACCAGTTCGAGCACGCCGCGAGCAGCCGGGGCCAGTTGCGGTTGGCGCGGGATGGCGAATTTCTCCTTGAAGCAGGAGCGCACGAAGCCGATGGGGGAAACGCTGTAGGTCATGGTTTGGGGGTCGAAGCGGGTAAGAGGCGGGCATGATAACCCACCCTAAGATCGTTCCCACGCTCTGCGTGGGAACGCTTCAATGGACGCTCTGCGTCCGCTTTTGGGACGCGGGGCGTCCCGGGCTGCATTCCCACTCAGAGCGTGGGAACGATCATGCGGATCAGAGGCTGAATCCGCCATCCAGCGGAATAATATTCCCGGTCATATACGCGCCCGCCGTGCTCGCCAGGCTGATCGCCAGCGCCGCCATCTCTTCTTCCCGACCCCAGCGCTTCATGGGTATCAACGCCGTATCGTGCGCCAGCGCCTGCTCATCGTTGCCAATGTGCTGGGTCATCTTGCTCGGGAAACGCCCCGGTGCAATGACGTTGACGTTGATGTGCTGGCTCACCAGTTCCCGGGCCAGGATTCGCGACAGTTGATGCAGGGCCGCTTTACTCGGGCCGTAGGCATACGCCTCTTCACCAAAGGAAGAAATCCCGGCCACTGAGCCAATATTGATGATCCGTGCCGGATTTGCTGGCGAACCGGCCTTTCGCAGCAGCGGCAAAAACTGCTGGATGCAGTTGAACACCGATGTCACGTTGAGCTGCATGACCTTTTCCCAGCCCTTGACCGGGTAACTCTCAAGCGGCGCGCCCCATGTGGTGCCGGCATTGTTCACCAGAATGTCCAGCTGGCCAATCTGCTCACTCAGGTGCGCCGCCAATTGCTGGACGCCTTCCTCATGAGCCAGATTGGCAGCTACCGCATGACACACCCCGAAGGCGCTCAGCTCATCGGCGGTTTGCCGGCAGGCGTCGGCATCACGAGCGCACACATAAACGCTGGCGCCGGCCTCGACATAGGCCTTGGCGATCATCTTGCCGATACCACGGGTGCCGCCGGTCACCAGTGCGGTGCGGCCTTGCAGGGAAAAGTACGGGTGCATGGCGAGTCCTGAGAGCTGAGGGTCATTACACCCTAGTCGTCAGCCGCCGGAAGCGGAGCCACTATTTTTGCGAGGAATGAAGGTCTATACAGGCTGGCCTTGAGCCGCAGGTGTGCGGCTCAAGGCGCATGTGCGCTTACTGCGGGCGAACACGCAGGGTCAGGCCCTTGAGGAAATTGCGCAGCAACTGGTCGCCGCATGCCCGGTAATTGCTGTGGCCGACCTTGCGGAACAGCGCGCTCAGCTCGGGCTTGGACACCGGAAACTCCGAAGCCTTGAGGATGGCGTGCATATCGTCTTCTTTGAGTTCGAAGGCCACGCGCAGCTTTTTCAGGATGATGTTGTTGGTCACCGGCACTTCAATAGGTTGCGGCGGACGGCTTTCGTCCTTGCCGCGTTTGAAGATCACCAGGCCGTCGAGGAAATGCGCCATGACTTCGTCCGGGCAGCGTACGAAGCCTTCTTCGTCTTCCTCTTTCTTGTCCAGGTACGTCAGCAGGTCTGCCAGGGTGACGTCCATGCCGCCGAGCTTGATGATCTCGATGACTTTTTTGTCGCTGATGTCGAGCATGTAGCGCACGCTGCGCAGTACGTCATTATGGATCATGGTGTGCAGTCCTGATATTCAGCAGTGGGCGCCGCATAAACAGCGGCGCCGAAATGTATGGCGGCGTGAAAAGTCTTAGAACTTCTCTTTGCCGGACAGGTAGCGCCATTGCCCCAGCGGCACTTTGCCGATGGACACGCCGCCAATGCGGATGCGGCGGATGGCGACGACCTTCAGGCCGACGGCCTGGCAAAACAGGGCGATCACGCCCGGTTGTGGGTTCTTCATCGCAAAGCGCAGGCGATTTTCGTTCTGCCAGCTGGCCTTGACCGGCGGCAGTTCCTTGCCCTTGTAAGTCAGGCCATGGTTCAGGCGGTTGAGGCCGTGAGCCACCATGTCGCCTTCAACCTCGACCACATACTCTTGCTCGATCTTGGCGGAATCGGCAGTCAGTTTGCGCAAGATCTTCCAGTCCTGGGTGAACACCAGCAGACCGCTGGCGTTGGCTTGCAGGTCGGTGCTGGCGGTCAGCCGCAGGAAGTGGCCCTTGAGCGGACGTTTGCTGAAGCGGTGTTCTTCGCTCAGGGTCTCGGCGCTGATGGTGGCCATCGCCGTTTCCGCGTCCATCCCGGCCGGTACGTTGAACAGGATAGTCACCGGTTCCGGTGCGGTGGCCTTGGCTTCCGGGTCAAGCTCGACTTTCTGGGTGTCGACCTTGAATTGCGGTTCGTCGATGACTTCGCCGTCCACGGTGACCCAGCCGCCCTCGATGAACAGCTCAGCCTCCCGACGGGAACAGCCGACGAGTTCGATGAGGCGTTTGGAGAGACGAATCGGGTCAGTCATGACAGGGCCGTAACAAAAAAGGGGTGGGCATTGTACCTGCGTGGCGCCGGTTAATCCCGGCTCCATTTGCCGCATGTGCTTTTAATGTTGTGTCAGCCATTGCGCGTCAATTGTTGCGCCTGACGCAAGCGCATATGCAACAACGGATAGGGCTGGCCCATACCATCGACTTCCGAACGACCGATCACCTCAAAGCCCTGCTTGAAGTAGAAACCCAGCGCCTGTGGGTTCTGCTCGTTGACGTCCAGCTCATCGGCGTTCAAATGTTCCATGGCATAGCGCAGCAACTGCTTGCCCAAGCCTTGGCCACGATGGGCCGGGTCAATGAAGAGCATTTCGATTTTGCCCGCGGCGACCCCGGCAAACCCGGTGATGCGCTGGCGAGCGTCCTTGGTGCAGATCAGCATCACTGCGTCGAGGTAGCGGGTCAGCACCAGGTTCTTCAGCAGTTCGATGTAGCTGTTCGGGAGGAAGTCATGGGTGGCGCGCACCGAGGCTTCCCAGACGCGCGTGAGTTCTTCGTAGTCGCTCTGTTTCGGCGTGTGGATGACCGAATGTTGGCGCATGGCCGGCTGCCCCTTTTACCGTTGATTGTGCGAGTCCTTTCTCCCACAAAACGATAGACGTAAAAAAGCCCCGCATCTCGTGAAAAGAGCGGGGCTGTGTGTATTTTTTGCGTTTAGATCTGTTCAGCCCACAGGTCGTACTCGTCGGCGTCGGTCACTTTGCACCAGACCTTGTCACCCGGCTTGAGGTTGCTGCCGTTGTCGATGAACACGTTGCCGTCGATTTCCGGGGCATCGAAGAAGCAGCGGCCGACCGCGCCTTGCTCGTCGACTTCATCGACCAGCACTTCGATCTCGCGGCCGATGCGCAGTTGCAGGCGCGCCGAGCTGATGGCCTGCTGGTGCGCCATGAAGCGGTCCCAACGGTCTTGCTTGACGTCGTCCGGCACGATGGCCGCGTCCAGCAGGTTGGCCGGGGCGCCTTCGACCGGGGAGTACTGGAAGCAGCCGACGCGGTCCAGCTGCGCTTCGGTCAGCCAGTCCAGCAGGTACTGGAAGTCTTCTTCGGTTTCGCCGGGGAAGCCGACGATGAAGGTCGAACGGATGATCAGGTCCGGGCAGATCTCGCGCCAGTTCTTGATGCGTGCCAGGGTCTTGTCTTCAAAGGCCGGGCGTTTCATGGCTTTCAGGACTTTCGGGCTGGCATGCTGGAACGGGATGTCCAGGTACGGCAGGATTTTACCGGCGGCCATCAGCGGGATCAGCTCATCGACGTGCGGGTACGGGTAAACGTAGTGCAGGCGAACCCAGACGCCCAAGGTGCTCAGGGCTTCGCAGAGTTCGGTCATGCGGGTTTTCACCGGCGCGCCGTTCCAGAAACCGGTGCGGTATTTCACGTCGACGCCGTAGGCGCTGGTGTCTTGCGAGATCACCAACAGCTCTTTGACGCCGGCCTTGACCAGGCGCTGGGCTTCGTCGAGCACATCACCGACCGGACGGCTGACCAGTTTGCCGCGCATCGAAGGAATGATGCAGAAGCTGCAGCTGTGGTTGCAGCCTTCGGAAATCTTCAGGTAAGCGTAGTGGCGTGGGGTCAGTTTGATCCCTTGCGGCGGCACCAGGTCGATCAGCGGGTTGTGATCCTGGCGCGGCGGCACGGCGTCATGCACCGCGTTGACCACTTGCTCGTATTGCTGCGGACCGGTTACGGCCAGCACGCTTGGGTGTACCTTGCGAATATTGCCTTCTTCGACGCCCATGCAGCCGGTCACGATGACCTTGCCGTTTTCCTTGATGGCTTCGCCGATCACTTCCAGGGACTCAGCCTTGGCCGAATCGATGAAACCGCAAGTGTTGACCACCACGACGTCGGCGTCCTCGTAGGTGGACACGACGTCATAGCCTTCCATGCGCAGCTGGGTAAGGATGCGCTCGGAGTCGACCAGTGCTTTGGGGCAACCCAGGGATACGAAGCCAACTTTTGGATTGGCTGGCGCGGGAGTGGTGGACATGTCTAACCTCGGTATTTGGGACGCCTCCAGCCGAAGACGGCAAGGCGACAGACGGGCGCTATGTTGCGCCTCTGGTCAAAAAGTGCGCAATTCTAGCGATGAGAGGCGCACTTGACCAGCTTTATGCAGGGAAATACGACGAGTGCTGCGCTATGCTTCGCGCCGTTACGCTTTACCGAATTTTTACAGTCAATAAATCGTCTGTAACCTTAAGTAAAACAGCGCATGCTGCACGGCAAAGCATAGTGCTTCTTATAAGAAGTCCGGGTCTGAGTAGTAGGAGTTTTGGATGGGGCAGGCAAGTAGTCAGGCTGCAAGCGCTGAGCATTCGGCGGCAAAGCCGATCGGCATGCTGGTCGCGGCGGTGGGTGTGGTTTACGGCGATATCGGCACAAGCCCGCTGTACACCCTCAAGGAAGTGTTCTCCGGTGGCTATGGCGTACCCGTCAACCATGACGGCGTGCTGGGCATCCTGGCGCTGATTTTCTGGTCACTGATCTGGGTTGTGTCGTTCAAATACATGATGTTCGTGCTGCGCGCCGACAACCAGGGCGAAGGCGGAATCATGGCCTTGACCGCGCTGGCGCGGCGGGCGGCGTCGGGGTATCCGAAACTGCGCACCCTGCTGGTGGTCTGCGGACTGATCGGTGCGGCGCTGTTCTATGGCGACAGCATGATCACCCCGGCGATTTCCGTGCTCTCGGCCATTGAAGGCCTGGGCCTGGCATTCGATGGCATCGACCATTGGGTGGTGCCGCTGTCGTTGATCGTGCTCGTCGCGCTGTTTTTGATCCAGAGTCACGGCACCGCGCGCATCGGCATCCTGTTCGGGCCGATCATGGTGACGTGGTTTGTGGTCCTGGGTGCCCTGGGCGTCCACGGCATCTTCCAGCACCCGGAAGTGTTGCAAGCGATAAACCCGGTCTGGGGCGTGCGCTTCTTCATCGACCACCCGGGCATGGGTGTGGCAATTCTTGGCGCAGTAGTACTGGCGCTGACCGGCGCCGAGGCCCTGTACGCCGACATGGGCCACTTCGGCCGCAAGCCGATCGCCCGTGCCTGGTTCATCCTGGTATTGCCGGCGCTGGTGCTGAACTACTTTGGACAGGGCGCGTTGCTGCTGGGGGACCCGGAAGCTGCTCGCAACCCGTTCTACCTGTTGGCACCGAGCTGGGCGTTGATTCCGCTGGTCGGCTTATCGACCCTGGCCACGGTGATTGCCTCCCAGGCGGTGATTTCCGGTGCGTTCTCCCTGACCCGTCAGGCGATCCAGCTCGGTTACATTCCGCGCATGCACATCCAGCACACTTCCAGTGCCGAACAGGGCCAGATCTACATTGGCGCGGTGAACTGGTCGCTGATGGTCGGGGTGATCCTGCTGGTACTCGGCTTCGGATCCTCCGGCGCCCTGGCTTCGGCCTATGGCGTGGCGGTGACCGGTACGATGCTGATGACCACCGTGCTGGTGTCGGCGGTGATGTTGCTGCTGTGGAAGTGGCCGCCGATCATCGCGGTGCCGCTGTCGATCGGTTTCCTGTTGGTCGACGGCCTGTACTTCGCCGCCAACGTGCCGAAAATCGTTCAGGGCGGGGCCTTTCCGGTGATCGCCGGTATTGCGCTGTTCGTGCTGATGACCACCTGGAAACGCGGCAAGCAACTGCTGGTCGAGCGTCTCGACGAGGGCGGGTTGCCGCTGCCGATCTTCATCAGCAGTATCGCCGTGCAACCGCCGCACCGCGTCCAGGGCACTGCCGTGTTTCTGACCGCGCGCCCGGACGCCGTCCCCCACGCGTTGTTGCACAACCTGCTGCATAACCAGGTGCTGCACGAGCAAGTGGTGCTGCTGACGGTGGTGTACGAAGACATTCCTCGGGTCCCGGCATCACGGCGTTTCGAGGTCGACTCCTATGGCGAAGGCTTCTTCCGGGTGATCCTGCACTTCGGTTTCGTCGACGAGCCGGACGTGCCGCAAGCACTGAAGCTGTGCCACCTCGAGGACCTGGACTTCAGCCCGATGCGCACCACCTACTTCCTCAGCCGCGAAACGGTCATCGCCTCCAAACTCGAAGGCATGGCCCGCTGGCGCGAGGCGTTGTTCGCGTTCATGCTCAAGAACGCCAACGGCAACCTGCGCTTCTTCAATCTGCCGCTGAACCGGGTGATTGAACTGGGTACACAGGTCGAGATGTAAGCCCCATCAAAAAGCCCCTGTTGACTTCATGGCAACAGGGGCTTTTTTGTGTCCGGTGCAATGACCTGAAGGTGATGCAAGTCCCTGTGGGAGCGAGCTTGCTCGCGATAGCGGTAGATCAGTCGCTTTCAAGGTTGCCTGTGCTGACGCAATCGCGAGCAGGCTCGCTCCCACAGGGGATTTTCGGTGTTATTTGCTATCGGGCATTTCTTCTTCTGATTCAGTCTTCGTCCGCGCCGGTCGCGGCGTCAGCACCTTCACCACGTCATCAATCACGGCCTTGCCCATCGCCGTCAGGTAATGCGCAGCCCAGGCGTGGCGGTCGGTGTCTTTTGCATAGGCGGCGTCCTCGGTAAACGATTTGGCGAGGAACAGCAGGTCGGAGGCTTGTGACAAGGCATCAACGATGGGGACGCCGGCGCGGACGTTGAATAACGCCTCATCCTGGCAGTAGATGAGCGGGGTGAAGCCGATGGTTTTTAAATCTGAAATTGCGGTTGAGTCAGTTTTAGTCATGTTCAAAATCCTAGTTGAGGAGCTGCCCCATTCGTTTCCAAGCAAATGGGTGACAGCTGTACGCAGGTTGGAAAACCGGGAACTAGGAAACCGGCACGCCCGAGAGCGTCCCACGCACAGCTGCCATAACTCATGATCAAAAAACACATGCAATCATGAAGAGGCGCTGTTGCGGCTAGTTGACGGGTTTCCAAGCCCGATCGCTGAATGGTCAGCGACGTCCGGAGACTATCCCGTCGAAGAAACGCGCAACAAGGCGGCAAAGTGCCCAAACACGAGATTCGGAGTTTGCCTACAAGGTCTGCGGGCGTCATCCGATATTGCGACACCAGAAGTAAACGAAACTAAACACTTGCCGTGTGCGAGAAAAGAGCAGGGCGATAGAATCCAGTTTTTTTGCTGCTTGCTGTATGTCGAATTCAACGCAATACTCTGCGTAGAACTGTGTGTTCAAATTTGCACGAGTAGGTAGAGAGGTGAGTATGACGGCATTGTTAGAGCGTGCTGACCAAGCAATATCGGTGACTGCGATGGTCAGGGGGTTTAGTGCGAGGCTTAAAGAAATCTCCAGCCGAGCCACCGAGCGGCTGGTCATTTTCAAAGACAACCAACCCGCAGCGGTCATCATCAATGTCGAGGCGTATCAGGAAATGCTCGATGAGCTTGAGGACCTTCGCGTTGAAGCTGCTGCCCGGGAGCGATTGATTGGTTTTGATCAGGCCAAGGCCGTCAGTCACGACGATATGCGGGCACGGTACGCCAGGAAAGACTAAAGGAGCTATGGATGGTTTGGGGCGTTATCTATCATCCGGAGGTCCAGAAGGATCTGGATCTGCTGGGAGCAGTGGCAGCGAACCGTATTCTTGATGTTATCGAAGAGCGGATTATCAATGGTGAGCCGGACAAGAGCGGCAAGCCCCTAAGAGCCAGTCTGGCTGGCTGTAGACGGATCCGGACAGGCGACACGCGGATTGTTTATCGAGTCGATGGCAAGGCTATTCAAGTATTGATCGTTGCAGTCGGGGCTCGACGTGACGAAGAGGTATACGGCGCCGCAGAACGTCGCCTCTAAGTAGGAAGCCCCCGTTGCCGTGAAGGCAGCGGGGGCTTTTTTGTGCCCAGTGATTTTCAATCCACTGATCATCTCCTGTGGGAGTGAGCTCGCTCGCGATAGCGGTCTGACAGTCGATATCAATGATGGCTGCTCGTCCGTCATCGCGAGCAAGCTCGCTCCCACAGAGGAGCGGCGGACATGTAAAAAAGCCCCCGCAACCAAACGGCTGCGGGGGCTTTTTCGTGGCTTAACTCAGATCACTCCTGAGCCGTCGCTCCGTCCTTGGCCTGACGCTTGACGATGATGTCCACCAACCGCTGTGCCAGCGCCGGGTAGTTCTCGTCGAAGTGATGGCCGCCAGGCAGTTTCATCGCTTCGCCTACGGCGGTCTTGTCGGTGCAGCCGCTTTCGTCGACTTCTTCTGCACCGTAGATGCACACCACTTTCTCTGGAGGCAGCTTGGCCATTTCCGGGCCGGTGGCGGCTTCTTTGCCGGCGTTGCCGAGCCAGCCTTCGACTTCGATCTCGAAGCTGCCGGTGCGGGCGAAGGCGAGCAGGATGATTGCGTCGACGCGCTGCTGTTCCGATTCGGCCAAGCGGTTGTAGATCGCCGGCAGGACGTCGGCGCCAAACGAATAACCGGTCAGGATGAAGCGCTTGGTGCCCCATTTTTGCCGGTAGTGCTGCATCAGTTCGGCGAGGTCCAGCGCGCTTTGCTCCGGGCTCTTGTGCTGCCAGTAGTAACGCAGGGTGTCGATGCCGACGACTGGATAGCCGATCTTGGCCATTTCGCCCGCGACGTCGCGGTCCAGGTCGCGCCAGCCGCCGTCACCGGAGAGGAACAGAGTGACGGTGTCCTTGGCCTGACCTGCCGGCACTTCGACCACTGGAATCTGCAAGCCGCCAGCAGCTTTGTCGCCGCCGACGAGAATTTTGCGCAGTTCGTTGTTCAGCACTTGCGGCAGATTGATGTCGTAGTCGCTGATGCTGGTTTCGGCATTCGGTTGGTCGCGCACGAAGCCGGCACTGGTGTCATCCGGGTTGTCGTTCCACGCCACCAGCCAGTGGCCGTGAGCAGCACTTTTCGGCAGCAGGTGCGTGCAACCCGGTTTTTCCAGGGCCAGGTCCACCGAAACGGCCTGGGCCTTGTCGTTCTTCTGTTCGGACAACCAGCGCCAGGCCAGCACGGCACCAGGACCGATACCACTGACCAGGGTCGCCGGGCCTTTGAGCTCTCTCAGACCCGATTGCAATGCGCGACTTTGCAGCAAGCAGTCCTTGGGCAAAATGACCTGAACAATCTGTGCCGACGCGGTGCGGCTCAAAGTCAGCAATTGCTGGTCGCTGAGCTTTTGCTCGTCGTTGACCGCTACCAGCACCTGGGCGCGTGGAGTTCTTCCGGGAATGACGCGCGTGATCGCGGCGCCATCGGCGGGCGTCAGCCGTTCGAGGGTTGGTTCCGGTGCCGGACGTTTCAGGTACCAGTAACCGCCACCGAGAATCAGGGCCAGCACTACCAGTGTGGCCAGTACGTACCGCAAGGAGCGTCGAATCATCAGCGTTTCACCAATCCAGTCAAGCCGCCCGCAATCAGGGCAGCAGTGTCGGCCAGGGCAACCAGCGGATCGAGTCCGGCGGGCACGGCCATATAACGGGGTTCCCAGTCGGGCTGGAATTTGTCTTTGAAGCGGCGCAAGCCTTGGAAGTTGTAGAGCTGCTCACCACGGCGGAATACCATCGAACCCAGACGCTGGGTCAGAGGTGCGCCACGGCGGGGTTGCAACCCCGACAGCGGCACCATGCCCAGGCTGAAACGCGCGTATCCATGATTTTTATAATGTTGGATCAAGCCGATCATCATGAATTCCATGGTCAGCTTGGGGGCGTCCGGGTGTGCGCGCATCAGGTCGAGGCTGGCCAATTCATGGCCGTACGTCTCGAGCAGGTTGGCGAACGCCACCGGGCGTCCTTCGAAACGAATCACTGCCACCCGGAAATGTTTCAGGTAGTCATCGCTGAAACGGCCGAGCGAGAAACCTTTCTCGCGCACGTTCTTGCCCGTCAGCCAGGCATCGGAAATCACCTTGAGCTCGTCCATCGGCGCTTGACCCGGCTCGAAGATCTCCAGCGACAGACCATCACGGGTGCCCCGGTTCCAGGTGTAGCGCAGGTCTTTCATCTCTTTGCCCTTGGCCTCGAGATCAAAGCGCTTGAGATCGACTCGGGCTTCTTCGCCCAGTTTGATCGCGGTCAGGCCGATGTCCATGTAGTACGGCAGGTTCTCGGCGCGCACTTGATAGAACACTGGGCGCGCATGGTGGACGTCGCACAGGTCGCGGAACTGCCAGATCATCTCCGCCCGTTGCTGGGTCGGGCCGATCGGGTCGTACAAGGCCACCAGGCTGCGCCCACGGCGGGCGTACATCAGGAACGCCTGGTCGTTAGGGTGGAACAGCAACGCCTTGTCACCGGTCAGGGCCAGGCCGCCGTCCGGTTGCGAGGAAGCCATGAGGATTTTCACCGCACGGTCCAGTTCATCCAGTGTCGGCAGATGGATCACCGGACGCGCGGTGCGCAGCAGCCAGGTCAGGGACACCACCACCAGCAGCACCGCTGCGCCGAGCAACGAGCGCAGGCCGCGCGGAGCGTCGGCGTCGAGGGTGAACTGCCACCAGAGTTGATGGCTGTACGGAACGTCCTGATAGGCAAACAACAGCAACCAGATCGACGCCCCGAGCACGCACAGGCTGGACACCAGGTACAGCGGCGAGAACGGCAATTCGGTCAAACGGCTCGGGCGATAGAACGAGCGGCGAAAGACCCCGAGCAGGCTCGCGATGAGGGTCATCAGGCAAGCTTCTTCCCAGTCGAACCCTTTAAGCAGGGAGAGCAGGGCGCCCACCAGCAAAAGAATGGTGGTCAGCATCCATGCGGCCGACAGTCGGCGGCGCAGGCCTTGGGCCAGCAACAGGCAGAGAACACCGACCAGGCTGGCGCCGAAGTGCGAGGCGTCGACCAATCGGTGCGGAATCAGAAAGCCGATGTGTTCCAGGCGGGTGTCGATTTCCGGAGTCACGCCGGAGAACAGCAACACCACGCCCGACAGGAACACCAGCACCGACAGGATCGGTGCGGCCAGGCCGGACGCGGCCCGCAATGATTGGCGCGTCTGGAACAGGCGCTGACCTTCATTGATCAGCAGCATCAGGCAAGCTACCAGCAACGGCAGAATCACGTAGATCAAGCGATACAGCAGCAGTGCGGCCGCCAGTGGCGCCGCGCCGAGTTTGTCGGCGAAAGCTGCCAGCAGAATCGCTTCGAACACGCCGACCCCGCCGGGTACATGACTGAGCACGCCGGCGGCCAGGGCCAGCAGGTACACCAGCATGAAGGCGCCGAACGGTGGGGCTTCCGGCAGCAACAGATACAGCACGGTGGCGGCGGCAGCCACGTCCAGGGCGGTAATGACCAGTTGCAGGAGCGTCAGGCGACGGCCAGGAAGGCGCAAGGTGCGCCGGCCGACCTTGACCAACAAGTTGTCCGGATAGGGTTGTTCCGGCAGTCGACGGCGGTATATGCCGATGGCCAACACTGAAAAGAGCAGCAGCACGGCAGCGGCAATCGTCCCCAGTAACAGTTCGGACAGACCCAAGGCGGTAGAAGCGGCAGGCAGGTTGCTCAGAGTCGCCAGAGCGGCCAGCGGTGGCAGGGCGCAACCCAGCGAGAGGCTGGCGAACAAGGTCATGTGGGCGACGTCAGAAGCCCCCAGGCCATGGCGCGCATATAAACGGTAACGCACCGAGCCACCCGAGAGCATGGACAGGCCGATGGCGTTGCCGATGGCGAACGCGGTAAAGCCGCCGAGCGCGAGGATGCGCGGCGCCAATTTCACACCGGCGTAGCGACTGGCCGACCATTCATATCCCAGCAGAATAATGAACCCGGCCACGGTCGCACCCAGCGCCCCAAGCAGTGCAGGCTTGGGAACTTCAAGGATCGAGTCGTGCAAAGCGTACAGGTCGAGCTCGCTCAGCAGATGACGACAGGCAATCAGCGCGATAGCGAACAACAGCAGAGTGACCGCCAGACCAATGGGTTGACGATATTTGCTGACCAGATCCAGCAAGCGCAAACGCTCGGGCTTGATCGGTTGTGTCGCTGTGACGGTGTCTTGTGGATCAGACGAGTTGGCGCGCATCAATCACCTCTTGGATTGTGCGCGACAGGATGGAGGTATCGAGCCAAGTTACCAATCCCTGTAGAAAAAAATAATCACAAATATTAACGCCTCTCACCGGGTAGCGGTGATGGCATGTCATCAGTGGTAGAGGGTTCTGTCTGCGATTCAGCATAGTCTGGTCTCAGAGCTTCGTTGATCCGGAACGCTTCACTACACAGTGACAGGTCATTGTTGCGAAAGGACTTTTTCAATAGATACAAAAAAGGCCACTCTTTCGAGCAGCCTTTTTTGATGTTTGGTTGCGGGAGCCGGATTTGAACCGACGACCTTCGGGTTATGAGCCCGACGAGCTACCAGACTGCTCCATCCCGCGTCTGTGTGGCGGCATTCTACAGGCGAACGCGTGGGTGTCAACCGTTAATCCCCAGAAGGGTCAAATAAGCGTAAATGAGCGGCGAACGGTCGCTGCCGAGCCTTAAGTTTCGGAATCAGAACGATTTCCTGGTTTCACCCGCGAAAGGAGGTTCTGTTCATTTAAGCGCTCAATTCACAAAACAGACGCGCACAAAAAAGGCCACTCTTTCGAGTAGCCTTTTTTGATGTTTGGTTGCGGGAGCCGGATTTGAACCGACGACCTTCGGGTTATGAGCCCGACGAGCTACCAGACTGCTCCATCCCGCGTCTGTGTGTCGGCATTCTACAGAGGAACGCAGGGGTGTCAACCTCAATCTGGAAAAAACCTGTTCATGTTCAATCGCTTAGCGGTCGATTCGGTCAGTTGGATCGGCGCGCAAGGCAGGTATCACAAGGGTTTCAGCTCTATTGGCTGATGCTTTTCGATTGAAAAAATAAATTCATCGACACTTTTCCTACGTGTGGAAAAGAACATTCAGACTACTGGTGCTATATACAGGTGCCAGTGAGATACTGCCGATCTGACTCGGTAACACTCCATTTCTTCACATGAACACCGCTTTTATATGACGCAGCGAAAAATCATCCACGTCGATTGTGATTGCTTCTACGCCGCCATCGAGATGCGTGACGACCCGCGCCTGGCGGGTAAGCCGCTGGCGGTGGGTGGTTCGGCTGACAGACGTGGGGTTATCGCCACCTGCAACTACGAGGCGCGGGCCTACGGCGTGCGTTCGGCGATGTCTTCCGGGCATGCCTTGAAGCTCTGCCCTGACCTGACTATCGTCAAGCCGCGCATGGAGGCTTATAGAGAAGCATCGAAGGAAATTCACACGATCTTTCGCGATTACACCGACCTGATCGAGCCGCTTTCCCTCGATGAAGCCTATCTGGACGTGTCGGACAGTGCGCATTTCGGCGGCAGCGCCACGCGTATTGCCCAGGACATTCGTCGTCGCGTCTCTAATCAACTGCACATCACCGTTTCGGCGGGCGTGGCGCCAAACAAGTTTCTCGCCAAAATCGCCAGTGACTGGAAGAAACCCAATGGTTTGTTCGTCATTACGCCGGATCAGGTCGAAGACTTTGTCAGCGGTCTGTCAGTCAGCAAGCTGCACGGCGTCGGAAAAGTGACCGCCGACAAGCTGGGCCGACTCGGCATTGTCGATTGTTCGCACCTGCGGGAATGGGACAAGTTGGCGCTGGTGCGTGAATTCGGCAGTTTCGGCGAACGACTCTGGAGCCTGGCACGTGGGATCGATGACCGTCTGGTACACAACGACAGTCGTCGACAGTCGATCAGTGTTGAAAACACCTACGACGTGGATCTCCCGGATCTGGTGAGTTGCCTGGACAAGCTCCCCGAGCTGCTGGAAACCCTGGCGGGTCGCATGGCGCGAATCGATAGTAGCTATCGGCCCGGCAAGCCGTTCGTCAAAGTGAAATTCCATGATTTTACCCAGACGACGCTGGAGCAGGCCGGGGCAGGGCGGACCTTGGGAAGTTATCAGTTGCTGCTGACGCAGGCGTTCAATCGCGGCGGCAAACCGGTTCGATTGCTGGGGGTTGGGGTGAGGCTGGAGGATTTGCGGGGCGGGTTTGAGCAGATGGAGTTGTTTGAGCGGTAGTGGCAGGGTTTTGGTGCTGTTGTGAATGTCGGGCCGCTTTCGCGAGCAAGCCCGCTCCCACATTAGACCGCATTCATCTGAACAACTCGGTCAACTGTGGGAGCGGGCTTGCTCGCGAAGCTTTTTGCTTTTAATTCGGTCCCGGATCCGCCACCAATCGCCCGGCATCCTTGGTCAAGGACTTGAGGAATTCGGTCTGCAACTCGGGATCGTTGCGAGTCAGTTCGATCAGGCTTTGTTCCAGCTCGCTGGCTTCTTCTTCCAGACCCAGTTCCGACAGGCGTTTGACCCGGTGCACCCACTGGTTCACCTCGTCGTCTTCCAGGTCGTCGTAAATCAGCCCGTGGGCTTCGAGCAACTTGCCACGCAAACCACTGCTGACTGCCAGCGACGAGTCGTTGTGCACATCGTCCTGACCGTCTTCGACACTGATCAGCAGTCGAGTCAGATGATTGATGTCATGTTCGGCGAACGGGGTGTCCAGCAGGTTCAGGCGTAAAACACCGTTTTTATCGGTAGTCAGCTCGAACGTTTCCTTGCCGGCCTTGACCTGCACCGGGCGCTCGCTCCAGGGCAGGCTCGAGTATTCGGTGCGCTTGTCGCGCTGAACCTCGTCGATGCCCGCCAGGTTCTGCTGCGCTCGGCCATGGGATGGCATGTTCATGAACGGGTTGAGCCCGGCGATACCGTAGTTCAGCCAGTCTTTCGTCACGCTGTCCGGCAGATTGCCGAGGGCGAACACGTTGACCACGTTCGCGCCGATGCCTGCCACCACGGCCACCGCACCCAGCGGAATCTCGTAAACCTCCCGCCAGGGTTGATAGGGCGTATAGCGATCGTAGTGACGGGTGACTTCGAATTCCGTGACTTCGAACGTCTTCTGCTCGTGGATTTTCACCCGACGTTGCGGCAATTCGAGCACCTTGGGCTCGCCGACATCGATCTGCAGGCTGTGATCGAGCAATTTGCGCTCGACACGTTCCTCGTGCTCGCTGCGTTGTGACATGTGATTTGCACAGCCACTGACCAGCAGGGTGCCGCACAGGGCGGCACCACCGAGGC
The DNA here is from genome assembly GCF_030209165.1 of Pseudomonas sp. fls2-241-R2A-110. NCBI lineage: Bacteria > Pseudomonadati > Pseudomonadota > Gammaproteobacteria > Pseudomonadales > Pseudomonadaceae > Pseudomonas > Pseudomonas sp. fls2-241-R2A-110. The sequence goes on along the minus strand of NZ_JARVSN010000005.1, from coordinate 264,156 downwards.
CTAAGGTGTTTCGCTTGAACATGACTTCTCTATCTGGTGTCAGCGGCGGATGCGGGCCTGGAGGAACGACAGCACGTCAGCGACCGGCAGCGCTTGCGCTTCAGGTTCGGTGCGGCTCTTGTATTCCAGATTGCCTTCGGCGAGGCCGCGGTCACTGACCACGATCCGGTGAGGAATGCCGATCAGCTCCATGTCCGCGAACTTGATGCCCGGGCTGGTTTTCTTGTCGCGGTCGTCCAGCAGCACTTCGAAGCCTGCGCCAGTCAGCTCTGCATACAGCTTGTCGGTGGCTTCGCGAACCTGTTCGGTTTCGTAGCGCAGTGGCACCAGGGCGACCTGGAACGGGGCCAGGGTGTCGCTCCAGATGATCCCGTTGGCGTCGTTGTTCTGCTCGATGGCCGCAGCCACCACGCGGGAAACGCCAATGCCGTAGCAACCCATTTCCAGGGTGACCGGCTTGCCGTTCTCGCCCAGCACTTCGCACTTCATCGCCTTGCTGTACTTGTTGCCCAGCTGGAAGATGTGCCCGACTTCGATGCCGCGCTTGATTTCCAGGGTGCCCTTGCCATCCGGGCTTGGGTCGCCAGCGACGACGTTGCGCAGGTCGGCAACGGTCGGAACAGGCAGATCACGTTCCCAGTTCACGCCGAAGTAGTGCTTGTCGTCGATGTTGGCGCCGATGCCGAAGTCGCTCATCAGTTCGACGGAGCGGTCGATGATGATTGGCAGTGGCAGGTTCAACGGACCGAGGGAACCGGCGCCAGCGCCAATGGCGTCACGCAGTTCGCTTTCGGAGGCCATGACCAGCGGGCTGGCAACGCCAGGCTGGTTGGCGGCCTTGATTTCGTTCAGTTCATGGTCGCCACGGATGATCAGGGCAATCAGCTTGCCTTTCTCTTCAGCGTGAACCACCAGGGTCTTGATGGTCTTCTCGATCGGCAGGTTGAAGCCTTCGACCAGTTGCGCGATGGTCTTGGCGTTCGGTGTGTCGACCAGGCGCAGCTCTTCGGCTGGCGCAGGGCGAGACGTTTCACGCGGTACGGCTTCTGCCTTCTCGATGTTCGCGGCGTAGTCGGAACCGTTGCTGAAGACGATGTCGTCTTCGCCGGATTCGGCCAGTACGTGGAACTCGTGGGAGCCGGCGCCACCGATAGAGCCGTTGTCGGCTTCAACCGGACGGAACTTCAGGCCCAGGCGGGTGAAGACGTTGCAGTAAGCCTGGTGCATGCGGTCGTAAGTGACCTGCAGCGACGCCTGGTCAGCGTGGAACGAATACGCATCCTTCATGATGAATTCGCGGCCGCGCATCAAGCCGAAACGTGGGCGGATTTCATCGCGGAACTTGGTCTGGATCTGGTACAGGTTGATTGGCAGCTGTTTGTAGCTGCTCAATTCATTGCGCATCAGATCGGTGATCACTTCTTCGTGGGTCGGGCCGGCGCAGAAATCGCGACCGTGGCGATCCTTGAAGCGCAGCAATTCAGGGCCGTACTCTTCCCAGCGACCGGATTCCTGCCACAGCTCAGCCGGTTGGGTGCTCGGCATCAACACTTCAAGAGAGCCGGCGGCGTTCATTTCTTCACGAACGATGGCTTCGACCTTGCGCATCACTCGCAAGCCCATCGGCAGCCAGGTGTAGAGGCCCGAGGCGAGTTTGCGGATCATGCCGGCGCGCAGCATCAGCTGATGGCTGACTACAACCGCGTCGGAAGGCGTTTCTTTCTGTGTGGCGAGCAAAAATTGACTGGTGCGCATGGTTGGCCGTTGTCGGTTGCTGATGACGAGAAATGACGGAGCATTGTACGGGCGAGATCCGCTGGCGTACAGGCGTGCGGTCGGCGGTGTGGCAGGAGGGCGGGTTTCTCCGCGCCCTCTGCGAAATGTCTTACGATTCTTCGGCGACCTGAGTCGGCACCGGTTCGGGTGTCGGTGTCGGACCTGCGCGGCGGCTCTCCTGGAACCAGTGCAGGGCGATCAGCAGCACCGTCGGCACGCCCAGCAGGGCCGTGATCATGAAGAAATTGTGATAGCCGAATTTCTCCACCATGACGCCTGAGTAACCGCCGATCAGGCGAGGCAGCAGCAACATGATCGAGCTGAGCAAGGCGTATTGGGTTGCGGAGAATTTGAGGTTGGTCAGGCTCGACAGGTAAGCGACGAACGCTGAGGTCGCCAGGCCCGAGCTGAAGTTATCCAGGGAAATGGTGAAGATCAGCATGTTCAGATTCGCGCCCATGTCGGCGAGCATCAGGAACAGCAGGTTGGTCCCGGCCGACGTGATACCGCCGATGAGCAGGATTGGCAAGATACCGAAGCGCACGATCAGCAAGCCGCCCATTCCGGCGCCGAGCAGCGTCATGATCAGGCCAAAGACCTTACTGACGCTGGCTATCTGGTCCTTGGTGAAACCCTGGTCGATGTAGAACACGTTGGCCATCACGCCCATGACCGTATCGGACATCCGATAGGTGGCGATCAGTCCGAGCAACAGGAACGCTTGCCAGCGGTAACGCAAAATGAAGTCGTTGATCGGGGTCAGCACCGGCGCCAGACCGCGCCGGCCCATGGCTGACAGGCACATCATTGTCAGGGTGGTGTAGAGGATTGCCCGCAGGAATGCACGGTCTTCAAGCAACAGGTCGAGCAGGCTGACGCCTTTGAACAGCACGCTGGCAAAGTCGGTGTTGTAGAGCTGGGTGAACATGGCCGGTACCGAGACCAGCAACACGATCAGCACGAACACTGACACCAGTTGATGCACAAAACTGTAGCGCCCGGCCTGGAGTTGGGTGCGCAGAGGCACGGGTGGCTCGCGCATGAACAGGCTGGTCAGCAAGGCCGGAACCATCAGGGCACCAAACAGCACGTAAGTGCCGGTCCAGGCCGAGTGCTTGTAGTTGAAGCCGGTGGAGCCGAAGCCTTCAGCGAAGAACAGTGCGCCGGCCGTGGCCAGCAAGGCGGCAATCCGGTAGCCAGACATATAGCTGGCAGCGAGTGCGGCCTGGCGAGTGTCGTCGGCGATTTCCAGACGGTAGGCGTCTACCGCGATGTCTTGTGTCGCCGAAGCGAAGGCGACGACCACGGCGATAGCGATCAGCCAAGACAGGTGTTTTTGCGGGTCGCAGAAACCCATCCCGATCAGGCCGAGGATGACCAGCGTCTGGGACAGTACCAGCCAGGAGCGTCGTCGACCGAGTTTGCCGAGAAATGGCAGGCGCCATTGGTCCAGCAGCGGAGACCACACCCATTTGAAGGCATAGGCCAAGCCGATCAGGCTTGCATAGCCAATGGTTTCGCGGGCCACACCGGCCTCACGCAGCCAGACGGAAAGCGTCGAAAACACCAGCATGTAGGGCATGCCGGCGGCGAAACCAAGCAACAACAACACAAGCGTCGAGGGGCTGGCATAGGCGGCGAGCGCGGCGCGCCAGGTTTTACGGGGCATGGGTTGGAGTCTGCCTCAAGAGTTACGGAAACAAAGCGCGCACTCTAACCGCTGTGCTCTACCGGACGCCAGCCATGGCGCAGAATATCAACACGATTATTCAGGACACTGATGCCTTCAGAGCGCAATCGCGCCCGCTGTTCGTCCCCTGAAGGACTGCCAACGGGCAAGCTGATCCGACCGCCGGCACCGAGCACCCGGTGCCAGGGCAACTTCGTGTCGCCGGGCAATTGGCTCAGTGTGCGTCCAACCCATCGGGCGGCTCGACCCAATCCAGCCAGCTCGGCCAATTGACCATAGCTCACCACTTTGCCCTCTGGTACCTGTGCAAGGGTCAGGTAGAGCGCCGTGCGTCGGATTTGCGCCGCGCTTTCGGTTTCAGTGGTTGAGTCGGTCACGTCCGCGGTTCCTGAAAAAGTTCGCATTACCGACCGTAGAGTAAGTCCTGGATCGCCTGTTGAGAATGAACTCAGGGGAATTAGTTGGGTCAGTCGTTGTTGGGGCCTTATTCCTATGGATAATGCCGACTTTTTTCGCAATCTTGAGCCTATCTCTGCTTATGGTGTCCAGAACTCTGTTGTGCCTTGCTGTCTTGAGTGCCTCCACGCCCTTGCTCGCCGATACCGTCTGGTTGAAAAACGGTGACAAGTTGAGCGGCAAAATCTCACTGTTCGACGGCGGCAAATTACTGATCCAGACGGAGTACGCCGGCGCGGTACCGATCGACTGGAAACAGGTCAAAACCCTGGAAAGTGATCAGGAGTTGCTGGTTAAGCAAGATGCTTACACCGGCCAGAAAGCCAAGTCGTTGCATCCTGCGGAGGACGGCAAGGTGACGTTGGAGAATGGCGAGGCGCCGAAGACAGTCGAGCTGGCCAGCATCCACCAGATCCTCAAGCCCAAGCCCGTGATCGAAGACCTGGTGTGGAAAGGTAATATCGACGCGGCGCTGGATTACCAGCGTGCGGAAAAAAACACCGATGACTATGACATCAACTTCAAGACCACCGCGCGCCATGGCAAATGGCGCCACATCGCGGAAGGCGAGTACAACCGCGAATTCCAGGATGATGTGGTCACCACCGACAACTGGCGCGCCGAATACTCACTCGACCGCTTCCTGACCGAGAAATGGTTCTGGGAAGGTCGAGCGGTCTATAAGCGTGACCAGGTCGAAGACCTCTCTCGTCAGCGCACGGTCGGTACCGGTCCGGGTTACCAATTCTGGGATGACGAGTTGGGCGCGTTCTCCCTGGGTTCGCTGCTTAACCGCACGGACTATGAATTCTCCGACGGCAGCAAGGAGAACTTCTATTCCTTGGCAATGAAGTGGGACTACAACCGCTACCTGATTGGCAAGAAGGTGGAGTTCTTCACCAATGGCGAAGTGAGTAAGCCGTTGTCGGGCGTCGCCGATTACGCGCTCGATGCCGAAATGGGCTTGCGCTACAAAGTCACCGAGTGGGCATCGCTCAACCTCAAGGCTGAGCGAGACATCATCAGCGGCACCAGCGAGGCTGACCTGGACAAGACGCGCTACACCGCAGGGTTTGGCGTGGCCTGGTAAGACATAAAAAAATCGCAGCCACTGGCTGCGATTTTTTTTGCCTGCAAAACAGTCAGGCACAAAAAAGCCCCGCTTTTGAGGGCGGGGCTTTTTACTAAAGCAAGTACAAGTTAGATAACTTGAACTTCTTCAGCTTGCATGCCTTTCTGACCGCGGGTAGCGATGAAAGAAACCTGTTGGCCTTCTTTCAGGCTTTTGAAGCCGTCGGATTGGATAGCTTTGAAGTGAACGAACAGGTCGTCACCGGATTGTGGAGTGATGAAGCCGAAGCCTTTTTCATCGTTGAACCACTTAACGGTACCGGTTTGGCGATTAGACATGGTGTAACTCCTTGAACAAAGATAACTGCGACTCAGGAAGAACCCTGGCCGAGACTGAGTGCAAAGAGCAGGAAAAATTCTTGTAGATGGTTGGATCGAAATTCAACATATCGTGTAGAGATTCTCAGTGACACAAGCAGCACAGTGGCGCCACCTTAACCCTTTTTCCGGGACGTGCCAATGCTTCTTGCGAAGGTTTCTATGTTTTCGTGACTGACGGTGCAGCGTATTGCGGCCAAAGCCCAATATTCACGGGGGATCGGCGAGAATTGCGCCCTGGACTTTGAACCCGGAGCGCGCGCCCGGTAAGATGCCGGACAGAATTTTTCCACCTCGCTATTCAGGACACCCGCCATGAGCATCAAATCGGACAAGTGGATTCGCCGCATGGCGCAAGAGCACGGCATGATCGAGCCCTTCGTTGAGCGCCAGATGCGCGGCGAAGGCGCCGAGCGCGTCATTTCCTACGGTGTTTCGAGCTATGGCTACGACGTTCGCTGCGCCGATGAATTCAAGGTATTCACCAACATCAACTCGGCGACCGTCGATCCGAAGAACTTCGACGAGAAGAGCTTCGTCGACGTTAAAAGCGATGTTTGCATCATTCCGCCGAACTCCTTCGCCCTGGCACGCACCGTGGAATTTTTCCGCATTCCGCGCAACGTGCTGACCATCTGCCTGGGTAAAAGCACCTACGCGCGTTGCGGCATTATCGTCAACGTGACGCCGCTTGAGCCCGAGTGGGAAGGCCATGTCACCCTGGAGTTCTCCAACACCACCACCTTGCCGGCGAAAATCTACGCCAACGAAGGCGTGGCGCAGATGTTGTTCTTCGAATCCGACGAAGAATGCGAAGTCTCCTACAAGGACCGTGGCGGCAAGTATCAGGGCCAGCTCGGCGTCACCCTCCCGCGCACTTGAGTCATTCATCTGAGAGGTAGCGGGAATTCTTGAGCGGGTAGACACTCTATTGGGTGTACTGCCCGGTTCGCGCACAGCGAACGGGGCCTTCGCTCAGGAGTGCTATATGAAGATCGATCCGCGAATAAGTGCCGAACTGGCAAGGCTTGAGCCCAATCAGGTTGGCGTTTTGGCCTGGTCCTTGTTGGCACATCCACCCATCAGCATGGCAGGGGGCATCCCCGGTCAGCCTGATCCCGATACCCCCAATGAACAACCGACTGAACCCGGTGAGCCCACTTTGCCGGATGAGCCACCTCCCGCGCCTGTTGTCTGACCTGCTGCTGAAAAATGAATGGCCAGTCAGCTGATGTCCTTGAAGACGTCAGCTGACTGGCCATATTTCGTTGTCACCAATGACAAAAATCCTGCAGCGCTCGTCCTGCTCGACCTGATACCCGCCGGTAAACGCGCCAAAGGCCGGTAACAGGCTTATGTCCACGCCCAGCTTGAAGCAGGCCAGCCGCAAGGTCTGCCGACCTCTGCCATTGAGTCGATACACCGGATGAACGTGTCCGGCGAGCACGTGCCGATCAGGGTGTGGCTCAGGTTCGTGCTGCAAGGCGAACGGCCCCATCAGCAACGGCTCGGGCACAACCCGGATGTTTAACGAGGCCGGTGGGTCCCCCGCACGTTTGTCATGGTTTCCGCGAATCAGCGTCATCGGTAAATCAGGGTGGCGCATTCGCCATTCGGCCAGGGCGCTCAGGGTGGCCGTTGCGTGAGAGCCGGGCCCGTGTAGGAAATCCCCGAGGAAAATCAGCTGACGGCAGGGCAGGCCTGTCAGCAACCCGTCCAGCACCGCGATATTGCTCGCGGTGGTGCCGTGAGGCACTGGCTGGCCAAGACTGCGATAGGCCGCCGCCTTGCCGAAATGCACATCGGCGATCAGCAGCGCTTGCTGGGCTGGCCAGTAGATGGCTTTTTCGGGCAGCAGCCACAGTTCCTCTCCGGCCAGTCGCACGGGATAGGGCGTGTTCATCAGCGTTTTCCGGCTTCGGCGGTTTTCTCAAGGTCGCTGACCATGCGGCGGATGCGATCGGCGAGTTTTTCCGAGCTCATGCTCTCCCGCATGCGCTCGACCAGCAGCGGAAACCCGAGCGGTGTAGGACGTTTTATCGGGTGCAGCTCCACTGTCAGGCGGTTGATGCGTTCCAGCGTCTGCTCCAGGCGATGAATATCCAGTTCTTCGCGCAAGACTTCTTCCCCGGCCTGCGCCAGCAGCAAATTGCCGGCGTCGTACTGCTTGAATACTTCGAAGAACAACCCGCTCGACGCTTGAACCTGGCGCGTGCTTTTCGGCGCACCGGGGTAGCCGGCGAAGACCAGCCCGGCGATCCGTGCGATTTCCCGAAACCGGCGACGCGCAAGCTCACCGGCATTCAAACTGGCAAGCACGTCTTGCAACAGATTGCCGGGGCTCAGTAATTCGGCGTTCAGCACCTGTGACCAATCCATGTGAGTGGCACTGAGCAACTCCAGCCCATAGTCGTTTACCGCAATGGAAAACGTCACTGGTTGTTGTTGGCTGGCGCGCCAGGCCAGCAGGCTCGCGAGGCCCAAATGCACTTGGCGACCGGCAAAGGGGTAAAGAAACAAGTGCCAGCCTTCGCGGGATTTCAGGGCTTCTGCCAGCAACTTCGTCGAGGTTGGCAGGCCAGACCATCGTTGTTGCACCTCGAGCAAAGGCTGCAACGCCTGCATTTCCGGACCGACGAAATCCCCGTGCGCGGCGGCACTGAAGCGCTCGACCACCGCCTGTGCCAGCTCGTTGGAAAGGGGCATCCGGCCGCCATTCCAGCGCGGCACCGCCGCTTTTTTCACGGTGCTGCGTTTGACATAAGCGGTCATGTTTTCCACCCGGACCAATTCCAACAGACGCCCCGCAAACAGAAAACCGTCCCCCGGTTTGAGTCGTGCGATAAACCCTTCCTCGACACTGCCCAATTGTTTACCTCCGCCACCCTTGCTCCAGAACTTCAGCTGGATGCTTGCGTCGCTGACGATGGTGCCGATGCTCATGCGATGGCGCCGCGCCAGTCGCGCATCCGGCACGCGCCACACCCCGTGTTCATCCGGTTCGACCCTTCGGTAATCCGGGTAAGCCGTCAGAGAAAGTCCGCCATGGCGTACGAAAGCAAGCGCCCAGGTCCAGTCCGCCTCGGTGAGATCGCGGTATGCCCAGGCGCCGCGGACTTCTTCATACAACTCATCCGGTAAAAAACCACCGCCCAGCGCCATGCTGACCAGATGCTGGACCAACACATCCAGTGGTTTATGCGGTGACTCACGAGGTTCGATGCGTTGCGCCGCCACGGCGTCTTGCGCAGCGGCCGCTTCGATCAATTCCAGGCTGTGAGTGGGCACGAGGGTCACCCGTGAAACCCGTCCCGGCGCGTGACCTGAGCGACCTGCGCGTTGCATCAGCCGCGCCACGCCCTTGGCCGAGCCGATTTGCAGCACCCGTTCGACCGGCAAGAAGTCCACGCCCAAATCCAGGCTGGAAGTGCAAACCACCGCTTTGAGCTGACCTTCCTTCAATGCCCGCTCGACCCAGTCGCGGGTTTCTCGCGACAGTGAGCTGTGATGCAAAGCGATTAACCCGGCCCAATCGGGGCGTGCCTCCAGCAAGGCTTGATACCAGATCTCCGATTGGGCACGGGTGTTGGTGAAGACCAGGCTGCTGGGGCTGGAATCCAGTTCCGCGACGACTTGCGGCAACATTTTCAAACCGATATGCCCGGCCCAGGGAAACCGTTCGATGGTGGGGGGTAACAAGGTGTCGATGAGCAATGCCTTGGCGTTCTGGCCCTGTACGCTGATGCCGCCACCTTGTGGGATCAAAACCTGTTCCGCGTGGGTCTGATTACCCAGCGTCGCGGAAACGCCCCACACGATCAGCTCCGGGGTCCACCGCCGCAGGCGCGCCAGGGCCAGTTGCAATTGCACGCCGCGTTTGTTGCCTAGCAATTCATGCCATTCGTCGACCACCACCATGCGCAGGGTCGCCAGCGCCGTGCGCGCATCGGCACGGGCCAGCATCAGGGTCAGGCTTTCGGGAGTGGTGATCAGGGTGGTGGGCAGACGTCGACTCTGACGGGCGCGCTCGCTGCTGCTGGTGTCGCCGGTACGCAGGCCGACGCTCCACGGTATGTGCAAATCAAGCAGCGGCGCTTCCAGCGCTCGGGCTGTGTCGGCGGCCAGAGCGCGCATGGGCGTGATCCACAACACGGTCAGCGGTTGGGCGAGCGGTTTTCGTTTGCGTGGTGTTTCAACAGGCGCGACAGATGCCGCGAAGCGATTGAGCGCGGCAAACCAGAGCGCGTAGGTTTTACCAGCGCCAGTGCTGGCGTGCAGTAACCCGGACTCACCGCGTTTAACCGCCGTCCACACCTGTTTCTGAAAGGCGAATGGCTTCCAGCCGCGGGCGGTGAACCATTGTTTTGCGAAGTCGGGGGAGGTTCCCATGCCGGCGGTGTGCGCTCTGAACGTGTTCTTTCAGTGACCGCGCCGGAATGTAACAAGTTTAATTGCTTTGTTTTTTGTGGGAGTGAGCCTGCTCGCGATTGCGCAGTGTCAGTCAGTAAAGTGTTTCCTGATTACACCACCATCGCGAGCAGGCTCGCGCCTACAGGCCCTGCCTACTTCAGGTTGCCGCTCAGGAACTGCTTCAACCGTTCGCTCTTCGGATTGCCCAGCACGTCTTCCGGCGCGCCTTCCTCTTCCACCAGTCCCTGGTGCAAGAACAGCACCTGGCTCGAGACCTTGCGGGCGAAGCTCATTTCGTGGGTCACCATGATCATGGTCCGGCCTTCCTCAGCCAGGCCCTGGATTACTCGGAGCACTTCTCCGACCAGTTCCGGGTCGAGCGCCGACGTCGGCTCGTCGAACAGCATGACTTCCGGCTCCATCGCCAACGCGCGGGCAATAGCGACCCGTTGTTGCTGGCCGCCGGAAAGGAATGCCGGGTACTGATCCGCCACACGAGCGGCCAGGCCGACCTTGTCGAGGTAGCGACGAGCGCGGTCTTCGGCTTCCTCTTTGCTGCAACCCAACACCCGGCGCGGCGCCATGGTGATGTTTTCCAGCACGGTCATGTGGCTCCACAGGTTGAAATGCTGGAACACCATGGCCAGGCGCGTGCGGATCTTTTGCAGCTCATTGGCGTCGGCCACGTGCATGCCGTGGCGATCCTTGATCATGCGGATATTCTGGCCGTCCAGGGTCATCGCACCGTCGTTGGGTTGCTCCAGAAAGTTGATGCAACGCAGGAAGGTACTTTTGCCCGAACCGCTGGCGCCGATCAGGCTGATGACGTCGCCCGTGTTGGCCTTGAGTGAAACGCCTTTGAGCACATGATGATCGCCATAGCTTTTATGCAGGCCTTCAATGGTCAGTTTGTACATGGGGCATGCATCCTCAAGGCGAAAGTAGGTAGCCGCTGCGATAGGCTTCGGCGCCCGCGACGTGCGCGATCACCATGCCGGCAGTGGCCATGCGTCGCAGCGAACGGGCGTACATCAGCCCGGCGGCGGTGCAATGAACGGGAGTGACGAGATCGCTGATCGGGTCAATGATTTCGGCGATCTTCTGCCCGGCTTCGAGGTATTCCCCCGGTAGCGCGGTGAACACCAGCAGCCCGCCGACCGGCGTAGCCACCGGTTCGACGCCGGCCAGCGGCGTGGCGGGGTAGGGCAGTGCAGGCAGTGACGCCGGTTCGCCGGCAATGGCCCCGAAGTGAATCAGGTAGTCGATCAGCGCCTGGCAATCGAGACTGGCCAGCGGGTGATTGACGTCACCCTGGCCGCGCAATTCGACGGTGACCGAGAAGCTGCCCAGCGGAATGTCGAATTGCTCGCCGAAGCGTTCTTTCAACTGCCACCAAAGCAGGGTGAAGCATTCATCGAACGACTGACCGCCGGAGTCGGTGGCTAGAAGGCTCGCTTCGGCACCGATGTAACGGGCCAACGGCTCGACCTGTGGCCAGGCTTCGGGCGTGGTGTAGAGGTGCGCCACGGCTTCGAAATCGCAATGCAGGTCCAGCACCATGTCCGCGTCGCAGGCCAGCCGTTGCAGGGTCAGGCGCTGGGATTGCAGTTGTGTGCCGGCAGTCTGCGTTGCCAGCGCATTACGCAGGCTGCTGCGGATCAGTTCGAGGTTGTGCTGCGGATCATCGCCAAGCTTGCCTTCGATCTCGTTACCGACGGCCTCGCTCAAATCGACGAACCAGCGGTTGAAGTTCTGCCCGCTTTCGAGCTCGTAGCGGCCCAGCGGCACGTCCATCAACACTTGTTCCAGGCCGACCGGGTTGGCCACTGGCACCAGCACAATCTCGCTGCGCAGGTGGCCGGCGGCTTCCAGTTCCGCCAGGCGCTGCTTGAGGTGCCAGGCCACCAGCATGCCGGGCAATTCATCGGCATGCAGGGACGACTGGATGTAAATCTTGCCTTTGGCCGACGAGGGACCGAAGTGGAAGCTGTGAATCTGTCGAGCGGTCCCCGGCAGCGGGGACAACAGGTTATGAATCTGGTGGCGCATGTTTGTCTCTTTATCCCTAAAGCGGGTCCTAGTGGGTAGGCCCGAGGAAGGCCAGCCAGCGGCGTTCGGCGAGGCGGAACAGGCCGACGAGCGCGAAGGTCACGGTCAGGTAGATCAGCGCGGCGATGCCGAACGACTGGAAGGTCAGGAAGGTCGCCGAGTTGGCGTCCCGCGCGACTTTCAGGATGTCCGGGATGGTCGCCGTGAACGCCACGGTGGTCGAGTGCAGCATCAGAATCACTTCGTTGCTGTAATACGGCAACGAACGACGCAGGGCTGACGGCATGATCACGTAGGCATACAGCTTCCAGCCTGTCAGGCCATAAGCCTTGGCCGCTTCGACTTCACCGTGGTTCATGCTGCGGATCGCCCCGGCGAAAATCTCCGTGGTGTAGGCGCAAGTGTTCAAGGCGAATGCCAGGATCGTGCAGTTCATCGCATCGCGAAAGAATGCATCGAGCACCGGTTGGGCGCGCACGGCGGCCAGACTGTAGATCCCGGTGTAGCAGATCAGCAGCTGGATATACAACGGCGTGCCACGGAACAGGTAGGTGTAGAACTGCACCGGCCAGCGGATGTAGAAATGCGGCGAGACCCGGGCGATGGACAGCGGGATCGACACCAGGAAACCAATGAAAATCGAGGCGCTGAGCAGCCAAAGGGTCATGGCCAGGCCGGTGATGTTCTGGCCGTCGGTATAAAGGAAGGGCTTCCAGTATTCCTGCAAGAGTTCGATCATCGTACGGCCTCCCGGGAACCAGCGGCGTAACGGCGTTCGAGCCAGCGCAGGACGAAGTTGGAAGCGCTGGTAATCAGCAGGTAAATCACCGCGGCCAGCACCAGGAAATAGAACAGTTGATAGGTGCTTTTGCCGGCGTCCTGAGCGGCTTTGACCAGGTCGGCGAGGCCGATGATCGACACCAGCGCAGTGGCCTTGAGCATCACCATCCAGTTATTGCCGATCCCCGGCAGGGCAAAACGCATCATTTGCGGGAACACCACGATCCAGAAACGCTGGCCACGCTTGAGGCCATACGCGGTGGCGGCTTCGACCTGACCACGCGGGACTGCGAGTATCGCGCCACGGAAGGTCTCGGTGAAGTACGCGCCATAGATGAAGCCCAGGGTGATGACCCCGGCGCTGAATGGGTTGATCTCGATGTATTCCCATTCCATGAAGTCGGTAAACGACGTCAGCCAAGTTTGCAGGCTGTAGAAAATCAACAGCATCAGCACTAGGTCCGGCACGCCGCGAATCAGCGTGGTGTAGACCTGCGCCGGCACGCGCACCAGTTTGACTTTGGACAGCTTGGCGCTGGCGCCCAGCAAGCCGAGCAAGACGGCCACCAAGAGCGACAACGCCGATAATTTGATGGTCATCCAGGTGCCTTCCATCAGCAACGGACCGAAGCCCTTGAGGCTGAAGGCTGAGAGCCCCAGATTTTGTAATAGGTTTTCGAACATAAATCAGCAACCTGATCGGATAAAAAAAGCGCCCATCGCGAGATGGGCGCCGGGCATTATTTGCCGCTGTACAGATTCAGATCGCCAAAGTGTTTCTTTTGAATCTCGGCGTATTTGCCATCATCGTGTAACGCTTTGATACCTTTATCCAAAAGCGCTTTCAGCTCGGTGTTACCTTTCTTAATACCGACAGCTGTTTTGGCCGGCAGCAAAGCGTTGTCGACTGGCTTGGTGACATCGTAATCGGCGCCCTGCGGCGACTTCAGAAAGCCCAGTTCAGCTTGCAGCATGTCCTGAATCCCTGCGTCGAGACGACCGGAAGTCAAGTCGGCATAGACCTGATCCTGGTTGGCGTAGGCCTGGGTTTTAACGCCGGCCTTGTCCAGAACGGCTTTGGCATAGGCTTCCTGGATGGTGCCTTGTTCGTAGCCGACGGTCTTGCCCTTGAGCGAAGCGACGTCTGCGGTGACGCCAGAACCTTTCTTGAACACGTAGGCGGTTGGGCCGGAGAACAGCTCGCTGGAGAAGTCGATGACTTTTTCGCGGGCTTCGGTGACGGTCATCGAAGAGATCACGCCGTCGAATTTATTGGCCTTGAGGCCCGGAATCATGCCGTCGAAATCGCTTTCGACCCATTTGCACTTGACCTTCAGCTCGGCGCAGATTGCGTTCCCCAGATCAATGTCAAAGCCCACCAGGCTACCGTCAGCCGCTTTGGACTCGAACGGAGCATAAGAAGGGTCAACGCCAAAACGCAGTTCTTTGTATTCCTTTGCCATGGCGGAACCAGCAGCCATGCACAATGCCAGTGCAGAAAGGGTCAGCAATGCTTTTTTCATTATTCAATCCCTAAGAACCAATATGAGCGCTTGTGGCGCAGAATTATTGTTACTGGAAAGCGTAAGACCAAGTGAAAGTAGCAATTTCCGAACCAGAGTCCCGAACAAGCGTTTTAAAAGGTGATTCAAGAAATGGCAACAGGAGATTTATGCACGAAATCGGGCGCGGGGAAATAGCCGCACCAAGTTAGTTCGGATTGGCACAAAAAACTGTGGGAGTGAGCCTGCTCGCGATAGCGGAATGTCAGATGAATTTATACCAACTGATACACCTTAATCGCGATCAAGCTCGCTCCCACAGGGATTGCGGTCAGCCTAATAAATCCTGCAAGGTAGCGAGGTTGTCGGCCTCTTCGACGGACTTGTCCTGGCGCCAGCGAAGCATCCTTGGAAACCGCACGGCGATTCCGCTCTTGTGGCGTTTGGACAGGGCAATGCCCTCGAACCCCAGCTCAAACACCAGGCTCGGCCTGACGCTGCTGACCGGCCCGAATTTCTCTACCGTGGTTTTGCGCACAATGCTGTCGACCTGGCGCATTTCCTCGTCAGTCAGCCCTGAATAGGCTTTGGCGAATGGCACCAGCGTTCGTTCGCGGGCATCGGGCGGGCCGTCCCAGACTGCGAAGGTGTAATCACTGTAGAGACTGGCCCGGCGGCCATGGCCGCGTTGCGCGTAAATCAGCACCGCATCGACACTGAACGGGTCGACTTTCCACTTCCACCAAGTGCCCATGTCCTTGGTCCGGCCGACGCCATACAGCGCATCCCGGGCCTTGAGCATCATGCCTTCGACGCCGCGGCGGCGCGAAGACTCGCGTTGTCGGGCGAGGTCGAACCAGTTTTCACCGGTGAGTACCGGCGAGGCGAGCAATACCGGGTTGTTGCAGGTGGCGATGACTTGCTCCAGCTGAGTACGGCGTTTGTCCTGCGGCTGATTGCGCCAATCATCGCCGGCCCATTCCAGCAGGTCGTAGGCGAGGATGACCACCGGCACTTCTTCGAGGATTTTCCTGTCGAGGGTTTTGCGACCAATGCGCTGTTGCAGCAGGGCGAAAGGTTGCACCGCTGGCGAGGCGTTTGATTGCGGATTGAAGGCATCCTGTGTGCCGGATTGCGCGGGTTTCCAGGCAACGATTTCACCGTCGATGACCGTGCCGTCCGGCAGGCCATGCACCAGGCTGTCGAGTTCGGGAAAACGCTCCGTGACCAGCTCTTCGCCACGGGACCAGATCCACAGGCGCCCCTCGCGCTTGACCACTTGGGCGCGAATCCCGTCCCACTTCCATTCCACCTGCCAGTTGCTGGCGGGGCCCAGCAGGTCTTCGAATTGCTCGACCGGTTGCGACAAGGCATGCGCCAGGAAGAACGGGTACGGCTGGCCACCCCGCTGGGCATGTTCATCGCTGGATTCGGCCGCGATCAGCTTCAGGTAACTGGCGGCAGTCGGACGATTGGACAGATCGGTGTAACCGACCAGCCGCTGGGCCACGCGTTTACTGTCGAGCCCGGCCATGGATGCCAAGGCGCGAGTGACCAGCAGCTTGGACACGCCGACGCGAAAACTACCGGTGATGAGTTTGATGCAGAGCATCAGGCTATGGCGGTCCAGCTGCGCCCACAGCGCAGGCAAGCGCTGAGCAAGAACCTGCGGCGACTCGCCACGCAGGGGCAGGAGTTTGTCTTCGATCCATGCCGCCAACCCGTCGGTGGAGCTGTGCGAGGCTTCAGGCAGGATCAGCGAAATGGTTTCTGCCAGGTCGCCAACCGCTTGGTAACTTTCTTCGAACAGCCAGGGCTTCAGGCCGGAAAACTCCACCGCCAGCTCTCGCAGCACCCGCACGGGCACCAATTGCCGAGGCCGTCCGCCGGACAGGAAATACACCGCCCATGCCGCATCTTGTGGCGCTGCCTGAGCGAAGTAGGATTGCATGGCGGACAGTTTGGCGTTGCTTGAAGTGGTCGCGTCAAGTTCCGCGTACAGCTCGGCGAAGGCTTTCATGGCTGCACCTCGGCGGTGTCGGGCTCAGTGAACGCAGCGTCTTCCTCATCGTCGCCGTACTCGGTGCTGAAGCTTTGAGCATCTAGTCCCTGTTCGCGCAGATGGCGCACCAGTACGCCGACCGAGCCGTGGGTGACCATCACCCGTTCAGCTCCGGTCTGTTCGATGGCCCAGAGCAGGCCGGGCCAGTCGGCGTGGTCGGAGAGCACGAAGCCACGGTCCACACCGCGCCGCCGACGCGTGCCGCGCAAACGCATCCAGCCGCTGGCGAAGCCGTCGCTGTAGTCGCCAAAACGCCGCATCCAGGTGCTGGCACCCGCCGATGGCGGGGCAATGACCAGCGCCTTGCGCATGATCGGGTCGCTTTTTTGGACGTCGCCGGCATAGATCGTGTGCGGTATATAAACGCCGCTTTCGCGGTAAACCCGGTTCAGCGGTTCGACCGCGCCGTGTACCAGAATGGGGCCGAGGCTGGCGTCGATGCCGTGCAAGATTCGCTGGGCCTTGCCGAATGAGTAGCACAACAGCACGCTGGTTCTGTTGGCGGCCGCATTGGCTTGCCACCACTGATTGATCTCGGAAAAAACCTGCGCTTGAGGCTGCCAGCGGTAAATCGGCAGGCCGAACGTCGATTCGGTGATGAATGTGTGGCAACGCACCGGTTCGAACGGCGCACAGGTGCCATCCGGTTCGATCTTGTAATCCCCGGACGCGACCCAGACTTCACCGCCGTATTCCAGGCGCACTTGTGCGGAACCGAGCACATGGCCAGCGGGGTGAAAACTCAAGGTGACGCCGTGATGCAGTAACCGCTGGCCATAGGGCAGGGTTTGCAGGTTGATGTCCTGTCCCAGTCGCGCACGCAATATCCCTTCGCCGGGTGTGGCCGCCAGGTAATGCTGATTGCCACCTCGGGCGTGGTCGCCGTGGGCGTGGGTGATGACGGCACGCTCGACCGGCCGCCACGGGTCGATATAGAAATCGCCGGCGGGGCAGTACAAACCTTCGGGACGCGCGATAACAAGATCCATGTTGTTACCAAAATGGAGGGACTTGTTAGCTATGAGGTTTGCGCGAAGCCAGAAGTTCTATCGAATTTTCATGGGCGATGAAATGATCGTTCCCACGCTCTGCGTGGGAATGCCTCAAGGGACGCTCTGCGTCCAGTGACGCGGAGCGTCACGGGCTGCATTCCCACGCAGAGCGTGGGAACGATCAATCTTGCCTTTTGCCTTTTGCCTTACTTGCCGGGTGTCAGGGTCAACCGTGTGCTGCCGTAAACCTTGTCGAAGTTCTGCGGCTGCATCGGCAGGCTCATGTATTGCCCCTTGAGCCAAGGATCAACACTGTTCAGGTAGTTCGGGCTCGCCGGGTTGCCGGATTGCCCCGTACCGTTCTGCCCCATCAACGGTTCAGCCTGGGCGAAATCGACGATAAAGCGCATTGAAGGCGCCAGCGTCGTATTGAAATCCTGGCCCCAAGTGAACGCCGATGTGTTCAGCGTGGTGTGATCGCCACCCGCTGCGAGAGGACCGCGTACGGTCTGGCCGCTGGCATTCTTCCATTCATAGCGGTGCAATTTGCCCCATTGCCAGGCTTTGTGATCGCCACCCAGTTGACTGTCACCGGCGCTGATCGCCGCTGCCAGACTGCGGGCGAGGATGGTCGGTTTGTCTTCTTTTTGCGGCGTGCTCACGTCATCCCAGAACGGGCTGTCTTCACGCCCCAACAGGTGATCGGCCTGTGCCGCGTAGGACAACTTGCCGTTGGCTATAAAGGCTTTCCACGCCGGACTGGTTTGCGGGCCCAGTTCGTCGAGGAAGATCTGCTTGGCGCTTTCCTGCAGGAACAGTTCGTAAATCGCTGCGTCGGCGGAGGTCGGGCTGAGTTTGCCGTCGAACGCCATCAAGCGCGCGTAGGCCTCGTGCGCCTTGGCGCGATCGGCAACCGGCAGTGCTTCAATGGCCTGTTTGAGCGGCTGGGCCATGCCCGGGGCTTCAAACATCTTTTTCAGTTTGGCGGCGAAGGTAGTGGTCTGGTCGTATTGCATCGCGATCATGCTACGCGTGTCGTGTTTGCCCACGCCGGCCAGTTCGGCCATGCGCTCACCGCGCTCCGGTGCCGACCATGAATTGGACAGCTGCATGCCATAGCCATGGGGGATGACCCGCTGGTTGGCGGTGCCGAGCCAGCCTTGGGCCGGGTCTTGGTCATATGGGTGCAGCATCGGGTCGGCGTAACCGTCCCAGTCGTAACGACCTTCCCAGCCCGGCGATGGCAACAGGCCTTCGCCTTCGCGACGATTCGGGTAACGACCGGTGACCTGCCAGCCGATGTTGCTGGCGTCGGCGAATACCAGGTTCAGGGCGATGGCGCGGATTTCACGACTGGCGTCCGAGGCTTTCTCGACCGTTTGGGCGCGGGACAGGTCGAAAAACGCGTCCAGGGTCTTGTCGTCAGTGAAGCTTGGCGTCTGCAAGGCCAGGCCCAGACCATTGGCCAGCGTCGTGCCTTGGGCGCTATTGAGCAACGGCCCGTGGCGGGTTTCATACACCGCTTCACGAATCGGCCGCTGGCCTTTGACGAAGTAGGTTTCGTTTCGCACGACCACTGGCTGCCATTTGCCGTTGACCTCATAGGTGAGGCCATTGCCCTGACGTTTGATTTTTTCCAGGAACAGGTCCTGGTTGTCGCCCATGACCGCCGTCATGCTCCATGCCACTTTGCCGTTGAAACCGCCGAGAACCATTGGCAAACCGGCAACAGTCACGCCGGAAGCCTGGTATTTGGGGGCACGAATCTGCACGTAGCTGAACAATGATGGCACGCCCAGCGGGCCATCAATGTCGCTGGCCAGCAGGCTTTTGCCACTGCGGCTGCGTTGCGGACCGATGGCCCAGTTGTTCGATGAGGTGGCGCCCAGCAGGTTCAGGTCAGACAGTTGGCCAGTGGCTTTACTGATCTCGGTCAGCCCTGGAATGGCGCCATTGAGTTTGATGCCTTGAAGTTTTTCGGCCTCGGCGACCGGCAGTTTTTCATCGGGCGCCGATGGCGTCAGCCACGGGAGCTTGTCGGTGGTGACCGTCTGGGCCAGCACCAGCGAGGCAATTTCTTCTGGCAGGTTGGCGGACTGGCTGAAATTCAGCAGGCAGAAAATCAGCGCCGAGTCTTCCGGTTTCCAGTACTCAGGCTTGTAGCCCGTGGCAGCGAGGTCGGCTGGCAGCTTGTCGCGGTAGCGGAACAGGTAGGCGTTGACACCACGAGCATAGACTTCAAAGAAGCGTTTCAGGCGCGGAGAAGACGCCTTGTACAACTCACCGGCGCTTTTCTTCAGATTGACGGCGCGCATGTAGCGGTCGGCATCGAGCAGGTCGGCACCGGACATTTCTGCCAGACGGCCTTCGGCCAGCAGGCGCAAGGTGACCATCTGCGTGATGCGGTCGCTGGCGTGGACGTAACCGAGGCTGAACAGCGCGTCGTGAAAGCTGTTGCTTTCGATCAGCGGCATGCCCATGGCATTGCGGCGCACCGAGACGTTCTGCGCCAGGCCCTTGAGCGGTTGCACGCCAGTGGTTGGCGGGAGGGTGTCCTGAGTGTTCCAGGTCTGACAACCGGTCAGGCTCAAAACACTGGCTACTGCTGCGGCAACGCCGAACCGGGGAATGAAATGTGTAAGGGCTGGCGAGGCCATGGCAAAGCTCCTGCGGGGGTAGAGGCGCAATAAAGCCGCTACGTTAGTGAGCAGGAGGGGACCGCGCAAGCGGGGTGTCGGGTTATTTCAGGATTTGTCTGTTCATGATCGTTCCCACGCTCTGCGTGGGAATGCCTCAATGGACGCTCCGCGTTCGGCTTGTGATGGGACGCGGAGCTTCCCGGGCTGCATTCTCACGCAGAGCGTGGGAACGATCTTCAAAGCGAGGGAACGATCCTGGCTCAGGGTTTTGGCGGGTTGACCTTGGCCGCCAGCGCATACGCCTTCACCGTCGCCGGACGATTCTGGATGTGGTTGAACCAGCGCAACACATTCGGGAAATCTTCCAGATTCTGGCTCTGCCACTTGTGGGAAACAATCCAGGGGTAGATCGCCATGTCGGCAATGCTGTATTCGCTGCCGGCGACAAACTCATTGCTTGCCAATTGCTTGTCCAGAACTCCATACAGGCGAGCGGTTTCATCGATGTAGCGCTTGATCGCGTAGGGGATTTTCTCCGGCGCGAACTGGCTGAAATGATGGTTTTGCCCGGCCATCGGCCCCAGGCCGCCCATTTGCCAGAACAACCACTGCAGCGCTTGCTGGCGGCCACGCAGGTCTTTGGGCAGGAACTGACCGGTTTTCTCTGCCAGGTAGAGCAAAATCGCTCCCGATTCAAACACCGACAACGGCTCTCCGCCATCGACTGGCTCATGGTCGACGATGGCCGGGATCCGGTTATTCGGGGAGATTTTAAGAAAGTGCGGCTGGAACTGTTCATTCTGGCTGATGTTGATCGGGTGCACGTTGTACGGCAGGCCGGCTTCTTCCAGGAAAATCGAGATTTTGTGGCCGTTGGGGGTAGTCCAGTAATACAGGTCGATCATGCAGTACTCCAAATCAAGAGACGTCATTAAGGTCGGACAGCGACCGCGGGCATCAGGTCGTCCTGTTTGCGTTCGAGGGCTTGCCTGTAAGAGGAGGTGATGCTCAAGTGCGTGAAATTCAATGACCTTGTGTGAGAAAAGTCGGCATGGAGCTCAAGACCAACGCAGCGTTAATCATCATCGACCAGCAAAAAGGCATCCTGCACCCCAGATTGGGTCGTCGAAATAATCCTCAGGCTGAGGAACGAATTCTGGATTTGCTTGCATATTGGCGGCGCACCGGGCGCCCGGTGATTCATGTGCAGCACCTGTCCCGTTCACCGGATTCCGTGTTCTGGCCTGAGCAATCGGGCGTGGAGTTTCAGGAGCGGTTCGCCCCACAGACTGGCGAGCAACTGATTCAGAAGCAGGTGCCGGATGCGTTTTGTGCCACCGGGCTTGCAGCGAGTTTGCGCGAGGCGGGGATCGATCAGTTGGTGATGGTCGGAGTTGCGACCAACAACTCGGTCGAATCCACGGCGCGAACGGCCGGTAACCTGGGGTTTGACGCTTGGGTGGCGGAGGATGCGTGCTTCACGTTCGACAAGGCGGATTATTTTGGCCAGCTGCGTTCAGCCGAGGACGTGCATGCGATGTCGCTGGGGAATTTGCACGGGGAGTATGCGACGGTTGTCAGCAGCACGCAGATTTTGATGGCTGACTGAAAACCTCTGGGAGCGAGGCGGGTGGCGAATGCGGTGTAACTGGCGCCTTGATAGTGAGTCTGCCGACGTCATCGCGAGCAAGGTCGCTCCCACAGGGATCTTCGTCGTTCACAGAACCAGTGTGGGAGCGGGCTTGCCCGCGATAGCGATTCAACAGGCGAAAAAGATTTTCGCCCCAAGCATTACGCGCCGTGGCACTTCTTGAATTTCTTGCCGTTGCCGCAAGGGCAAGGGTCGTTGCGGCCGACGTCTTTCAGGGCGTTGCGCACTGGCTCCTGGTGAGCGTGGCCGCAGTTCGGGCCGTGGACATGGCCATGGTCGTGATCATGGTGGTCGTGATGGTCATGATCGTGGTTGCAGTCAGGGCCATGGACATGGGGTTGCTGGGTCATCGGGTTTTCTCCGGAATTAAATCGGCGGGGATTATCACGCCATTGCGCGCCAGGTGCACGTAGTGCGCGATGAATAAGCCGGTTTCCAGTTCACCTTCCAGACGATAGGGGATGGGTTGATCGGGTTTTTTCAGCATTTTCACCAGATCCCGGACCTTGGGCCACAGGTTGGTGCGGATCGGCACTTTGAAATAAGCGCTGTGTTTGGGCCCGACCGTGAACCAGTGTTCGTGTTCGCCTTCGGTCAGTAGCATGTCGCCCAAGTGAATGCGGTACTCAAGGCTACGCACAGTCAGGTCGCTGTCGTTGGGATTGTCGACGCGAAAGTGCAGGATGAATTTCTGCTCCATCAGCTTGGCTCGCACAACTTCGACCTGAACCAGATGCACTTGCGGGTCCGGCTCATCGTTGCCGAACCACGACGCGCAGCCGCTGAGTCCTGACAACAGAAACAAGGTGAACAGATAGCGTGCGAGTCGCTGGGTGATCATGGCGGTATTTCTCCCTTGAACCCCAGTCTAGACGTAAAAGATCACTACCTTTCACCGCTGCTGAATGGGGGCGGCGCAGCTCTGTCGATCTGCTGCGATCCTTTGAGCTCACCTCTCGCGCCGAAATACCCTGCGCAACACTTCTTGAATTTCTGCCCGCTGGCGCACGGACAGGCATCATTACGCCCGGTCTTGAGTGGCACGGTGGGGTCGATGAAGTACCAATGGCCGGCGTTCTGCACGAACGAAGAGCGCTCGCGATGGCTGTGTTCGCCGGTGCCGTCATGCCAGCGCGCGGTGAAAGTAACGAACGCATGTTCCGGCTGGCCGCCGAATACCTCGGAGCTTTCCACCTCAAGTCCCAGCCAGGTGCTTTGCGCGCTCCAGTCACTGATGGATTTGCGATCCAGGCCTGCTTGCTGCGCGGGCAGGGTGGTCGCCACCAGATAGTCGATCAGCCCCAGCACATAGGCGCTGTAGCGCGAGCGCATCAAGGCTTCGGCACACGGCGCCGGATGCCCGGCATGGTAATGGCCGCAGCAGGCATCGAGCAGGGTGCCGCTGCCGCAAGGGCAAATGGATGTACTCATTGCGTTACCACCAGTATTTCCCGAAGTTTTCCGGATTGGCCCAGAACCTTGAATTGAGCCAGTCGGGCACCTGTTTGTAGTCAAGCAGATCGTAAGTAAACAGCGTCAACACTTGATCGTCGCGCTGGAAGCGTTCGCTGGCTTGCAGGGCCAGGGAAAAAAAGTCGGTCTCCTGCCAGCCACTGGCCGGCAAATCCGCCAGCACTGCAATGCGGCTGGCGTTGAGGTTACGGATCCCGCCCAACAAGTTCAGACCATCACGCTTGGGCAAGTGTTCGAGGCAATCGACCACCAGCGCCAGATCAAACCGTCGTGCCGCCAAGTCGGTCGGCAACGGTCCGGGCGTGGCGTGCGCGACGCAACTGTCCGGGTGCGCCAGTTTGAAGGCTTCCAGGGCGGGGAATTCGCTGGCACCAATCAACAACAGACGCTCAGGGGCGTAACGATCAAGCAAAGCGGCCAACGCCTGCTGGGGCGTGCGCGAAGAAATACCTGCAATCATCGAAGATCCTCAATCAGAGTCGCCAAGACTAGCCTGCCCAAACGTCCGGGCCTAGAGCGGGTTTGCTCTAAAAGCTTTCATCTGACGTGAACGCGGGGAGAAAAGAGCAATGGCCTATTGCTGGCGGAGATTAAAACTCCGGTCTTTACTCCCTGAATCGGTTCTAAGCCGATCCCTCAGGAGAAAACTAGATGAGCATAGTTCGGACAGCATTACCCTTGGTTCTGCTAACCAGTGTGTTAACTGGTTGCGCAGGTTTGCAGAAAACCGACTGGCCGACCTGTGCGGCGGTCGGGGGTGTCGTGGGTGCTGGTCTCGGCGCGACCGAGAGCTCGGCATGGGCAGGGTATGGTGCACTGCTGGTCGGTGGCACGGCAGCAGCCTATTGCTGGGTTCACGGTGATGGCGACGAAGACGGCGATGGTGTGCCGGATAGCCGCGACAAGTGCCCGGGCACTCCTCGTGGCGTGAAGGTCGATGCCAACGGCTGCCCTCCACCGGCGCCTGCACCTGTGGTCGAAGAGGCGGTGGTGGTCAAGGAAGAAGTCATTGTCATCCGCGATGTTCACTTCCAGTTCGACAAAGCCACGCTCACGCCTTCCGATAAACAAGTCCTCGACAAAATCGCCACCCGCCTGAAACAAGAGGCGCCTACCGCCAGATTGACCGTGACCGGCCATACCGACAGCGTGGGCAGCGATGCCTACAACCAAAAACTGTCGGATAAGCGTGCTCACTCGGTGGTTGAATACCTCATCCAGCAAGGCGTGCCACGTAGCAGCTTCGTATCGGTAACCGGTGCCGGTGAAAGCCAGCCGGTGGCCGATAACAAAACGGCTGACGGCCGCGCCATGAACCGTCGCACGGAAATCAAAATCGACCGCTAGGCCCCTTCCTCTCCGCGGCTTGTGCAGTCGCGGATGCGGGTCTTTACTCCTGTGTAACCGGTATGGACCGGTGACACAGGAGCTTTCAATATGAGCGTTCTCACACGGACCGTCTTGCCGGTTCTACTACTTGGTAGCCTGTTGACCGGTTGCGCAACTCACAGCGATGGCACCGCCCCCCTTAATCAACGTACCTGGCCGATCTGCAGCGTCATTGGCGGACTGGTCGGCGGAGGATTGGGCGCGCTTGAAAGTGGCGGCTGGGCAGGCGGTGGTGCGGCGCTCGGGATCTTGACCGGTGGCTTGATCTGTTACGCCCAGGATGGCGACGAGGACGGTGATGGTGTCTTCGATCGACGTGATCGTTGCCCCGATACGCCTGCCAATACGCCTGTCGACCATCACGGTTGTCCGCTGCCGCAGTATCCGGCCAGCGTGAAACCTGCCGAACCTGCTCAATCGGAAGTCATCACCCTCAGCGATGCGGGCGACGTCCTGTTTGCGTTCAATCAGTCCGAATTGACCCCCACCGCGCGCAGCGAACTGGATGCGCTGATGAGCAAGCTGCAAGGTGCCGATGTCGTGAGCATCAAGGTAATCGGTCATACCGACAGCGTGGGTTCGGATACCTATAACCAGGCACTCTCGGAACGCCGGGCCAGCAGCGTGGCGGCCTATCTGTTGAGCCAGGGCCTGGACCCGAACAAACTCACCAGTGAAGGCAAGGGCAAAAGCCAGCCGGTGGCCGATAACGGTACTGATGAAGGGCGTGCGAAAAACCGTCGCGTGGAGTTGCACATTAATCGCTAAGCCCCGAAATAGAGCCGTCGGGTGACAACGACAGTTGATCCGACGGCCATTCGGCGGCCTTCATGAAGAATTTTCCGTTGCCCTCTGGCGTATTCCTCGCGGAAGCCGTTACTGTGCGTGCAAATAATAATTCTCAACGGGGGAGCGTATGAAGGTGTTTTGGGGCCTGGGGAAGTTATTGACCCTGCTGTTCTGGCTGGTGGTGCTGGTCAATCTGCTGACGCCGTTTGTCAATCCGCTGCACCTGTTGGTCAATCTGGCCGGCGGTCTGTTGGCGGGCCTGCATCTACTTGAGGCGGTGTTCTGTTACCGCAGCCTCAGGGGGCGCGCTCATCCTTGGGGCGATCGCCTGCAGATCCTGTTTTTCGGCGTATTCCACCTGCAAACCCTCCCGGCTCCGACCGCATCGAAGGCTTCCCATGCGTAAACTCTGTCTGCTCGCCGCTCTCATCAGTCCATTGGCCTGCGCTCAGGTGGTCAGTGTCCAGACCAACTCGCTGATGCGCTTGCCCAACACCGCCAGCACCTTGCAGTTGGAGCGTCTGGAAGTCGCCGATTACGGCACCTTGCTGATCCCTTCGAACGTGACCGAATTGACGGTCGGCGATTTGCATCTGGGGCGTGAAGCGCGGATCGCTATCGTGCCCAGTGAGCAGGCGCTGGAATTGAAAGTCAGTCGTGCCGAGCTGTCTGAGGGCAGCCAGATCACCGCGCGTGGCGCGCCGGGGACGTACCTCAAGGCTGCCCGCGCTGGCCGTAACCTGAATTTGCAGATCAAGGCGCTGAATGCGTCGCTCCTGTCGGTGGATGCTCGCGGTGGTGCGGGCGCGCCAGGGTTTGTTGGCCTCGATGGCGCCAACGGCGAGGCACCGGGATGCACCTGGGGCCAGGCAGGTCGCGGTGCCGATGGCAGCGATGGCAGTGATGGCCAGCCTGGAGCGCCGGGAGCGTTGGTCAGATTGGAGGTGCCGCGTGACTACCCGGCGCCACAGATCAAGGTTGAGGTGGCTGGCGGCGCCGGTGGCCTCGCCGGTCCCGGCGGCAAGCCGGGCGCTGGCGGCAAGGCCAAGGGCTGCTTCGTTTACAAGGCCGATGGCGGCAAGAGCGGGCGTCCAGGCGTCGATGGTCAACCGGGGCCTGCTGGCGCGGCGGGTTCTGTGACGGTTCAGCGGTTGTAAGCGTTGGTCGATAGTTCCCACGCTCTGCGTGGGAATTCAGCCAGTGACGCTCCGCGTCACTGGACGCGGAGCGTCCCTTGAGGCATTCCCACGCGGAGCATCGGAACGATCATCAAAACATCGGGCGCGCGGCCGCGATCGCCACCAACGCCAGCCCGACGATCAGATTGATCCCCACCAGTTTGCGAATCTGCCCCAGCGTCGCTGCTCCGGCCGGCCAGTCCTGCGCCACGACCGCCGTACGCAATTGCGGCAACAGCAACGCCTGAATCCGGATGAACAGCGCCGTCATCACCACGTACAACCCCATCATCACCTGCACATACCTTGGCGCTGTCTCAAACCCGGCGAACTGCAGATGAATCATGCCCACTCCGCTGATGGGCAAAAGCACCACCGCGACCCAGACCCATCGAAAAAAACCTTGAAACACTTCAACCCACAGCTTCAACCGGGCAGGGCCTTCCAGCGCCTTCATTGCCGCGGGCCGCAAGACCATCCAGGCGAAAAACATGCCGCCCACCCAGACCAGGGCAGACAGGACATGCAGGGTGTAAACGATGCCAAAAGGTGTCATTGGGGTACTCCGTTCTGCGCGGGATTAATTAGCGAGGTATGATAGCCGCCGAACCGAACCACTGAAAATTTATCCAGCGTTTTTTGCGCCCGACAATCCATGATCAGCACCGAACTCAAAACTACGATCCAGGGCGCCTATTCGCGTTTTCTTGAAGCCAAGAGCCTCAAGCCGCGCTACGGGCAACGCCTGATGATCGCCGAAATTGCCAAGGTCCTCGGTGACATCGACACCGACGATGAAGGCCGGCGCAGTGGCGACCCCGCGATTGTCGCGGTGGAAGCCGGCACCGGTACCGGCAAAACCGTGGCCTACAGCCTGGCGGCGATCCCCACCGCCAAGGCTGCCGGCAAACGCCTGGTGATCGCCACGGCCACCGTGGCCCTGCAAGAGCAGATCGTCTACAAGGATCTGCCCGACCTGATGCGTAACAGCGGGCTGAACTTCACCTTCGCATTGGCCAAGGGGCGCGGGCGCTACATGTGCCTGTCCAAGCTCGATATGTTGCTCCAGGAAGGCCACGCACAAACCGCCACGGCGCAGTTGTTCGAAGAAGAAGGCTTCAAGATCGAAGTCGACGAGGCCAGTCAAAAGCTGTTCACCAGCATGATCGAGAAACTCGCCGGCAATAAATGGGACGGTGACCGAGACAGCTGGTCGACAGCCCTCGAGGACGCCGACTGGGCGCGCCTGACCACCGATCACAGCCAGTGCACCAACCGTCATTGCCCGAACTTCGGCCAGTGCGCCTTCTACAAGGCCCGCGAAGGCATGGGCAAGGTCGACGTCATCGTCACCAACCACGACATGGTCCTGGCCGACCTGGCGCTCGGCGGCGGCGCGGTATTGCCCGATCCGCGCGACACCATCTACGTCTTCGACGAAGGCCATCACCTGCCGGACAAGGCCATCGGCCACTTCGCCCACTACACGCGCCTGCGTTCCACTGCCGACTGGCTGGAAACCACAGCCAAGAACCTCACCAAACTGCTTGCCCAGCACCCGCTGCCCGGCGATCTGGGCAAGTTGATCGAGCAGGTGCCGGAACTGGCCCGTGAGATCAAGACCCAGCAGCAATTCATGTTCACTGCCTGCGAACAGGTCGCTGATTTCAAACCCGGCGAAGACGTCGAGGGCCGCGAGCGGCCGCGTCACCGATTCGTCGGCGGAGTGATTCCCGAGCACATGCGCGAGATGGGCGTCGAGTTGAAGAAGGGCTTTGCCCGTCTGACCGACCTGTTCACCCGGCTCACCGAGCTGCTCAAGGAAGGCATGGACGGCGAGGTCAACATCGGCATCGCCAGCAACCAGGCCGAAGAGTGGTATCCGCTGTTCGGCAGCCTGTTGTCGCGCTCTTCGGGCAACTGGGAGTTGTGGGTCGCGTTCACCGCCGAAGACCCGGAAGACAACCCACCCATGGCGCGCTGGCTGACCCTGGCCGAAAGCGGTTCGTTGTTCGATATCGAGGTTAACGCCAGCCCGATCCTTGCGGCGGAAATGCTCCGGCGCAACCTGTGGAACGTGGCCTACGGCGCCTTGGTGACGTCCGCGACCCTGACCGCGCTGGGCACTTTCGACCGCTACCGCATGCGCGCCGGGCTGCCGAAAAAAGCCGTGACCGCCGTGGTCCCAAGCCCGTTCCATCACGCCGATGCGGGCGTGTTGCGAGTGCCGGACCTCAAGGCCGACCCGCGTGACGCGCCGGCCCACACGGCGGCGATCATTCGTGATTTGCCGCAACTGGTCGAAGGTTCGCGCGGCACCCTGGTGCTGTTCTCCTCGCGCAAACAGATGCAGGACGTGTTCGACGGACTGGACCGCGACTGGCGCAAGCAAGTGTTCATTCAAGGCAACTTGTCCAAACAGGAAACCCTGAACAAGCACAAGGCGCGCGTCGATGGCGGGGATTCCAGCGTGCTGTTCGGCCTGGCGAGTTTTGCCGAAGGGGTCGACTTGCCCGGTGCTTATTGCGAGCACGTGGTGATCGCCAAGATTCCGTTCTCGGTGCCGGACGATCCGGTTGAAGCGGCCCTGGCTGAATGGATCGAAGCCCGTGGCGGCAATCCGTTCATGGAGATCTCCGTGCCGGATGCCTCGCTGAAACTGGTCCAGGCCTGCGGCCGCCTGCTGCGTACCGAAGAAGACCGCGGCACCATCACCTTGCTCGACAGGCGCCTGGTCACCCAGCGTTACGGCAAAGCGATCCTCAATGCGTTGCCGCCATTCCGTCGTGAAATTTCCTGATACAGGGCTGGGCAATTTTGCCCAACCTGTTGTCTATCTCTCTACCATCGCTTTTCCACTGGCCATCGTTGGCCGTTAGGGAGAACTTCGTTCTTATGATCCGCCGTTCGTTGCCCGCTGTTTTTGCCCTGATGTTCGCAACCCCTTTGCTGGCGGCTCCTGCCGGCCAACAGACGTTGTTCAACTTTGTGCGCCCTGCCGATGTAGTTCAGGTGACGACTCAGGATGCCAGCCTGCCGCAGTCCAATGCTGAGCAAACAGCCGACGGTGAAGTGTTGCGTCGGGTGACATTCAACCCGGTCGCACAACCGAATGTGCGTCTGGCACCGCAAACGGGCGTCTGGGACTGGTCGCAGTCGGGCGTCATGACCTTGCGGGTCCAGAGCGCAATGAGCTGGGCCTTGACCCTGTACGTGAAGATCCAGAGCAACGATGGCAAGACGCTGATCAGTCGTGTCGACTTGCCGGCTGGGCCTGCGCAAACCCTGTTGGTGCCGCTGCAGCCGTTTTCGCCATTGAACCTGGGCATGAAAGCCGGCCCGCCGATGCCGATGACCTTTGACGGTCAGCGCGTGTTGTTGGCCAGCAGCAGCGGTGATCTGGATCGCAGTCAAGTGGTCTCGGTGACCCTGTCGATGGATCAGCCCAACGTGGCCCAAAGCATCCTGCTTGAGCGCTTCGGCGTGCAGGACGGTGACGCCGTGACCAAGGCGGCTTATGGCGGTCTGGTGGACGCTTACGGTCAATCGACCCGGGCCAAATGGCCGGAGAAGGTCGGCAGTTACGAGCAACTTAAAGGCGCTACTGCCAAAGAACAGCAACAAACCAAAACCTGGCTCGCCGAGCGCGAGAAATCGTCGCTGGACAAGTTCGGCGGCTTGAACAAAGGCCCGGCGTTCAAGGCCAGCGGTTTTTTCCGCACGGAAAAGCGTGACGGTCGCTGGTACCTGGTGACCCCTGAAGGTCATCCGTTCTATTCGCTGGGGGTCAATACGGTCAGCCCGGACATCAACCAGACCTACGTCGAGGGTCGCGAGTGGATGTTCGAATCCCTGCCAAAACCCGGCGAGCCGCTGGCCAGCCACTTTGGTGAAGGCGACAACCGTGGCGGCAACGGGGTTGATCAGGGCCGAAGCTACAACGCCGGTCGCTGGTATGACTTCTACGCCGCCAACTTGCAGCTCCTGTATGGCGAACCTTGCAAGCCAGGCAGTGACACCAAGGCGGGTGTCGCTGAAGCCGCCAAGGCTGAAGCGGTTGAGGCGACGGCCGAAAAAGCCGTTGAGCCACCGGTCGTTCCCTCGACCACTGAATCCGGTGTCGCCGAAGCCGCCAAGAGCAGCGCGGTTGAAGCGAGCGCCGCGAACACGGCTGAGCAAAAAACTGCCGAACCCTGCAAAGCCGTGGTTGATGAGCAGCGCTGGGCCAACCATACGCTGGACCGTCTGCAAGCCTGGGGCTTCAACACCATCGGTAACTGGAGCGACCCGGTGCTGGCCAACGCTGATCGCGTGCCATACACCTTGCCGCTGTCGATCGTCGGCGATTACGCCAGCATCAGCACCGGCACCGACTGGTGGGGTGGCATGCCCGATCCGTTCGATCCGCGCTTCGCCATGGCGACCGAACGTGCCGTGGCCATCGCAGCCCGGGATCATCGCGACGATCCATGGCTGATCGGTTATTTCGCCGACAACGAACTGGCCTGGGCCGGTCCCGGCGACGACCCCAAGTCTCGTTACGCGTTGGCTTACGGCACCTTGAAAATGACCACTGACGTGCCAGCCAAACGCGCGTTCCTCAAGCAACTGCGCGACAAGTATCGCAACCAAGCGGGCCTGTCCAAAGCCTGGGGCATCGACTTGCCGGCCTGGGAATTAATGGAAGACCCGGGCTTCGTGGCGCCGCTGCCAAGTGCCGATCACCCGGAAATCGAGGCCGACTTCAAATATTTCCAGAAGGTCTTCGCTGACACTTACTTCAAGACCATCTCCGATTCGCTCAAGTGGCATGCACCGAACCAGTTGCTGCTGGGCGGTCGTTTCGCCATCAGCACCCCTGAAGCCGTCGAGTCCTGCGCGCAGTATTGCGATGTGTTGAGTTTCAACATGTACACCCTGCAACCGCAGGACGGTTACGACTTCGCCCGGTTGCGCAGCCTCGACAAACCGGTATTGATCACCGAATTCAACTTCGGCTCGGCGGATCGCGGCCCTTTCTGGGGCGGCGTGACGCAACTGGCGAAGGAAGAAGACCGTGGCCCGGCGTACGCCAACTTCCTCAAACAGGCGATGAGCGAGCCGTCGATTGTCGGGGTGCACTGGTTCCAGTACCTCGATCAACCGGTGACCGGTCGTCTGTTGGATGGCGAGAACGGTCACTTTGGCCTGGTAGGCATCACCGATCTGCCGTTCCAGGGCTTCGTCGACAGCGTGCGCAAGAGCAACCTGGCGATGGTCGATCAGTTGGGCAAAGAAGCCGAGAAGGCCAAGGCCGAGGCGGATAAAGTCAGTCACGATTCCGAGGGCGGCAGAAAAGGTGACGCCGGCAAAGGGGCGGGGCAGGGCGCTGGCCATGCGGGCGGGCATTCGGCCAACGGTCACTGAGTCCTGCTGGATCGCTTTACCGTTCTTTGCGGCCTGACAGGCACATCAATGGTTGCCCACTCCATGGGCAACCGACCGCCCAGCCTTACCCTGTTCCCAAAACCCTCGGGGGCTGGAACAATGCGGACCACTTTGTATAGCGTTAATCCAGGAGCGTTGCGGGTGCAGATTCAGGGTCATTACGAACTCCAGTTCGAAGCGGTGCGTGAAGCTTTTGCGGCGCTGTTCGACGATCCTCAGGAACGTGGTGCGGCGCTGTGCATCAAGGTCGGTGGCGAAACCGTCCTTGATCTCTGGTCCGGGACCGCCGACAAGGATGGCCTGGAGGCCTGGCACAGCGACACCATTGCCAACCTGTTCTCCTGCACCAAGACCTTCACCGCCGTCACCGCGCTGCAACTGGTGGCCGAAGGCAAGCTGCAACTGGACGCCCCGGTTGCGCGTTACTGGCCTGAATTCGCCGCCGCCGGCAAAGCCTCCGTGACCCTGCGACAATTGCTCTGCCATCAGGCCGGTCTGCCGGCGTTGCGCGAGTTGCTGGCGCCCGAAGCGCTTTACGACTGGCAAACCATGGTCGATGCCCTGGCTGCCGAAGAACCGTGGTGGACGCCGGGCGAAGGCCACGGCTATGCGGCCATCACTTACGGCTGGCTGGTGGGCGAGCTGTTGCGCCGTGTCGATGGTCGTGGGCCGGGAGAGTCAATCGTGGCGCGGGTCGCGAAGCCGTTGGGGCTGGATTTTCATGTCGGCCTGGCCGATGAAGAATTCCATCGCGTGGCGCATATCGCACGTGGCAAGGGTAACGTCGGCGATGCCGCGGCCCAGCGCCTGCTGCAAGTGACCATGCGCGAACCGACGGCCATGACAACACGGGCCTTCACCAATCCGCCGTCGATCATGACCAGCACCAACAAACCCGAGTGGCGGCGCATGCAACAACCCGCCGCCAATGGCCACGGCAACGCCCGCAGCCTGGCCGGGTTCTACGCCGGTCTACTGGACGGCAGCCTGCTGGAAAGCGAGATGCTCGATGAGCTGACTTGCGAACACAGCCTCGGAGAAGACAAGACTTTGTTGACCCGGACCCGTTTTGGCCTGGGTTGCATGCTCGATCAACCGGATGTCCCGAATGCAACCTATGGCCTCGGGCCACGGGCATTCGGCCATCCGGGCGCTGGCGGCTCCATCGGTTTCGCTGACCCGGAACATGATGTTGCCTTCGGCTTTGTGACCAATACCTTAGGGCCGTACGTCTTGATGGATCCGCGAGCGCAGAAACTTGTGCGAGTACTGGCCACTTGTCTGTAAATCCCGCTCAAAGGTTCCAGTGTCGGAACCTGAAAGCCTTTTCAGTTTCAAATCATCTGGTTATGCGGGCCGATTCGGTCAGATTTTTTCATTACTTTATTTTGCGGATATCCAATGTCATCCAATAAAACCCTTGCCTTGGCCCTTTGCTTCGCTATCACTGGTTGTGCACAGACCCCAAAAAATGATTCGGATGGCAGCAGCTGGTGGCCGTTCGGTTCGTCCGACAAAGTCGCCGCAAAAGACCCTGCCGCCCCGGCTCCAGCGCCGGCTCCCTTGAAGCCTGCCGCTACTGCACCGGTCGCCAAAACGGAAAGCGCCAGCCCTTGGTACTGGCCGTTCGGCTCTGATGACACTGCAGTCAAAACTCCAGCCAAGCCAGAAGTGAAACCTGAAGCCAAGCCTGTCGACGTCGCCAAGGCTCAAGCCGATGCGGGTGGCAAATGGTGGTGGCCGTTCGGTGGCAAAGAACAACCGACTGCCAAAGTCGTGCCGATGCCAGACCCTAAAGTCACCCAGGCCTGGCTCGACGATTATGAGCCGCGCCTGCGCGAGGCCATCAAGGACAGCAACCTGCAACTGGAACGCCGTGAAAACGTGCTGGTCGTCACCGCGCCGGTAGAAGGCTCGTTCAACCCGGCTCGCCCAGCCATGCTGCTGCCGGTGACCCTCGGTCCGTTCACTCGCGTCGCGAAAATCCTTGAAGTCGATCCGAAAACTGCCGTGTTGGTGCTCGGTCACAGTGACACCTCGGGCTCTGCACCGGACAACGTGAAACTGAGCCAGGAGCGCGCACAAGCCGTTGCCGCGATCTTCCGTCTCAGCGGTCTGCAACGTGATCGTTTGATGTTGCGCGGTATGGGCGGCGAAGCCCCGCGTGCAGCCAACGACAGCAATGAGGGGCGTGCCCTGAACCGTCGCGTGGAGTTGCTGGTATCGCCGCAAAACACCATGGTCGCGCTGCTGAGCAAGTACAACATGCCGGCACCCGCACCTCTGACAGTGGTCGCGTCCACGGCCATCAAGCCAGTGGTTGCACCGGTCACCCCGGCGCCAGCGGCGAAGAAGGCTGCTGTGCCTGCGGCGAAAAAAGCGCCGGCCAAGAAAGCCTCCGCCAAGAAAGCACCGGCTAAAACCGCAACATCGACGAAAAAAGCGGCTCCCGCCAAAGCCGCAGCAGCTGACAAGAAAGTCGTTGCCGCCGATGCTGACAAGAAGTGATTCGTTAACTAAAAGGAATGCGCCATGACACAGGGCCTGGCTGATATGCGTCGCGACTACACCCGTGATGGCCTGACCGAGGCGCAAGCCCCGGCCGAGCCGTTCGGGTTGTTCCATCAGTGGTTTGGCGATGCGGTGAAAACCGAGCAACCGCCGGTGGAGGCCAACGCCATGACGCTGGCCACGGTCGATCAGGACGGTCGACCGCATTGTCGCATTCTGCTGCTCAAGGGGCTGGATGAGGAGGGCTTCACCTTCTTCACCAACTACGACAGTGCCAAGGGCCAGCATCTGGCGGCGAATCCGTTCGCCGCCATGACTTTTTTCTGGCCAACCCTGGAGCGTCAGGTGCGCATCGAAGGGCGGGTCGTGAAGGTCACACCTGAAGAGTCCGACGCCTATTTCCAGGTCAGGCCTCTGGGCAGTCGCCTCGGTGCCTGGGCATCGCCTCAGAGCCGTGTGATCGCCGACCGTGCCGAGCTGGAAGCGTTGCTCAAGACCACCGAGCAACGTTTCAGTGACACCCAGCCACACTGCCCGGAACACTGGGGCGGTTATCGCTTGCTACCCGAGCGCATCGAGTTCTGGCAGGGCCGTCCGAGCCGTCTGCACGATCGCCTCAACTACCGCTTGCAAGGCACCCACTGGACGCTTGAACGTCTGGCACCTTAAACAGTCTACCGATCGGGATAGCCTGCCGCAGCGGCTTCAAGCCACTGGGGCAGGTCCTTGCGCTTGATTTTCTGTGCGTGCGCGTTTGCCAGTTGCTGGAGCATGAAGGCCCGCTTCTTCTCGTCTTTACCCGCCAGGGCCAACGCCAGGTCGCGGTCCATCCAGCGTTTGATCCGCACGTATAGCCACCAGTGGAAGTACAAACCTGCCGCAGTGGTGACGACAATGATGAAATAATCCATGAGAATCCTAGGGTCAGTGGCGCAGTTTTTTGAATTTGCCGCTACTGTGTGGTGAGTTCCGAGGCGCCTGTACCGGGCCTGAATGAAAACAATTTTATCCGGGCGATGCCGTGACAGGCGTCAAGCTGCGGAGTTTAATGAATACCTGTCCTTTGGAGTTGATGCTATGCGTAAGTCTGTTCTGCTGGTTGCTTCCTTTTCCACGATGGCGATGTTGCTCACTGGCTGCCAATCGAGCCTGACCGGTGACTCCTACTCCCGTGATGAAGCGCGTCGTGTACAGACCGTTCGCATGGGCACCATCGAAGCGCTGCGTCCGGTCAAAATCGAAGGCACCAAGACCCCAATCGGCGGCGCTGCAGGCGCTGTTGTGGGTGGTGTTGGCGGTAGCGCCATCGGCGGCGGTCGCGGCAGCATCGTCGCAGCCGTCATCGGCGCCGTCGCCGGCGGCCTTGCAGGCTCGGCTGCCGAAGAAGGCCTGACCCGTACCCAAGGCGTCGAAATCACCGTTCGCGAAGACGATGGCAGCATGCGCGCCTACGTTCAGGAAGTTCAGCCAAACGAAGTGTTCCGTGTGGGCGAGCGTGTGCGGATTGCCACGGTTAATGGGACTAGCCGCGTTTCGCACTAAGCGGGAACGAAGGGTAAAAGAAAACCCCGATCAGGTGACTGGTCGGGGTTTGTTTTTTGAAGTGAGAATCAAACCGCGCTATTTTTAGACGTTGCAGGTGAGTTGAAATAGAAATGATGGGTTATAAATTTTCTTTCCGAGTATTTCTTCCAGGGAATTAAGTTGCTCGGTCGTGAGGTTGTATCCCTCCCAGCCTTGTTGATCCGCTGTCCATCCCATAATTGCTTTTAATTCTTTTTCGTAGCCGTTCGGTAACTCTTCTTCGAATGCGAGGAGTTCGGTTTTTTTATCAAATGCCTCTATAACGTAAATCATGGTTCTACTTTCCTGGTGTTATCCGCTGGTTTGGTCTGCTCGCCAGTAGTCGGATCATATTCACCGAGATGACGGCCACGTTTGTCGTACATCTCGACAGTCCCATGCTGTGAGTCCCATTCAAAAATTTTCCCATTTGGAGTTTTCCAGCGTTTTCTAAGGCCGCCGCCCCCTTTAATTGGGGTCTTACGAGTTGCTTTCGTAGCATCGGGAAAAGCGGTCAGTCCCTTTGGCGCCGGATAATATTTGTGGTTAGGAGCACTGACCACAATATAAACCGGCAAAATCCCCGAACCCACCGGAAACACAAGAATGAAATCCTTGTACTCAGGCGGATAAACCGGATTCACAATTATCCCGTCAGCCGCTTCCGTTGGCGGATAAACCCAAACATGCGGCGCTTGCGGTGCCGCCTCCAATGCTGGAATTCCGAGCATGTCCGAAGCATCTACAGCCGGTGTCCAGATCAGTTCAACGCCATCTCCCAGATCCGCCACCTGCTGACTGCCGCGCAATGTGAACTGCACAACATCAACCATTTCCCAATCGCGGTTCTTGCCGGTATAGAAGCCGTAACCCTTGAGACTGCCGTCAGCCTGTTGCTCGACCTGTAGACGAGCGCGGGTTCTGGCCTGTTTCAGGGCGCGCAGTTGATCTTCGCTATAGAGCGCGCTGTCGCCCAGGCTGGGTGTCCAGAACAGC
Source organism: Pseudomonas sp. fls2-241-R2A-110 (assembly GCF_030209165.1). Taxonomy (NCBI): domain Bacteria; kingdom Pseudomonadati; phylum Pseudomonadota; class Gammaproteobacteria; order Pseudomonadales; family Pseudomonadaceae; genus Pseudomonas; species Pseudomonas sp. fls2-241-R2A-110. The sequence goes on along the minus strand of NZ_JARVSN010000005.1, from coordinate 227,374 downwards.
GCAACCACAGTGGCCAATGCGGCGGTTCCAGCAGCGCCGATTGCGGCGACTGGAGCAGAGAGCGCGGGGGCGCTCAGGGCAAGTCGGCCAATGCCGAGCGAGAGGGTGCTGCCGCTGATGGTTTCGAGGTTCAGCAGCCCGGCATCGTCTGCTTCGCGAGCGCCGAGCCAGGCGACTTCGCCGTAATCCTTGAGGCTGTCGGTGGGCACCATGCCTGAAGGATTCGAGTAGTCGATGATGGCGTCCGGCAGATTGCAGGACTTGGCGAAGACACAGCCCGCGCGAACGGGTTCGTGTGTTTTTGCGACGATTTCACGACTGCGCTCGAAGGCGTCTTGCCTGGCGAGCATGGCCTCGTAAGCGTTCTGTCGGGTCTCCCGCTCGGCCAGCTCAGTGGCCGTCATGAAGCGGTGACTGATGTGATGTCCGTCGCCGGACGGTGGGTTCTGAACCCTGGGGACTTCCTTGTTGCCAGCCACTGATCTTCCTTGCGTTCGTACGTCGACAGCCCTTTGAAAATGGGCTGTGCGACGTTAACGAACGAGGCTAATCGTGGCTGTAGGACGAATCCTGAATGTCGTTAAGAGTGTTCTCTAACGCTCAGGATTGCAGCGCAGTGCGTTTGCGGCTCGCCGCCGCCGTTACCGCATAACCGATCAAGGCGGCCAGAATCGAACCGGTCAAAATCCCCATCCGGTCCATCCCGGCGTACTCGCTGACGCCCGGCTCAAACGCCAGGGAGCCGACAAACAGGCTCATGGTGAAACCGATCCCGCAAAGGATCGCCACACCCAGCACTTGGCCCCAATTGGCGCCTTGGGGCAGGGCGGCGATGCCGATTTTCACCGCCAGCCAGGTCAGGCCGAACACACCCAGCGTCTTGCCCAATAGCAGGCCAACCGCGATGCCCATCGGCACATGGTGGGTGAAGCTCTCTGCGGTCACGCCGCTCAGGGACAGCCCGGCGTTGGCGAAGGCGAACAGCGGCAGGATGCCGTAGGCCACCCACGGATGCAGGGCGTGCTCGAGGGTCAGCAGCGGCGACGGCTCGGCGTTTTTCGTGCGCAATGGAATGCAGAACGCCAGGGTCACGCCGGCCAGCGTCGCGTGGACACCGCTCTTGAGTACGCAAACCCAGAGGATCAAACCGATGATCATGTACGGCCCGAGCTTCACCACGCCAAGTCGGTTCATCGCGATCAACGCCACGATGCACGCGGCGGCCAATGTCAGTGAAAGGGTTGAAAGCGCGCCGGAATAGAAGATCGCAATGACAATGATCGCGCCCAGGTCGTCGATGATCGCCAGAGTCATCAGGAACAGTTTCAGCGATACCGGCACGCGCTTGCCCAACAGGGCAAGGACGCCGAGGGCGAAGGCGATGTCGGTGGCCATCGGAATGGCCCAGCCGCTCAGGGCGGCAGGGTTGTCACGGTTCAAAAACCAGTAGAGCAATGCCGGCACCACCATGCCGCCAATCGCCGCCGCGCCGGGCAGGACGATTTGCGAAGGTTTCGACAGCTGACCGTCGAGAACTTCGCGCTTCACTTCTAGGCCGATCAGCAGGAAGAACAAGGCCATCAGGCCGTCGTTGATCCACAGCAGCGCCGGTTTGGCGATTTGCAGCGCGCCGATCTGAGCCACGACCGGCGTGTCCAGAAAACTGCTGTAAAGCCACGACAGCGGGGAATTGTTGATGATCAAAGCCAGAGCTGCGGCGGCGATCAGTAACAGACCGCTGGCAGCTTCCAACTGAAAGAAACGCGTGAAAGTGCTACGCAGAGGCAAGGTCGCTCTCCATCGATGAATTCAAAAGGTGGCACACCCTAACCCGTACCGTTAGTTGTTAAAACAAAAGTTATATTCTTTTTTGTTATATGCCGTTACAACGCGAGAGGCGGCACGGACCAGAGCCTAGCAGTTGCCGGACGTATTGGGTCTCAGCTGTATCTGTGCGTGCTGTGGGATTTTTCCTAAGCTTGTGAGCTGAGCCTTGCAACAAGGCCGACCTGACGAGAAAAACCATCATGAACGACAACCGCCAGTGGGCCCGCGAAGCCATCCGGATCATTGAAGCCGATTTCCAGCGCAGCGCCGACACGCACCTGATCCCTCTGCCGCTGCCGGGTTTGCCGGGCATCGAGTTGTATTTCAAGGATGAGTCGAGCCATCCCACCGGCAGCCTCAAACACCGCCTGGCCCGCTCGCTGTTTCTTTATGCGTTGTGTAACGGCTGGCTAAAACCTGGTGCCCCGGTGATCGAAGCGTCCAGTGGTTCGACGGCGATTTCCGAGGCGTACTTCGCCCGATTGCTGGGCTTGCCGTTCATTGCCGTGATGCCGGCGACTACCTCCAGGGAGAAAATCGCGCAGATCGCTTTCTATGGCGGCAAGAGTCACCTGGTTGATGATCCGACGCAGATCTATGCCGAGTCCGAGCGCCTGGCGCGTGAGCATGACGGGCATTTCGTCGATCAGTTCACCTACGCCGAACGCGCCACAGACTGGCGCGCGAACAACAACATCGCCGAGTCGATCTTCCAGCAAATGCGCTTCGAGCAGCACCCCGAGCCGAGCTGGTTGATTTCCAGCCCCGGCACTGGCGGTACCACCGCCACGCTGGGGCGCTACGTGCGTTATCGCCAGCATTGCACCCGCGTGTTGTGCGCCGATGCCGAGCGTTCGGTGTTCTTCGATTACTACCAGAGCGGCGATGCCACGCTGCGGCTGGATCACGGTTCGCGGATCGAAGGCATTGGCCGGCCCCGGGTCGAAGCGTCGTTCCTGCCCAAAGTGATCGATGCGATGGTCAAGGTGCCGGACGCGTTGTCACTGGCGGCCATGCATTACCTGGCGCAGCGCTTGGGTCGTCGGGTCGGCGGGTCGAGCGGCACCAACCTGATCGGCGCCTTGATGGCGGCGCAGCAGATGGTGGCGGCGGGGGAGTCGGGCTCGATCGTGGCGATTCTGTGTGACGGCGGCGAGCGTTATGAGACCAGTTATTACGACCAGGACTGGCTCAAGGCTCAGGGGTATGAGTTGAGTGGGTTGATGGCTGCGGTGGCAGCAACGGTCGAGCGCGGCGAGCCGCTGCCGGACACCGTGCTGCGCGCCAATATCTGACACGATGATCGTTCCCACGCTCTGCGTGGGAATGCCTCACCGGACGCTCTGCGTCCTCTTTTGGGACGCGGAGCGTCCCTGGCTGCGTTCCCACGCGGAGCGTGGGAACGATCATCTCGGGATCAGGCCTCGAGGCCGAGGATATCCCGGGCCACCGCTTCAGCAATCCGAATCCCGTCGACACCCGCCGACAGAATCCCGCCTGCATAACCCGCACCTTCACCCGCCGGGAACAAGCCCTTCACGTTCAGGCTCTGCATCGATTCATTGCGAGTGATACGCAGCGGAGATGAGGTACGCGTCTCGATCCCGGTCAACACTGCGTCATGCAGCGAATAACCGCGAATCTGCTTTTCGAAGGCCGGCAACGCTTCTCGAATGGCTTCGATGGCGAACGCCGGCAAGGCCAGCGCCAGATCACCCAGGGCAACGCCGGGTTTGTAGGAAGGTTCGACACTGCCCAACTCGGTGGAAGGCTTGCCCGCAATAAAGTCGCCGACAAGTTGCGCCGGTGCTTGGTAATTGCTGCCGCCCAGCACATAGGCGTGGGATTCCAGGCGTTCCTGCAACTCGATACCGGCCAATGGGCCGCCCGGGTAATCGACTTCCGGGGTGATCCCGACGACGATCCCGGAGTTGGCGTTGCGCTCGTTGCGCGAGTACTGGCTCATGCCGTTGGTGACCACGCGGCCCGGCTCCGAGGTCGCCGCGACCACGGTGCCGCCCGGGCACATGCAGAAGCTGTAGACCGAACGACCATTTTTGGCGTGGTGCACCAGTTTGTAGTCGGCGGCGCCGAGTTTCGGGTGACCGGCGTACTTGCCCAGACGCGCGCGGTCGATCAGCGACTGCGGGTGTTCGATGCGGAAACCCACCGAGAACGGCTTGGCTTCCATGTACACGCCACGGCCATGCAGCATGCGGAAAGTGTCCCGGGCGCTGTGGCCGAGGGCCAGAATCACGTGCTTGGAGTGAATCTGCTCGCCGCCATCCAGCTCGACGCCGACCAGTTGACCGTCCTCGATCAACACGTCGGTGACGCGTTGCTGGAAGCGCACTTCGCCACCCAGGGCGCGAATCTGCTCACGCATGTTTTCCACAACGCCGGTCAGGCGGAATGTACCGATGTGCGGCTTGCTGACGTAAAGGATTTCTTCCGGCGCACCGGCCTTGACGAACTCGTGCAGGACCTTGCGACCGATGAATTTCGGGTCCTTGATCTGGCTGTAGAGCTTGCCGTCGGAGAACGTCCCCGCGCCGCCCTCACCAAATTGCACGTTGGATTCCGGGTTGAGCACGCTTTTGCGCCACAGGCCCCAGGTGTCCTTGGTGCGCTGGCGCACTTCGGTGCCGCGCTCGAGGATGATCGGCTTGAAGCCCATTTGCGCCAGTATCAGGCCGGCGAAAATCCCGCAGGGCCCGAAGCCGACGACGATCGGGCGCTGTTGCAGATCGGCTGGTGCCTGGCCGACGACTTTGTAGCTGACATCCGGCGCTACGTTGACGTTACGGTCATCGGCGAACGTGTGCAGCAGCGCGGCCTCATCCTTGGCGGTGAGGTCGATGGTGTAGATGAAGCACAGTTCGGAGGACTTTTTGCGCGCATCGTAGCTGCGCTTGAACAAGGTGAAATCGAGCAGGTCATCATTGGCGATGCCCAGGCGCTGCACGATGGCAGGGCGCAGGTCTTCATCGGGATGGTCGATTGGCAGCTTGAGTTCGGTGATTCGTAACATGACAGGATCCGGTTCGCGGGGCGCACAACTGCGCCAAGGCGTTTGAAGCCCGCGATTATAAGCCTCAAAGGATGATTCCAGTGAGGCTAAAACGATCAGTCGTTACGCGATCCGCCGAAATACCCGCAGCCGCGCTGCACCTGGCCATTGATGCGCAGTTCGGCGCTCATGTGGTTGACGGCGCCGGTCGTGCTGTCGACGCAACGTTGTGGCGCGACCCACAGTTCGATGTGCTGGTTATTGGCTTCGGTGCTGAGGTTGAAACGGCCATCGCCCAGTTGTTCTTCAACATAAGGCACTGCCAAGGGCGGTTGCCCTGCACGGTCGATGACCATGCCCTTGCCGCTGACCTTGACGTTCCACTCAGGCGTGTGGCCGGCGGCGCGCAGGATCAGCAGTTTGAAATTGGGGTCGTCGCACGCGGTGCCCGAGCGCTCGACGCGGTACAGCTGTTCGAGATCGAGGCGACTGCCGTCAATCCGGCCACGCACGTCGGCAAACAGCTTGCCCTGATCATCGGCCAGGCTTGCGGCCTCTTGCAGGATGCTGGTGCCTCCAGTGTCGTTGACCACCAGACTGCGTTGTTCATTGCACGGCTGGAACAGCAGCTTGCCATCCGCCGCCGTCAACTGCCCCTGCAGGCGGGTCTGGCCCACGTGGGAGGCACTTTCACGCGAGCCATCAAACAATTGGCAGGCGGCAAACAACGGCAGCAGGGCGACAAGGACTAAGGAACGGGCAACACGCATCTTCGGTTCTCCAGGCAAGTGCCGCCACGTTACGCAGGGGCGCCGGTGACCACAAGGCTTGTGTGCCAGGGATTGAGTTGCCGAGTGCGTCCCAGCATAGTGGCGCACTTGTCCAGGAACGGCCCCATTTCGGCATGAACGAACACCTGTCTGTTTTCCCCAAAAGGCTGTACGCACTGGATGCACTGCGCGGTATCTCGGCGTTGGCGGTGGTGTTCTGGCATTGGCAGCACTTCTTTTTTCAAGGGGCGTTACCGGGGCAGTTGCAAACGGAGCAGCAGCCTTTCTACAGCGTGTTTGGCTTGTTTTATCGACACGGTGGCGATGCGGTCGCGTTGTTTTTCAGCTTGTCCGGATTCATCTTTTTCTGGTTGTTCGGTCATGCCCTGGCGCGCGGGGATCTGACCGGAAAACAATTCTTTGCCGAGCGCTTCAGCCGCATCTATCCGCTGCATCTGGCGACCTTTGCCGCTGTTGCGCTATTACAGACGATGTACACACGGTATACGGGGAACGCTTTTGTTTATCCGTTCAACGATCTCTATCACGGCGTGTTGAATGTTTTTCTCGCCCCCGCGTGGGGATTGGAGCAAGGCTGGTCTTTCAACGCGCCGGCCTGGTCAATTTCGGTTGAAGTGCTGCTCTACGCGGTGTTTTTCCTGCTGTGGCGCTATTCGCCCCTGCCAATCCCAATCAGCATTTTCATGATCGCTGTGGCCGCTTACGTCTTTCCTGCGCAGTACAAAGTCACTCTGGGCGTGTTCAGTTTTTTCTGCGGTGGCATTGGCCATGTGGTTGTGGCGTGGCTGCTGCAACGGATGCCTTCGCGCTGGGTGGGAATGGGGTTGACGATCGGGTGTGTGGGGGGGTGGTGGTTGTTTGGCGCGAATCAGCCGTTGATCAAGTTTGCGCTGTTGTTCCCGCTGACGATCATGGCCATTGCCGCCAATCACCAGCTACTCGAACCAGTCGCCCGGCGCATGGCGTGGCTGGGCGATATCAGCTACGCCTCCTATTTGTTGCATTTCCCGCTGCAAATCTTCGCCGCACTGCTGGCGGACAAATTTGTTCCCGGGCGAATCGTCTTTTATCAACAGTGGACGTTGTTGCTGTTCTTTGCGGTACTGATCGGTGCCAGTCTGATCTGCCATCGCTGGTTCGAAAGGCCAATGCAGCAGTGGCTACGGCAATTCGGGCGCGAGCGCCTGGCGAGCGGTGTAAGCGCTCGCCAGTAACGCCTGTCAGAAGGGGCGGTCAGCCGACGTGAAAAGTCTGACCTGTCTGCAAGCCTTCCACACTTTTAGCGTAGGCCAATGCCACATCCACCGCCGGAACCGGCTTGTAGCCCCGGAAGTACGGTGCATAACTGCCCATCGCTTCGACCAGCACGGTCGGGCTGATCGAGTTCACCCGCAGGCCCCGAGGCAGCTCAATGGCAGCTGCTCGCACGAAGCTGTCCAGCGCACCATTGACCAGTGCGGCCGAGGCGCCGCTGCGAATCGGGTCATGGCTTAGCACGCCGGTGGTGAGCGTGAACGAGGCGCCGTCGTTGGCGAATTCGCGGCCGATCAGCAGCAAATTGACCTGGCCCATCAGCTTGTCTTTGAGGCCCAGCGCGAAGCTTTCTTCGGTCATTTCATCCAGTGGCGCGAAGGTGACATTGCCGGCGGCGCAGACCAGAGCATCGAACTTTCCGGTCTTTTCGAACAGCTTGCGGATCGATGTGCTGTCGCTGATATCAACCTGCAAGTCGCCGCTTTTACGGCCGATGCGGATGACTTCGTGACGCTGGGACAACTCTTTGTCGACGGCCGAACCGATGGTGCCGCCTGCGCCTATCAAAAGAATTTTCATTGTGCTGTTCCTCGAAGTGTTTGAACGAGGTTGAAGTCTAGATTGGTTTTTTCCATTGATAAGCGCACTAATAGGCAACCTTTGGTTTTCAAATGGAAACAATCCATGAGCGAGATGGATGATCTGGCGGCGTTTGCGGTGTTGATTGAAGCGGGGAGTTTTACCCTGGCGGCGCAACAATTGGGTTGCAGCAAAGGGCAGCTATCCAAGCGCATCAGCTTGCTGGAAACGCGCTTTTCCGTGGTCCTGTTGCAACGCACCACGCGGCGCTTGAGCCTGACCGCGGCGGGTGCGGCGCTGTTGCCGCAGGCTCAGGCGTTGGTGGTTCAGGTCGAAAAGGCACGTCAGGCATTGGCGCGGTTGAAGGACGACATGGCAGGGCCGGTGCGCATGACGGTTCCGGTTTCACTGGGAGAAACCTTCTTCGATGGGCTGCTGCTGGAGTTTTCCAGCCAATACCCCGAGGTGCAGATCGAACTGGATCTGAGCAACAGCTACCGTGATTTGTCCCGCGACGGTTTTGACCTGGCGATTCGCTCCGATGCGAACAATGACGACCGGCTGGTGGCGCGTCCGTTATTGGCCTGGCACGAGATGACCTGTGCCAGCCCGGCCTACCTCGAACAATTTGGCGAACCGCTGACGCCTCAGGCGTTGGCCGATCATCGCTGCCTGCTCAACAGCCATTACAGCGGTCGCGAAGAATGGCTGTACCACCAGCAGCACGAGTTGATGCGAGTGCGGGTCTCGGGCCCGTTCGCCAGCAATCATTACAGCCTGTTGAAAAAAGCCGCGCTGGCGGGCGCCGGCATTGCACGGTTGCCGTCTTACCTGTTGCAAGCGGAACTGGCGGACGGTCGATTGCGCTGGCTCTTGCGCGATTACCAGACTCGAAGCATGCCGATGTACCTGGTGCACGCCTATCAGGGCGGTCTGCCGAAACGTACGCAAGTGTTGGCGGATTACTTGATCGTCTGGTTCAAGCGCAGCGGCGAGGCACTGGATCGGCTTCAGCGATAACGCCTGGCGATCAGGTGATCGATCGACAGTTTGCCCGGCCCGGTCGCCATCAGATACAGCAACACTGCTGCCCAAGTGCCATGAGTCGGGTAAGCATCGGGGTACACGAACAGTTGAATGGTCAGGGTCATGCCCAGCAACGCCAGGGCCGAAAACCGGGTGGCGAAGCCGATCAGAATCAGGATCGGGAAGAAATGCTCGGCAAAGGCTGCCAGGTGCGCCGCCAGTTCCGGGGACAGCAACGGCACGTGGTATTCGCTCTGGAATAGCGGGATGGTCGAGTCCGCCAGATGGGGGACACCCAGTTGAAAGGAGCCGTCGAACAGGTCGATGGCCAAGCCTTCGACCTTGGTTTGCCCGGATTTCCAGAACACCGCGGCGATAGAGAAACGCGCGATAAAGGCGATCAGGCTGCGAGGGATCTTCTCCAGCCATACGATGGCGCGGTCGATGGGGTTCAGTGATTCAGTCCGAATGTTCATGGCGATACCTTGTTTTTGTGTAAGTGGGTGATGGCGTTGCGGCTGATCAGCAGCGCCAGGGTCTGGCCAAGGTCGAAGGCCGGGGCGGCTTCCAGAGCCTGCATCAGTGACTGGCCGTTTTGCAGATGCTGTATGAACACGCTCGCACCGTGGTCGAAGGCGAAGACTTCGACATCCAGGCCGTTGCGCAACACCAAGGCGTGTTGTCCGAGGTTCAGATCAATCCCTGCCAGCGTTGCCTGCTGTTGATGCGCAGCCCAGATCGCGACCACGGCGAAGGCTGAATTCAACAGGTGCAGCGAGGGATGAAGTGTGACGGTGAGTTCACTCAGACTTTGCGGGTCGGCGAGTGCGGCGGCGATCCGTTCAGGGCCCAGGGGTTGCGCATCGGCGGCGTGATAAGCCATGACGCGCAGGCGCTCCAATCGGGCCACGTCGGCCAGATACGGCACGCTGGCGGCTGGCGCAAAGCCTTCGATGAACGTCGCCAGATCGTGGCCATAGCTGTTCATCAGCGGGCTCGTGGGCGGGCTGTTTTGCACATGAATTCCGGCCATCGCCCTGAAGAACTCGTCGCCCACCAACTGCTGGACCACGGGGTAACTGTCGGCCAGCGCGTTGATCAACGAGCTCTGCACATTGTTGCGATACACCGAGAAACGGCTGGCCGGATCGGCGCCATTGGCGCTGATCAATCCATCAGGGCAGGGTCGTTTCGGATCGAGCAGGGCGGCGGCGAAATCGGCATGGTTGCTCATGACCGGACCTCCGCACATTGCAACAGCCTGTCGGCCTGACGCGCTTCGGCGTGCAGCACGTTGAAGGCGGGCAGTTGATTGTCACGCTCGATCAGCGTAGCCACCGGGCCCACTCGCTCCAGTACCTGCCGATGTAACGCCCACACGGCGTTGTCGATGGGCGCACCGTGATCATCGATCAACAGGCGGTCGCCGAGGCTGTCGGTGTCTTCGGCAAAACCGGCCAGATGAAGCTCGCCCACGGCGTGAAGGGGCAGGGCGTCGATATAGGCCAACGGATCGCGTTGATGATTGATGCTCGAGACGTAGACGTTGTTTACGTCCAGCAGCAACCCGCAGCCCGTGCGGTTTATGACTTCGCGGATGAAGTCGGCTTCATCGATCGTCGAGCGTTCGAACGCCAGATATGTCGAAGGATTCTCCAGCAACATTGGGCGTTTGAGCGTGGTCTGCACCTGATCGATGTGCTCGCAGACGCGGTTCAGTGTCGGCGTGTCATAAGCCAATGGCAACAGGTCATTGAGAAACACCGGGCCGTGGCTGGACCAGGCCAGGTGTTCGGAAAAGGCGTGGGGTTGATAACGCTCGATCAGACTGGCCAGGCGTTGCAGGTGCTGGGTGTCCAGCGGACCTTCGGCACCGATGGACAAGCCAACGCCATGCAACGACAGCGGATACTGCTCGCGGATCAATCCCAGGTAATGATGAAAAGGACCGCCGGCCACCATGTAGTTTTCGGCGTGTACCTCGAAGAAGCCGATGTCCGGTTGTGAGCCGAGCACTTCACGAAAGTGCTCGGTCTTGAGCCCCAGCCCGGCGCGAGGCGGGAGCCCGAACGGTGAATTGTTCATGGTCGACACTCAGGCTGGGAACGGATCAGGCTTTGGCTTTGAAGGCTTCGATCTGACCGAAACCGGTGGACGAAGTCTTGCTTTCGGTGGTGGTGCAGGTGCCTTTAGGGACCAGTTTCCAGGCGTTGCTCTGGAAGTCGGTTTTCGACGTACCGGCGCACGTGGTGCCGGCACCGGCGGCGCAATCGTTATGACCTTTCATGGCCACGCCGAAGCACTTTTCCATGTTGCTGTCGGCAGCCTGGACGGTGGAAACGGCGGCCATGCTCAGCGCGGAACCGAGGGCCAGAACGAGGGCGGTAGCGGACAGGGTGCGGGTGGTAGTAGTCACGATGTTTCTCCGATAGTGAGTTTGGGTTGGCAAGCGTTTGTGCTTGCTTGTCTCACTAGAGGAAGGTCATCGCGATGCGTTACAGCCCAATGCAAACTTTTTAAAAAAAACTCAAAGCACCCATGTCCCTGTGGGAGCGAGCTTGCTCGCGATAGCGGTGGGTCATCCAACATTTCTGGTGAATGTGATAAGCATCGCGAGCAAGCTCGCTCCCACAGGACTTCATCGTTAGAGGGTTTGTATCAGGCACAAAAAAACGGCCCGAAGGCCGTTTTCTGTTTACCGCAAAGACTCAACCACCCAAGTACGCTTCACGCACTTTCGGATCCGTCAGCAGCGCTTCCCCGGTGCCGGTCATCACTACCCGGCCGTTCTCCAGAACGTAGGCGCGGTCAGCGATTTTCAGTGCCTGGTTGGCGTTCTGCTCCACCAGGAACACGGTCACGCCATCCTTGCGCAGCTGTTCGATGATGTCGAAGATCTGCTGGATGATGATCGGTGCCAGGCCCAACGATGGCTCGTCGAGCAGCAGCAGTTTGGGTTTGCTCATCAGCGCACGGCCGATGGCGAGCATTTGCTGTTCGCCGCCGGACATGGTGCCGCCGCGTTGGGCGAAGCGCTCTTTCAGGCGTGGGAAAAGTCCGAGAACCTTGTCCATCTGTTCCTGATAATCGCCCTTGTCGGTGAAGAATCCGCCCATGGCGAGGTTCTCTTCCACGGTCAGGCGGGCAAATACCCGACGACCTTCCGGCACGACCGCGATGCTCTTACGCATGATCTGCGACGAGTCCTGGCCAACGAGTTCCTCACCCATGTAGCGGATGCTGCCGCTGTGGGCTTGCGGCGAACCGCAGAGCGTCATCAGCAGGGTCGATTTGCCGGCACCGTTGGCGCCGATCAGCGTCACGATCTCGCCCTGGCGGACTTCGACGTTGACGCTGTGCAGCGCCTGGATCTTGCCGTAGAAGGTGGAAACGTTTTCGAATTGCAGCATTTACGCTTCCCCCAGGTAGGCTTTGATCACTTCAGGATTGTCGCGGATCTGTTCCGGCGTGCCGTCGGCCAGAGGCGTGCCCTGGTTGATCACGACGATGTGGTCGGAAATGCTCATGACCAGTTTCATGTCGTGTTCGATCAACAGCACGGTGACGTTGTGCTCTTCACGCAGCACGCTGATCAGCGCCTTGAGGTCTTCGGTTTCCTTCGGGTTCAGGCCGGCAGCCGGTTCGTCGAGCATGAGGATGCGCGGGCGCGTCATCATGCAGCGAGCGATTTCCAGGCGGCGCTGCTGACCGTAGGCCAGGGTGCCGGCCGGACGGTTGGCGAACCCCTTGAGGTTGACCTTTTCCAGCCAGTACTCGGCAAACTCCATGGCTTCGCGTTCACTCTTGCGAAAGCCCGGGGTCTTGAACAGGCCTGCCAGGAAGTTGGTGTTCAGGTGACGGTGCTGGGCGATCAAGAGGTTCTCGACCGCCGTCATGTCCTTGAACAACCGCACGTTCTGGAAGGTGCGCACCACGCCTTTGAGGGCGATCTTGTGGCCGGGCAGGCCTTCGATCGGCTCACCGTCCAGCAAGATGCTGCCGCCGCTCGGTTTGTAGAAACCGGTCAGGCAGTTGAACACGGTGGTCTTGCCGGCGCCGTTGGGGCCGATCAATGCAACGACCTGTTTTTCCTTCACGCTCAGGGCTACGCCGTTGACCGCGAGCAAGCCGCCGAAGCGCATGCTCAGATTCTCTACTTTCAGGATCTCGCGGCTCATTTGCGCAGCTCCATGTGAGGACGTTGCATGGGCAGCAGACCTTGAGGACGCCAGATCATCATCAGCACCATTAAGGCGCCGAACATCAACATGCGGTATTCACTGAACTCACGCATCATTTCCGGCAACAGGATCATCACCGTGGCGGCGAGCACGACGCCCAGTTGCGAGCCCATGCCACCGAGTACCACGATGGCGAGGATGGTCGCCGATTCGATGAAGGTGAAGGACTCCGGTGTCACCAGGCCCTGACGCGCGGCGAAGAAGCTGCCGGCGAAACCGGCGAAGCACGCACCGAGGGTAAAGGCCGACAGCTTGATCACCGTTGGGTTGAGACCCAGTGCACGGCAGGCGATCTCGTCTTCACGCAGCGCTTCCCAGGCACGGCCCAACGGCATGCGCAGCAAGCGGTTGATGACGAACAGGGCGAACAGCGACAACAGCACAGCGATCAGGTAAAGGAAAATCACCTTGTTCACCGGGTTGTAGGTCAGGCCGAAGTACTCGTGGAAAGTCTGCATACCTTCCGCGGCGGTTTTATCGAAGGTCAGTCCGAAGAGTGTTGGCTTGGGAATGTTGCTGATGCCGTTCGGGCCGCCCGTGAGGTCGGTCAGGTTACGCAGGAACAGGCGGATGATTTCACCGAAGCCCAACGTCACGATCGCCAGATAGTCACCGCGTAGACGCAGTACCGGGAAACCGAGCAGGAAGCCGAAGGTGGCCGCCATCAGACCGGCAACCGGCAAGCAGATCCAGAAGCTCAGACCGTAGTAGTGCGACAGCAGCGCGTAGCTGTAGGCGCCGACGGCGTAGAAGCCGACATAACCGAGGTCGAGCAGGCCGGCCAAGCCGACCACGATGTTCAGGCCCAGGCCGAGCATCACATAGATCAGCACCAGCGTTGCGATGTCCACCGCGCCGCGCGAGCCGAAGAACGGCCAGACCAGTGCACCGATGATCAACGCAATGATGATCCAGCGTTGGGTGGTCGGCAGGGTCAGGAAGTTACTGGCCTTGGCCGGCATCACCGGCATGTTGGGCGAGGACTTCCAGGCCGAGCTGATCTGCTGGTCGAACAGCACCCGCAGGAACATCAGCACCGAGCACACGGCGATGGTGATCAACGTTCCCGTACTGGTGCCATGGACTTCGAGGTTGATACCGACAATGGTCAGTTTCAGACCGAGTACCGGGTAGGCCACGGCCCACACCAGCAAGGCGCTGAACAACGCCTGTTTAAGATTCCTAGTCATACTTTCTCAACCTCCGGACGGCCCAGCAGGCCGGTTGGCCGGAACAACAACACCAGAACCAATAGGCCGAACGCCACGACGTCCTTGTATTGGTCGCCGAAGATATCGGCACCAAAGGCTTCCGCCACCCCGAGCACGATCCCGCCGAGCATGGCGCCGGGAATGCTGCCGATGCCGCCCAATACCGCGGCGGTGAAGGCCTTGAGGCCGACGAGGAAACCGGCGTTCGGGTTGATCACGCCGTATTGCATGCTCAGCAGCACAGCCGCGATGGCCGCCAGGGCGGCACCAATGACGAAGGTCAGGGCGATGATGTTGTTGGTGTTGATACCCAGCAGGTTGGCCATCTTGATGTCTTCGGCGCAGGCACGGCAGGCGCGACCCAGGCGAGAGCGGGAGATGAACAGCGTGAGGCCGAGCATGGCGACCAGGGTCACCACGAACACCACGATTTGCATGTAGGAAATCAGCACTTCATGTGCGCCACCTGGCCCGATGGCGAAGTTGCCGGGGATCAGGTTGGGGATGGATTTGTCCTTGGAGTCTTGCGCCAGCAGAACCGTGTTCTGCAGGAAGATCGACATACCGATGGCGGAAATCAGCGGGATCAGACGGTTGCTGCCGCGCAGAGGGCGGTAGGCAATTCGCTCGATGCTGTAGCCGTAGGCACTGGTCACGACGATAGTCGCGAGGAAAGCGGCGGTCATCAACAGCGGAACACTGTCGAGTCCCATCATGGACAGGCCCGCGATGGCGATGAACGCCACGTAGGAACCGATCATGTACACCTCGCCGTGGGCGAAGTTGATCATTCCAATGATGCCGTAAACCATCGTATAGCCGATGGCGATCAGGGCATACGTGCTGCCAATGGTCAGGCCATTAACCAGCTGTTGGAAGAAGTGATAGATGTCAGGCATTACAGCGCTCCTAAAAACCTGATACGCATTTCACTGGTGGAGTCATTTTCCCGCTCGAGCCCCGTGGATCTGCATCCACTTCGAACGCGAGGTTTGCCAGCGAACCGCTGATGACGGTTTTGAGATTTTCAGGTGGGGAGACTGGCGGATCACGCCAGCGCGGCCCAATACGTTCGTAAAACAAAGCCCACGGCACGCCGTGGGCTTTGTTGGCAGTCAGTTAGGCAAGGCCTTACTGAGGCGAAGCTTCAGTTTTTGGTTTGCCGAAGTGCCACTCGTAAACCACAAATTTGAAGTCTTTCAGGTCGCCCTTGGCGTCGAAGCTCAGGTCGCCAGTCGGGGTCTTGAAGGTGCCTGCGTGGATGGCAGCAGCCACTTTCGCAGGGTCTTCGCTCTTGGCGGCAGTGATACCACCGGCGATGACTTCAACAGCCGAGTAGGCCGGGAACACGAACGGACCGCTTGGGTCTTCTTTCTTCGCTTTGAACGCGTCAGCCAGTGCAACGTTGGCCGGATCCTGGTCGAAAGATTTCGGCAGGGTTACCAGCAGGCCTTCGGAAGCGTCTTTGGCGATCTGCGAAATGGAGTCGTTACCCACGCCTTCCGGACCCATGAACTTGGCTTTTAGGCCTTTTTCCTGTGCTTGACGCAGGATCAGACCCAGCTCTGGGTGGTAGCCGCCGTAGTAGACGAAGTCAACGTTGGCTTGCTTGAGCTTGGAGATCATCGAGGAGAAGTCTTTGTCGCCGGCGTTGATGCCTTCGAACACGGCAACCTTGACGCCTTTGCCTTCCAGGGTCTTCTTCACGGCGGTGGCGATGCCTTCACCGTATTGCTGTTTGTCGTGCAGTACAGCAACGATTTTCGGTTTTACGTGATCGGCAATGTAGTTACCGGCGGCAGGGCCTTGGGCGCTGTCCAGACCGATGGTGCGGAACACCATTTTGTAACCACGGTTGGTGATGTCCGGGCTGGTGGCAGCCGGAGTGATCATGATCACGCCTTCGTCTTCGTAGATGTCCGAAGCCGGTTGGGTGGAGCTGGAGCACAGGTGACCGACCACGAACTTGACGCCGTCGTTGACGACTTTGTTCGCGACCGCTACCGCTTGTTTCGGATCACAGGCGTCATCGTATTCAACGGCTTCGAGTTTCTTGCCGTCTACGCCGCCTTTGGCGTTGATCTGTTCGATGGCCATTTTGGCGCCACTGAACTGCATGTCGCCGTATTGGGCTACAGGACCGGTTTTAGGGCCGGCGATGCCGATCTTGATGGTGTCAGCTGCGAACGAATGGCTGGCAACCCCGGCCAGAACCATAGCGGCAAACAGTTTGGAAATCTGCTTAGTAGCCTTAGTCATAGTGCTCCACTCTTACTGTTGTAGTTTTTATAGTCCTGGCGCCGTAGCAGCAGAACCGGGTCAGATATCTTCGATATCCTCCGGAAAATGCCCCCGGCAACTGTACCGGTACAGTGTAGAGCGCCAATTGTTAGCCTGGGAAGCTGGCGCCAGGGGGCAAAACCTGAGGGTGTCGCTTTATTGAAAGAAAAAGACAGAATTGCGGCGGGATGTTAGCTGGCTAATTGCTTGATTCAGCGGCATTCCCTGGCACTCCTGGTCTTTTCAATCGGTGACTCAATTGCATCCGGGTTTTTCTGGCGGACCACCGACGTTATCATTCGCGTCGATTTCTTTTCCGGACAGGACCCATGACTCAAGAACCTAGCACCCTCTATGCCAAGCTGCTTGGTGAAACCGCATCTATTACCTGGAAAGAGTTGGAGCCGTTCTTTGCCAAGGGTGCCCTATTGTGGGTCGACCCAGGTCTGGATTTGATCGCCGCAGCTGAGGCGGTGGCGACGGATGAAGGCGAGAAAGTGGCTGCCTGGCTGGCCGCCGACAAAGTCGCCAAGCTGTCTGAAACGCGGGCGCTGGATCTTTTTGAACGTGACCCCGAGCTGTGGGCCGTGGTCGTCTCGCCGTGGATTTTGATCCAGGAAAGGGCGACGAACTGAAGGTGTGCACTTTATTGGTGCGATGCTTGATCGCGCAAAAGTGTGTAGGCGAGTAGCGTGATGGCATGTTGCCGTAGAGAAAGGCCACAGAAGGGTCTTGGCGAGGGTGACGTAAACGTAACGGGAACAGTTTATTGAGCAGCCGTTGGGCTGCTTAATTGTTTCTGGATGTGATCGTTCCCACGCTCTGCGTGGGAACGATCGAATCAGACCGAAAACGTCTTGCCAGTATGGTTGTTCAGCGAAATAACCTTGGTCTTGCCAATCCGGTGACGGTAGATCTCACGCAGGTACTTGATCGCCTTCTTCACGCAATCGCGCGACAGGCGGATGTCGTTGATCGAGACAAACTTGTCCTTGTCATTGATCAGCTCGCGGTACTTCTTCTCGTACATCGGTTTGATCGCGTACCAGTTGGTGTCGAGGATCTTCGCCGGGTTTTCGAATTCATTGAGCAACTCGTCGATCCGGTCCTCATCGAATTCTTCATTGATGATGAAGTCCAGGATCGAGTTATCCAGCGTTTCATCAAAGCGGTACGGGGTTTTCGCGAAGCAACGCTTGATGAACGCCACGATCAGGGTCAGGAAGTCATCCGACAGGCATGGGCTCTTGGCGATCAACGTGGTCAGCGACAGGTTGGCCGAGGCGCCGATCACCAGCGCGTAGCGCTTGAGCGTAGTGTTCGGGAACAGGCTGTTGAGGTGGGTCTTCAACCGGTTCAGGTCCATGTAGGACAGCTTGTAGTCTTTCGGTAGCGAAACGATCGAAACCACCGACGAGCAGTTCTTGAAGAAGTGCAGGTCGTGCAACGCGGCCGCGTCGTAACCGGAATTCTTGTACTGCTCCAGGGACGCACGATAACGCTTGGACTCGATCGGCAGCAGGCTGATGCCTTCGATTGCTTGCGTCACTTTGTTGAAGTGCGGCAGGTCGATGGAGCGGAAGAACAGATCATCGATGTTCAGGCGCTGCGGCTCTTTCTCGAATACCTTGAATTTGTCGCTGCTCGGCGGCGGGCTTTCCGGTACCACGGATTCGGCATAGGCAATCGCCACCGGGCCGGCCAGGCTCATGAACAGGTCGTTGGCGTCGAGGCGAATGGTTTCGCCGATGTCGATGCCTGCACGACGGAAGTAGTTCTGGTCGTAGTCAGTCGTGACTGCCTGCGCCGTCAGAATGTTGAAGATCTGCTGCGAGATGTACTGGTTGGCGTGCTTTTCCATCGCGTTGACGTCGATGTTCTGAATGTTGCCGTCATCGCTTTCTTCGGCGTAGCGCATGATGTCGTTGGAGATCAGCATCATCGCGTTCCATGGGCGGATACGGCCCATGACGCTGGCTTCGCTGCTGTCTTCATTGGCGAAGTTGTAGGAGAAATCCCACTCTTCCGACAGGTATTTACACAGCAGGCGACCGGCGTTGATGTGCAGCGCCTCGGACATTTCGCTGCGGTGATCGGAAATGTTCGGCAGCACGCAGATGCCGCTGGTGAAGATCGGCTCGAAGACGAACGAATGACCGCTCTTGCCGTCATGCTCGTCCATCGGCTTGGTGTCGAACGTCTTGTTCATGTACGAGTGCTGCTGGGCCAGGCCGAACTCCGAGGCCATGCCCGAACCGGTACCGCCGCCGGCACTGAAAATCGAGAAATACAGGCGCGACTGGTTGGCCTTGATGCCGCAGCTGTCGATCAGGTACGAGTGAATCATTTTCCAGTCGGGGCTGGAGAAACGCTGGGTGTCCTTGTTCAGGATAATCTTGGCCAGGTACTGACCGAGGATCGGCGCGTTACCGGCGCCACCGGCGTGGACTTCCGACAAGTCCATGATTTTCATTTTGCTGTAGTCGCGCAGAAAGCCGCTTTTTTCGCCCTTGCGCGAGAAGCGGATGCGACCGGCGATGTCTTTGTCCAGGTCGCCGAGCATCACCAGTGGCTCGACCAGGAACACCGGCTTGGTGGCCTTGTTCGGCCCCAGGCGCAGGTTGTTGCGGATCCACTGCGCCGGGCTGTAACCCTTTTCCGCGTAGCGTTTGTCCGCCGAAGGACGGTCTTCGTTGTTGAATTCGTTGAGGTAGAACTTGCGGGCGTTGTACACCAGCTCCGCGACGTCCAGCGCAATATTGGAACCGCAGCGCCCCAGACCGATCAGGCACACCGAAGGGAATTCCTGATCACTATGCTGTTCGCTGTCGCCATCCTGATGGGGAGGACGCGGGAACACCATATCGCGCAGCCCGTCGAGGTTGTCGAGGATGCGGTCGGTGTTGGTTTCGGTGAAATACAGGTATTGCTGACTGGCCAGCGGGCGTGATGCAACCAATGGCTTCGACGATGAGGGGCTGTTTGCCGCGGGGCTCAGTGTCAGATCGGAAACCGCAGTGGCCGGATTATTTTTAGAAGTCATTGGGCGCCATGTACCTGGGCTGATGGGCTCGGCGACACGCTGTCGCCGAACCTTCACGGAATAGTTACTCGCGACTTTTTTAGCGCGTATTTCGCCCAAGCGTCATGGCCGAAGCCTGAGCATCGCTCGGGGGGAATCCTTTCCTTAGTCATGATGAATCGGCCAGTATTCAACGATCTTTAATCAAAAGGAGGCTAAATGATGTCAACGCTACCTTCGTTGGGGTTCGCCGGAATCGGCCTGATGGGATTGCCCATGTGCCGGCGTCTGTTGGCTGCGGGGTATCCGCTGACGGTGTGGAATCGCAATCCGGGCAAGTGCACGCCCTTGGTCGAGGCCGGCGCCCGGCAAGTGGCGACAGCGGCCGAGCTGTGCCAACACGCCGATGTGGTGATGCTGTGCCTGGCCGACACGTCGGTGGTGCGCGAAGTGGTCTTTGGCCCCGCCGGCATTGCCAGCGGGGCGAAAAGCGGTCAGTTGCTGGTTGATTTTTCCAGTCTGGAGCCCACCGCGACGCGGGAAATGGCCTCGGCGCTTGCCGATCAGTGCGGCATGAATTGGCTGGACGCACCGGTGTCTGGCGGCGTGGTCGGTGCCGAGGCGGGCAGCCTGGCGATTATGGTCGGCGCTGCTGCAGCGGACCTTGAACGGGTCAAGCCGATCCTGTTGAAGCTCGGTCAACGGGTGACGCACATGGGCGGCGTCGGTGCCGGGCAGGTGACCAAGGCCTGCAATCAGATGATCGTTGCCTGCAACGCGCTGGTGATCGCCGAAGTGGTGGCGTTGGCCGAGCGTTCCGGGGTCGACGCAGGTCTGATCGCCGAAGCGCTGGCCGGTGGTTTCGCCGATTCAAGACCCTTGCAGATCCTGGCTCCGCAAATGGCCGAGAGCCGTTTTGAACCCGTGAAGTGGCATGTCCGCACGCTGCTCAAAGACCTCGACACCGCTGTGAAGTTTTCCCGCGAACAGGGCTCATCCACGCCGATCAGCGGATTGGCCGCGCAACTGATGCGACTGCATGGGGGGCAGGGGTTTTTGGAAAAAGATCCATCGACGCTAGTGCAAATGTACCGCGCGCCAGGGTCAGAGGACTGACGGGACAGGCGTGTTTGCGCTGATTGATTTCGTTCAGCACCGGACGCAGTTCAGCCAGCGGCACCGGGCGGCTGAGCAGGTAGCCCTGAACGAAGTCGCAGCCCTGGCGTTCGAGAAAGTCATATTGCTCGAACGTTTCGACGCCCTCGGTGACCACCTGTAAATGCAGGGTATGGGCCATGGCGATAATGGCCTGGACGATTTCCATGTCCTGGGTCGCCCTGGGAATGTCCTGGATGAACGAGCGGTCGATCTTGAGCGTGTTCAGCGGCAGGCGCTTGAGGTAGGCCAGTGATGAATAGCCGGTGCCGAAATCGTCGATCGACAGGGAGACCCCCAGAGCACGGATCTGGCGCAGCAGCGCCAGGGTGTCGGTGAGATTGCCCATCAATGCGTTCTCGGTGACCTCCAGTTCCAGCCGTTGCGGCGCGACCCCGCAGATGCGCAGCGCCTGTTCGATTTCATTGGCCAGGTCTTCGCGCGCAAGGTTCAGCGGTGAGCAGTTCACGGCAATCTTCAGTTCTTCACAGCCCTGACGCGACAGTTCGCCAAGGTCCTCGCAAGCCTGGCGCAGTACCCAGTTGTCCAGTTCGGCGATCAGGCCGTTGGCCTCGGCAATGGCAATAAATCGATCCGGCGCCAGCAGCCCGTGAACCGGGTGTTGCCAGCGAATCAGCGCCTCGAGCTTGGTCACCTGGCCGGTTTTCAGGTCATAGATGGGTTGGTAAAACAGCAGTAATCCGTCGTCGTTGCGCAGGGCGTGCCGCAGTTCTTCTTCGACTTGCAGTTCCAGCGTGGCTCGAGCCTTCATGTGCGGGCTGAAAAAATGCAGCCCGTTGCGCCCGTTGCCCTTGGATTGGTACAGCGCCAGATCGGCGTTTTTCAGCAGTTCTTCGCACGTCTTGCCGTCTTGCGGGAACAGGCTGATGCCGATGCTGGTGGTCATGACCATGTTGCGACCGGCCAGCTCGATAGGCTCTTTCATCTTCAACATGATGCGCTGGGCCATGTGCCGCGCTTCTTCGGGGTCATGCAGGCCGATGAGGATGCAAAATTCGTCACCGCCGAAACGCGCGACCACATCTTCGTGGCTGCGTACCGAGCTCTTGATGTGGCTGGCCAGGACCTTGAGCATCAGGTCGCCGGCGTCATGGCCAAGGCTGTCGTTGATCCGCTTGAAGTGATCGATGTCGAGAAACATCACCGCCAGCATCCCGCCTTCGTTGGTTTTTTCGCTCAGCTTTTCGGCGAAGAGCTGGTTGAAACCACGGCGATTGATCAGGTTGGTCAGTGCGTCGTAGTGCGCCACCTGTTGCAGCGACAGGCGCGCCTGATCGAGCTGACTGAGCAGGGCATTGACCCGTTGCAGGTCGCCTTCCTTGTGTTGAAGTTTCTTGTCGGCCATTGCGGCGCTGATGCTGCTGCCGATGATCAGCAACATCATGACCGCCACCGTCACGCCCAATTGCAGATGATTGTTTTCGTTGGGCTGCGGCTGGAGGCTGCCTTCGGGAAGCACCAGTTTGAGCGCCGCCATGCTGGTGAAATGCATGCTGACGATGCCGGCGCCGAGCACCAGGCTGGCGGTGTATTTGAGCAGTTGATGAACCACGCCGCTGCCCTCGCGCAGGTGCCTGGAAATCAACAGTGCGGCCAGGCTGGCGCCGATGGCGATCACGATGGAGAGGGCGAATAACGTCGGGTCGTAATAGGCCGTCGCCGCCGAGCGCATCGCGGCCATGCCCACGTATTGCATGGTTGCGATGCCAAGGCCGATCCACACCGCCGCCCGCACGTGTTGCCAGACACTCAGATGAGCATGGCTGAGGGTTTGCATCGCCAGCCACGAGGCGCTCAGTGCAAACAGCAACGAAATCAGGGTGACGGGGAGCTGGTAGTGGATTTCGATCGGCGCCTGGAACGCCAGCATGCTTATGAAATGCATGGCCCAGATGCCGCCCGCCAGGCACCCGGCACCGACCCAGCGCCAGATGCGTTGGGAGGTGGACTTTTCGGTATGACCGATCCGTTCGGTGATGCCCAGGGTGGCAAATCCGGCCGCGCACGCAACCACGTAGGCCAGCAACACCAGGAGTGGGTTATGTGTGCAATTGAGAATGACCTGACCGCTTTCTGGCAGCTGGGTAGTGAAATACACATCAGGCCACTGCATCCGTTCGCCCCGTATTGATCAGCCTGCCGACACCATGAACGTTGGTTGGTTCGTTGGAGTATAGAGGCCATACAAGGAGTGCAAGCGGTAGTGGCACATTGATGCCGATGATTTTGGAATGAGCTTTATTGCTGTCAGTACTAAGCCTCAGGCGATCTGCTCGTAAGGCTCCGGAAATTCAGGCTGCAGGGCGGGCAACCCGAACGCAGCCCGCGCCGCGTCACAGTCTACGTTCGCTTCGCCATTGGCCCAGGAGGCATCGAACTCGCGGCAGGTGCTGGAACGCTGATCGTAAATCGAGCATTTCACGGTGCTGCCGACTTCCCCTGCCAGGGCGACGCAGCGCGTGGGTTTGCAGTCCGTGCCGAGCATCGCCACACGGCTGGGACTGATCGGCGCGACAAGGTCGTCAGGCACCGTTCCTCCGGACGAGGCGCATTCACCCCAGAAAAAGGACACGCGAAAATGGGAACAACAGGCACCACAATTCAGACACGGACTGGCTTCGGACATGGGCGATAGTCAAAGAGGGATAGGGGGAACGGTGGGGCAGCAAGGTCGCTATTCTAGGCTTCGCCTTGAGCTTGTGAAGGGGGGCGCAGAGGTATTTTGCAGCAGCCGGTCGGGTAAGAAAAAACACCGCTCCCACAGCGGCTTGTGGTGGTTGGACGGGTTCGGTTGCCATGGGCTGATATCAGCCTTGCGAATAATGACAGACAGCTCAGGCGGGCCTGACTAGATTGAGGGCTCCGGGGACAGTGAAAGCCCCAACAACAATAAAAAGAGACGGACCCATGCAGAACTCGACCCAAGCGGCGAATGCCTGGCGCATTCTGTTCCTGCTGTTCCTCGCGAACCTGTTCAACTTCTTCGATCGCACCATTCCCGCCATCATCATCGAACCGATCCGCATGGAGTGGCACCTCAGCGACTTTCAGTTGGGGATCATCGGAACGGCATTCACCCTCGTTTATGCCATTGCCGGCCTGCCGCTGGGGCGGATGGCCGATACCGGTTCGCGCAGCAAATTGATGGGTTGGGGGCTGGCGGTCTGGAGCGGCCTGACGGCGGTCAACGGGCTGGTGGGCAATTTCTGGGCCTTCCTGATCGTGCGCATGGGCATCGGGATCGGCGAAGCCAGTTACGCACCGGCGGCCAATTCGCTGATCGGCGACCTGTTTCCGGCGCACCGCCGGGCACGGGCGATGGGCATTTTCATGCTCGGCCTGCCATTGGGCCTGCTGCTGGCGTTTTTTACCATTGGCGCGATGGTCAAGGCATTCGACAGCTGGCGTGCGCCGTTCTTCATCGCCGCAGTGCCGGGGCTGATCCTGGCGATCTTCATGTTCTTCATTAAAGAGCCTAAACGCGGTGCCGCGGAAAGCGTGCAGGTGTCCCAGGAACGTGTCGACCGGCCGATTCGTCGAGTGCTGGCGGTCCCGACTTTCCTGTGGCTGGTGTTGGCCGGGCTGTGCTTCAACTTTGCGACCTATGCCTGTAACTCGTTCCTGGTGCCGATGTTGCAGCGCTATTTCCTGATGCCGTTACAGGAAGCAGCGGTGGCGACCGGCGTAATTGTCGGCGTGACCGGGTTGTTCGGCCTCACGCTCGGTGGCTGGGTTGCGGACAAGATTCACCAGCGGGTGGCCAATGGGCGACTGCTGTTTGCGGCATTCAGCCTGATCGTTTCGACCGTGTGCACCGCTTGGGCGCTGCATGCCGGGCGGATCGAGATCGGGGCGTTTGTGGCGGTGTTCAGTCTGGGTTGGCTGTTTGCCTATAACTTCTACACCTGCGTCTACACGGCGATTCAGGACGTGGTCGAACCACGCTTGCGGGCCACGGCGATGGCGTTGTTCTTCGCTGGCTTGTACTTGCTGGGCGGTGGCTTGGGGCCGGTGGTGGTGGGTGGCCTGTCCGACCACTTTGCGCATACCGCGATGTTTGCGGCCGGTGCAGAACAGATGACCGAGGCGTTCAAGGCCGTGGGCTTGCATGACGCGATGTACTTGATCCCGGTGGCGCTGTTTTTCACCATGGTGTTTCTGTTCTTGGCGTCGCGGTGTTTTGTCAGGGATGCCAAGCGGATGAAAGAAGGGTTGGTGGCGGTGGTTGAGCCTGTGGGTTCTGCGGTGACTGCTTAATCGCCATCACAGGAATTGATCGTTCCCACGCTCTGCGTGGGAATGCAGCCCGGGACGCTCTGCGTCCCTTTCGAGAGCTGGAACGCGGAGCGTCCCTTGAGGCATTCCCACGCAGAGCGTGGGAACGATCATCAAGCAGACAAAAAAAAGGCCCGCATCGCTGCGGGCCTTCTTTTTAACGGTGGAGCAGGGGGCTTAACCCGCCACCAACACTCGAATCGCTTCCAGTCGCAGCGCCGCCTTGTCGAGCATGGCCAGCCCTTGCTCGCGCTGTTTGCGCAGGGCGACCAGTTCACTGTCGCGCACAGTCGGGTTGACCGCTTGCAACGCGGTCAGGCGCGCCAGTTCTTCGTCGGTATCGGCTGCCAGGCGACGTTGCGCTTCGGCAACCCGCTCGGCGTGACGCGGGAAGATTTTCTCTTCGCCAGCGTTGATCCGCGGCGTCAGCTGATCGCGCTGGGCCTGAATGAACTTGTTGGCGCTGGCACGCGGCACGCTTTCCAGTTGATCGTTCAAGGTCTCGAACGACACCCGGGCCGACAGGTCGTTGCCATTGGCATCCAGCAGGCAGCGCAGGGCCGCCGGCGGCAGGTAACGGCCCAGTTGCAGCGAGCGCGGCGCAACCACTTCGCTGACGTAGAGCAGTTCCAGCAACACGGTGCCGGGTTTCAGCGCCTTGTTTTTGATCAGCGCCACGGCGGTGTTGCCCATGGAACCGGACAACACCAGGTCCATGCCGCCCTGCACCATCGGGTGTTCCCAGGTGATGAACTGCATGTCTTCGCGAGACAGCGCCTGGTTGCGGTCGTAGGTGATGGTCACGCCTTCGTCGTCGCCCAGCGGGAAGCTGGCGTCGAGCATTTTTTCGCTCGGCTTGAGGATCAGCGCGTTTTCCGAATGGTCTTCGCTGTCGATACCGAAGGCATCGAACAGGGTTTCCATGTAGATCGGCAGGGTGAACTGGTCGTCTTGCTCGAGGATGTCCTCGACCAGCGCGTCACCTTCGCCCGCACCGCCGGAGTTGAGTTCCAGCAGGCGGTCACGGCCGGTGTGCAGTTCGGCTTCCAGACGCTCACGCTCGCCGCGGGCTTCGTCGATCAGCGCTTGCCACTCGCCGTCGTCGGCGTTTTCCAGCAGCGGCAGCAGGCGCGGGCCGAACTGATGCTGCAAGGCGTTGCCGGTCGGGCAGGTGTTGAGGAAAGCGTTCAGCGCTTCGTGATACCACTGGAACAGACGCTCTTGCGGGCTGGTTTCCAGGTACGGCACGTGCAGTTCGATGATGTGCTTCTGGCCGATCCGGTCCAGACGCCCGATACGCTGCTCCAGCAGATCCGGGTGGGACGGCAGATCAAACAGCACCAGGTGGTGCGAGAACTGGAAGTTGCGACCTTCACTGCCAATTTCCGAGCAGATCAGTACTTGCGCGCCAAATTCTTCATCGGCGAAGTAGGCGGCGGCGCGGTCACGCTCGAGGATGTTCATGCCTTCGTGGAACACTGTCGCCGGAATACCGGAACGCACGCGCAGGGCGTCTTCCAGGTCCATGGCGGTTTCGGCGTGGGCGCAGATCACCAGCACTTTGGTGCGTTTGAGCATTTTCAGCGTATCGATCAGCCACTCGACACGCGGGTCGAATTTCCACCAGCGTTCTTCTTCGTTGGCGTCCGGCTGGGCCTGGAAGCTGACTTCCGGGTACAACTCGGCGTGATCGCCCAACGGCAGTTCGAGGTATTCGTCCGGGCACGGCAGCGGGTACGGGTGCAGCTTGCGCTCCGGGAAACCCTGCACGGCGGCGCGAGTGTTGCGAAACAGCACACGTCCGGTGCCGTGGCGGTCCAGCAATTCGCGGACCAGGCGGGCGCTGGCTTCGGTGTCGCCATCGTTCACCGCGGTCAGCAAGGCTTCGCCTTCGTTGCCGAGGAAACCGTGAATGGTCTTGTGCGCTTCAGGCGACAGGCGCCCCTTGTCCAGCAGCTCCTGAACGGCCTCGGCCACCGGGCGATAGTTTTCGCTCTCGGCGCGGAAGGCGTGCAGGTCATGGAAACGGTTCGGGTCAAGCAGGCGCAAACGGGCGAAGTGGCTGTCCTGGCCCAGTTGTTCCGGGGTCGCGGTCAGCAGCAGCACGCCGGGAATGACTTCGGCCAGTTGCTCGACCAACGAATATTCAGGGCTGGCCTTGTCTTCGTGCCACACCAGGTGGTGCGCTTCGTCGACGACCATCAGGTCCCAACCGGCGGCAAACAGTGCGTCCTGGGCTTTCTCGTCTTCTACCAGCCACTCAAGAGCCACCAGCGCGAGCTGCGTGTCTTCGAACGGGTTGGCGGCATCGCTTTCGATGAAGCGTTCTTCGTCGAACAGCGCGACTTGCAGGTTGAAACGGCGGCGCATCTCGACCAGCCACTGGTGCTGCAGGTTCTCAGGAACCAGGATCAGCACGCGGTTGGCGCGGCCCGAGAGCAGTTGGCGATGGATCACCAGACCGGCTTCGATGGTTTTACCCAAGCCCACTTCGTCGGCCAGCAATACCCGTGGGGCAATGCGGTCGGCGACTTCACGGGCGATGTGCAGCTGGTGCGCGATCGGTTGCGCACGCACGCCACCCAGTCCCCACAGCGAGGACTGCAATTGGCGGCTGGTGTGTTCCAGGGTGTGATAACGCAGGGAGAACCAGGCCAGCGGGTCGATCTGCCCGGCGAACAGGCGGTCGCTGGCCAGACGGAACTGAATGAAGTTCGACAGTTGGGTTTCCGGCAGGGTAACCACTTCGTTTTGCGCGTTGAGGCCGTGGTAGACCAGCAGGCCGTCGACGTCGTCGACTTCCTGGACCGTCAGTTTCCAGCCTTCGAAGTGAGTGATCGAATCGCCCGGCGAAAATCGCACGCGGGTGAGGGGCGCATTCCGTAGCGCGTACTGGCGAGTGTCGCCAGTGGCCGGATAGAGCACGGTCAACAAGCGGCCGTCCTGTGCCAGAACGGTGCCTAAACCCAGCTCGGCTTCGCTGTCACTGATCCAGCGTTGCCCCGGTTGATACTGCTGCGCCATGCTGCCTGACTCCCACCTTGAAAAAGCGGGCTATCTTAACGGAATGAGGGCTTCAGGGCCAAAGGACTCTCATAAATACTCGCAGACTTACGTTAGTCCAATGA
Source organism: Pseudomonas sp. fls2-241-R2A-110 (assembly GCF_030209165.1). Classification (NCBI taxonomy): domain Bacteria; kingdom Pseudomonadati; phylum Pseudomonadota; class Gammaproteobacteria; order Pseudomonadales; family Pseudomonadaceae; genus Pseudomonas; species Pseudomonas sp. fls2-241-R2A-110. Next base: position 199,554 of record NZ_JARVSN010000005.1, on the reverse strand, counting down.
TGCAGCGTGTGCCGGTTCGGGCACCAATCCGTGCCAAACCGGTCACACTTTGCGACCGATGGCTCAAGTCGCCATCCCCTCAGCCGACAGCCTGCTGACAGGAGACTACTAATTATGCTGCCACCGATGCTCCCCTTGAGTGCCGTGCCGATCACCTCACAGCACGACCCTATCCGTCAGCGCCCGGATATTCCGCCTGTCGTGCCGGTGCAGGAAAGCTCCAACGAAAGCACGATCGACCTGCAACAGCGCGATCCCGAAGAGGCGGCTTTTCAGCTGCGCGAGGAGCAGCGCCGCAAACTTGAGCGCGACCGGCGACGTCGTGAGGCTGACGAGGATCCGCAGGAGCATCTGGCAGTTCCCGGTGATGAGCTCAATGCCGACAATACTGTGCCGGTGGCGCCGTTGATGGAAGATCAGCCGCGTCAGGGGTTGTGGGTCGATATTCAGATTTGAGGTTGCGGCTGGTCAGCGCTGGCGCCAGGCGGCATTATTGCGACAAACCTGCCGAATGATGTATTGAGCACCATGAGCCAAGATGACAAGTTGATTGATCTTAATTCTGAACGCGCGAAGCGGGTTCATGACCTTAATGAAAAGCGTCTGAATGAAGTGCGTCAGGCGTTTGAGCAGGCGATGCCGTTGGGCAAAGCCAAGAAAAAGCCGAAGAACAAACCGAAAAAGCGTTGAAGTACCCTGCATTGGTTGATGCAGGTCAGTTATTTTCCCTTCTTTACGCCCTGTCTTGGGCGACATTGATCCCGGTCAATTTTCTCTTCTGTCTGATTGGTTAACTTAGCCCTATCGCAACAGGGCAGGTGCAGGAGGGACGTCATGTTTTTCGATAACGTGGTGATCGCCGGAGTGCTGACAGTTGGCCTCATGGTTCTGTTTTTTGCAGGGTTTGGATTTTTTATCTGGAAGGATTCGCATAAGCGTAAGCCGTAGGTCTTTCTGGGTGTAATGAGCACGCAAGGCATTTTGGGCGACTTCGGTTGCCCTTTTTTTTTGTTTGTAGTGGCGGCCTTTGGGCCGACCATGTTTTGGGTTGACCGGGTGTATATCCGTTGCTGCGGTAACGGCCACTTAGGGTTTCGCCCTGACGGCGACTCACTTTTTTTGACAAACGCCTCAAAAAAAGTAAGCAAAAAAAAGGCTCGCCCCGACGTCCGGCCCCTCGCTTAGGCTCGGTGTTCCTTCGTTCCGGCATTCATCTGGGGGCATCGCCTCCGGTCTGCTTCGCGACGACCTCCTCTCGATGTGTGCGGCTTCGCCGCACGGCGCTACGCGCCCACCCCCAGATGAACGCCTCCACTCAGCCTGCCGAAGGGGCGGGTAGATCAAGATCAAGAGCTGCAGGCGAGCTACCGCTCGGCCTGTTGAGTGGTGAGGGGCGGGCGGTGTACCTCGATTTATTGTGGGAGCTGGCTTGCCAGCCGACCAGTCTCTTCCTGATACCTCACTGATCGTTCCCTACGCTCCGCGTGGGAATGCAGCCAGGGACGCTCCGCGTTCCAAAGGGACGGGCGGATCAAGATCAAGAGCTGCAGGCGAGCTACCGCTCGGCCTGTTGAGTGGTGAGGGGCGGGCGGTGTACCTCGGTTTTTATTGTGGGAGCTAGCCTGCTGGCGATGGCGGCCTGACAGCCGACCAGATTCTTGCAGCGTGCATCGAACCCTGTGGGAGCGGGCTTGCCCGCGATGGCGGCCTGACAGCCGACCAGTCTCTTTCAGGTGTGCCCGTTCCACTGTGGGAGCTGGCCTGCCAGCGATGACGTCCCGCCAACCGACTAATCTCCTGCAGATGTACATCGAACCCTGTGGGAGCGGGCTTGCTCTGGGCGGTGTTCCGACGATGGGGCCTCGCGTCTAGCCCGTCGCTTTCAGTAGATCACTGAGGCCGAATTGCAGGCATTAAAAAGGCGCGAACCTCACGGTGCGCGCCTTTTCGTTGCAGCTATATATCAGCTGCCTAGTGCCTTCGAGGCCAGCCAGAACAGGCCGGCCGACAGGGCCACTGTTGCTGGCAGGGTCAGGACCCAGGCCAGCAGGATGGTTTTGACGGTGCCGCCTTGCAGGCCGCTTTTGTTGGCGACCATGGTGCCGGCGACGCCGGAGGACAGGACGTGGGTGGTGGAGACCGGCAGGCTGAAGATGTTCGCCAGGCCGATCATGCACGCGGTGGTGATTTGTGCCGACATGCCTTGGGCATATGTCATGCCTTGCTTGCCGATCTTTTCGCCGATGGTCAGTACCACGCGTTTCCAGCCCACCATGGTCCCGAGGCCGAGGGCCAGGGCGACGGCCAGAATCACCCAGAACGGGGCGTATTCGGTGGTGGTGGTCAGGTCTTTGCGCAGTTTGTCCAGGTCAGCTTTTTCACGGGCTGCCAGGGTAGGCAATTTGCTGACTTTCTTCGCGGTGTCGTCCAGGCAGAGCAGGTAGCGACGCACTTCGATGCGGCTTTCCGATGGCAGCGAATGGTAGTCCGCTACACCTTTAAGGGTGCCGAGCAGGGCAGTGATGGTCGGTTCGGTCTGTTGCGGGTTGCAACGGAATTTCTCCGGCAGATCGCCTTCCACGCTTTTGCCCAGCGCCAGGAACTCGCCCAAGGTGTCAGAGTTGCGTTTGTAGAACTGGCTCAGGTGCAAGGTCGCATCGCGGGTGCGCTCGATCTGGTAAGTCGTGCTGCTCAGGTCGAGTACAAACTGCGCCGGCACGATACCGATCAGTACCAGCATGATCAGGCCGATACCTTTCTGACCGTCGTTGGAGCCGTGCACGAAGCTCACGGCCATGGCCGAGATCACCAGTACCAGGCGGTTCCAGAACGGTGGGTGCTTCTTGTCGTCGAGCTTGCGGCGCTGGTCCGGTGTCTTGTGCATCTTGGACAGGGGACGCCACCATTTAAGGGCGATCAGCACCAGCGCGGCGACGATGAAACCTGCCAACGGCGAGAACACCAGGGAAGCACCGATATCGATCGCCTTCTGCCAGTTCACGCCATCGGCCAACGGAATATCGTTGATCAAGGCGTTCGCCAGGCCGACACCGAGGATCGAACCGATCAGGGTGTGGGAGCTGGAGGCGGGGATACCGAAGTACCAAGTGCCCAGGTTCCAGGTGATGGCGGCGGCGAGCAACGAGAACACCATGGCCAGTCCGTGACCGGTGTTCACATTGATCAGCAGTTCTACCGGCAGCAGGTGGACGATGGCATACGCCACGCCAACGCCGCCCAGCAGCACGCCGAGGAAGTTGAACACACCGGAAAAGAACACCGCCAGATGAGGCGGCATGGCTTTGGTGTAGATAACAGTGGCCACCGCGTTAGCGGTGTCATGAAAGCCGTTGATGAACTCGAAGGCGAGGACAAAGGCCAGGGCGAGCAAGAGGCTCACAAGCACCCAAGCATCTAGTCCGCTGAATAAATCGATCATGAAGGTTTTCTGACCCGGTCATAAGGGGGCGCGATTATGCCAGAAAAGACTGCTAATCGATGCACTTGCTGCTCATCGGTAACATTCTTCAATGAATTAGTTTGCGCTGATAGCTTATGACCCAGCTTTTTTCGGGGTTTTGCAAGTCGTTGAATTATTGAGGAAAGGCCACAGCCACAAGGGTTTCGCTCGGAAAGTCGAGAGGCTTGAACGCTTGTGTGAAATAGCTGAAAAGAGGGTCAGGCATGCGCCATTTGCCTCAACCGATGGGTGAGGTGGCCGCTGCCCGCTTGTAGCGGGCGCGAAAGGCACCATCCGTACAACCTGCTTTTAACAGGTGCAGATGCAGACCCCTTGGAAGTATTCAGGCCGAGGCAATCATGGCTCTTCGGCTTTGAGTTCCTTTTCCATCTTTTGCAATTCCTGGGTGAACGCCTGATCCTGAACGGTGGCGCGTTTACGCCAAGGCTTGCGCTCGGGTTCGGGCTGAGCGGCGTAGGTGGTGACTTCCCCGCCGTAAACTTCCTTGTAACGTTGTTCCTGGCGCTCAAGTTCCGCGCGCAGTTCGTCTTTCGTCACAGTGCTACCTGTATGAGTTGAGATAAATTCTGGTGAAACGCGCTGCGTGGATCTATTGACCACACTTGCCGAAAGGCCATGCCGGACAAGGCATCGTTTTACGGCAGGTGAACAATACTTCCATGTTGCAGGCGGCCACGGCACCAGAGAAAAACAGCTGACGTAGCATCAGTTACCTGTTTCAGCGCGCGCGTTGGTCGAGCATATGAAATGAGCGTCAAGCGTTTGCTGCGGGCAGCGACGGTAGAGTACCGGGCTGTCGAGTGGCGGAGTCGGCACGTAAAAACCGGTCACCACTGAGATCCATTATAGCGGTCGAACCGAAGAACACTATCTCCTCGGAGTTAAAAGTAGTTCACCGTGTGTGATTGTTTTGTTACTGGCAACTTTTGCGGCAACTACCCGTCGTTGAAGTCACTTGGCACCGATGTCTTTCTGGCGCCATAAAGTCGAGCAAGTTACGCCAATTACATCGCACCTTAAAGTCCGCGATCCAACAAGAATAAAAACATCTAGTGTCGACGTTAACATCAGGGCGCACGCCGGGCAGGCATTGCTTGTGGTCGATTGCGATTATCGGTCGATGGTTCGATAATCGCCCAATCTTGGCGGCCGATGGCTTGTGTGCAGAACCGGTAGCCGCTTGTAATAGCCGCTGATGTAGGAAAGGACCCGATATGAACGATCAAATGCGCAACTCCTTCGCTTCAGTGGCACCGCCAATCGTGGCCTCGCCCGCCAAGCGCATCCAGGCCCTGACCGGCGACCCGGATTTCATGACGTCCCTGGCCCGGGGACTCGCAGTGGTGCAAGCGTTCCAGGAGCGCAAGCGACACCTGACGATTGCCCAGATCAGTCACCGCACGGAAATTCCCCGCGCTGCTGTGCGACGTTGCCTGCATACCCTGATCAAACTCGGCTATGCCACTACTGACGGTCGCACCTATTCGCTGCTGCCCAAGGTGCTGACGCTGGGTCATGCCTATTTATCCTCCACGCCACTGGCGGTGTCCGCCCAGCCATATCTGGACCGCATGAGTGAACAGCTTCACGAGGCTTGCAACATGGCGACGCTGGAGGGCGACGACATTTTGTACATCGCGCGCTCGGCCACTACCCAGCGCCTGATTTCCGTGGACCTGTCGGTGGGGGGGAGATTGCCGGCCTATTGCACGTCCATGGGCAGGATTCTTCTCGCTGCGCTGGACGACACTTCGCTGCGCGAATACCTCGACCATGCCGAATTCCAGGCCAAGACCAGCCGAACCTTGCACACCCCTGAGGCGTTGCTCGAATGCCTGCAAGAAGTGCGGCAGCAAGGCTGGTGCATTGTCGATCAGGAACTGGAGCAAGGCCTGCGTTCCATTGCGGTTCCGGTGTACGACGCATCTGGTCAGGTCGTGGCCGCGCTGAACGTCAGCACCCACGCCGGACGGGTCAGCCGCAATGAACTGGAGCAACGTTTCCTGCCTGGTTTGCTGAGCGCCAGTCGCGACCTCAGCGCGCAACTGTTTGCCTGAACCTTCTAAGCTGTTCGATAAACGCACAGAGTCGCGTTTATCGAATTGACGCTCTTTCCCCCGGATCATTACTGTCGCGGCAGCGCCAGCCTTGGCTGGCACCTGTCCGACTGCGTTCTTGCGTGGAATAAAAATAATGAACCAGCCTCAGTCTGCTGTAGGAAACTGCCTCGACGTGCAGTCCTTCATCAATGCTCAACCCATTTCGCGCTACCAGTGGCGAGTGGTGATCCTGTGTTTTCTGATTGTCTTTCTCGATGGCCTCGACACGGCGGCGATGGGCTTTATCGCGCCGGCCCTTTCCCAGGATTGGGGGATCGACCGCGCGAGTCTCGGCCCGGTGATGAGTGCCGCGTTGATCGGCATGGTCTTTGGCGCACTGGGCTCCGGCCCGTTGGCTGACCGCTTCGGGCGAAAAGTCGTACTGGTCGGTGCGGTATTGCTGTTCGGCATCTTCAGCCTGGCGTCGGCCTACAGCACTAACGTTGATCAATTGCTGGTGCTGCGATTCCTGACGGGCCTGGGTCTGGGCGCCGGCATGCCAAACGCCACGACGTTGCTGTCGGAATACACCCCGGAGCGCAAAAAATCCCTGCTGGTGACCAGCATGTTCTGTGGCTTCAACCTCGGCATGGCCGGCGGCGGGTTTATCTCGGCCAAACTGATTCCTGCATTCGGCTGGCACAGCCTGCTGTTGATCGGCGGGGTTCTGCCGCTGATCCTCGCCGTCGTATTGCTGTTCTGGTTGCCGGAATCGGCGCGTTACCTGGTCGTGCGCAATCGCGGCACCGACAAAGTGCGCAAGACCCTGGCTCCCATTGATCCGACCGTCGTCGCTCAGGCCTCGAGTTTCAGCGTGCCGGAACAAAAAACCGTGAAGGCGCGCAACGTGTTCGCGGTGATCTTCTCCGGCACCTACAGCACCGGCACCTTGTTGCTGTGGCTGACCTACTTCATGGGTCTGGTGATCGTTTACCTGTTGACCAGCTGGCTGCCGACGCTGATGCGTGACAGCGGCGCGAGCATGGAGCAAGCGGCGTTCATTGGTGCGTTGTTCCAGTTTGGCGGCGTGTTGAGCGCCGTGGGTGTGGGATGGGCGATGGACCGGTTCAATCCGCACAAGGTCATCGGCATTTTCTACCTGCTGGCCGGGGTGTTTGCCTACGCGGTAGGGCAGAGCCTGGGCAACATTACGCTCCTGGCGACCTTGGTCCTGGTGGCCGGGATGTGCGTCAACGGCGCGCAGTCGGCGATGCCTTCGCTGGCGGCGCGTTTTTACCCGACGCAAGGGCGGGCGACCGGTGTGTCGTGGATGCTGGGGATTGGTCGTTTCGGCGCGATCCTCGGGGCCTGGATGGGCGCGACGTTGCTGGGCCTGGGCTGGAATTTCGAGCAAGTGCTGACGGCGCTGGTGATTCCCGCAGCCGTGGCGACAACCGCCGTGGTGATCAAGGGCATGGTCAGTCATGCGGATGCGACCTGACGGTATATGAGCGTTACCTGATCGTTCCCACGTCGAGGCGTCGAACCGTCCGCGTGGGAATGCCTCAAATGGGCGCTCTGCGTCCGCTTTTGGGACGCGGAGCGTCCCGGGCTGCATTCCCACGCAGAGTGGGAACGCTCAAGTCGACGATCGGTAGCCAAACAACAATCTGTTCGATAAACGAACACTCAGTCGATTATCGGATTGTTTGGCGTTTTGCGCAGGCTTAATCTTCAGTCATTCCGGCGCAGCGCATCGCGCCTTTTTCTTCCACTGTCGGTTAATAAAAAACGGGAGCCTGCCCCATGGCTGAAATCCTTTCGCTGCACGACGCGGTGAAGCAATTCGTTAACGACGGCGATACTGTCGCGCTCGAAGGCTTCACTCACCTGATCCCTACGGCGGCGGGTCATGAAATCATTCGTCAGGGCAAGAAAGATCTGACGCTGGTACGAATGACGCCTGACCTGATCTACGACCAGTTGATCGGCGCCGGTTGTGCTCGCAAGCTGATTTTCTCCTGGGGCGGCAACCCGGGCGTCGGCTCGCTGCACCGTCTGCGTGATGCGGTCGAGAAGCAGTGGCCGCATGCGCTGGAAATCGAAGAGCACAGCCACGCCGACCTGGCCAATGCCTACGTCGCGGGTGCCTCCGGCCTGCCATTCGCGGTGCTGCGGGCCTACGCCGGCTCCGACCTGCCGAAGGTCAACCCGCTGATCAAAACCGTGACCTGCCCATTCACCGGTGAAGTGTTGGCCGCCGTACCTTCGGTGCGCCCGGACATCACCGTGATCCACGCACAGAAAGCCGACCGCAAAGGCAACGTGCTGTTGTGGGGCATTCTCGGTGTGCAGAAAGAAGCTGCGCTGGCCGCCAAGCGTTGCATCGTGACCGTTGAAGAAATCGTTGACGACCTCAACGCACCGATGAACTCCTGTGTGCTGCCGACCTGGGCCTTGAGCGCGGTCTGCCACGTCCCTGGCGGTGCGCATCCGTCCTACGCCCATGGGTACAACGAGCGCGACAACCGTTTCTACCAGGCTTGGGACCCGATTGCCCGCGACCGTGAAACCTTCACCGCGTGGATCAACGAATACATCCACGGCTGCGCTGACTTCAGCGAGTTCCAGGCCAAGCTGGCCGCTGCTTCGGAGGCCAAGTAATGACTTACACCACCAATGAAATGATGACCGTCGCCGCCGCCCGCCGCCTGAAAAACGGTTCAGTGTGCTTCGTCGGCATCGGCTTGCCATCGAAAGCGGCCAACCTGGCGCGCCTGACCTCTTCGCCGGATGTCGTCCTGATCTACGAATCGGGTCCGATTGGTGCCAAGCCAAGCGTACTGCCGCTGTCGATCGGCGACGGCGAATTGGCGGAAACCGCCGACACGGTCGTTCCGACCGGTGAGATTTTTCGCTATTGGTTGCAGGGCGGGCGCATTGACGTCGGTTTCCTCGGCGCCGCGCAAGTCGACCGCTTCGGCAACATCAACACCACTGTGGTTGGCGATTACCACGCACCGAAAGTCCGCCTGCCGGGTGCTGGCGGTGCGCCGGAGATCGCCGGTTCGGCCAAAAGCGTGCTGATCATTCTCAAGCAGTCGGCGCGTTCCTTCGTCGACAAACTCGACTTCATTACGTCGGTCGGCCACGGCGAGGGCGGTGATTCACGCAAGCGTCTCGGCCTGCCGGGCGCTGGCCCTGTCGGCATCATTACCGACCTGTGCATCATGGAACCGGAAGCCGGCACCCATGAATTCGTGGTCACCGCACTGCACCCGGGCGTGACCCGCGAGCAAGTGACCGCCGCCACGGGCTGGGCGATTCGCTTCGCCGAGACGTTGGAAAACACCGCCGAGCCGACCGAGGTCGAATTGAAGGCGCTCAGGGATCTGGAAGCCCGCACAGCCGCCGCCCACGGCCAAGCACCCGGAGAAGCGTGATGCGTGACGTTTATATCTGCGACGCGATTCGCACCCCCATCGGCCGTTTCGGCGGTGGCCTCGCGGCGGTGCGCGCCGACGACCTCGCCGCTGTGCCGATCAAGGCGCTGATGGAGCGCAATCCGTCGGTGGACTGGAACGCGGTCGACGAAGTGTTCCTCGGCTGCGCTAACCAGGCCGGCGAAGACAATCGCAACGTGGCGCGTATGGCGCTGCTGTTGGCGGGGCTGCCGGAAACCATTCCGGGCGTGACCCTCAACCGTCTCTGCGCTTCCGGGATGGATGCCATCGGCACCGCGTTCCGCGCCATCGCCAGCGGTGAAATGGAGTTGGCGATTGCCGGTGGCGTCGAATCGATGTCCCGCGCGCCGTTCGTGATGGGCAAGGCTGATGCGGCGTTCTCGCGCAACATGAAGCTGGAAGACACCACCATCGGCTGGCGTTTCATCAATCCGTTGATGAAAGCCCAATACGGTGTCGATGCGATGCCGCAGACCGCCGACAACGTGGCTGACGATTACCAAGTGTCCCGTGAAGATCAGGACGCTTTCGCGTTGCGCAGCCAGCAACGGACAGCCGCCGCGCAAGCTGCAGGATTTTTCGCTGAAGAAATCGTTGAAGTGCGAATTGCCCACAAGAAAGGGGAAACCATCGTCAGTCAGGATGAGCATCCGCGCGCCGACACCACCCTGGAAACCCTGGCCAAACTGAAACCGGTCAATGGTCCCGATAAAACGGTCACTGCCGGTAACGCATCGGGTGTGAACGATGGTGCCGCAGCGCTGATCCTGGCGTCGGCGGAAGCAGTGAAAAAACACGGCCTGACTGCTCGCGCCAAAGTGCTGGGCATGGCGAGCGCCGGCGTAGCGCCTCGGGTCATGGGCATCGGCCCGGTCCCGGCGGTGCGCAAACTGACCGAACGCCTCGGTGTGGCCGTCAGCGATTTCGACGTGATCGAACTCAACGAAGCGTTCGCCAGCCAGGGCCTGGCGGTGCTGCGCGAACTGGGGCTGGCGGATGACGCGCCGCAGGTCAACCCGAACGGTGGCGCCATTGCTCTGGGCCATCCACTGGGCATGAGCGGTGCGCGCCTGGTGCTGACCGCGTTGCATCAGTTGGAAAAAACCGGTGGCAAGAAAGGTCTGGCGACCATGTGCGTCGGCGTCGGCCAAGGTCTGGCCTTGGCGATCGAACGCGTCTGACGCGCAGCAGTGACAATAAGAACAGAGGAAAGCGAAATGACTGACAAGCCTGGTTACCGCCGTCCGCAGGAAGGCACTCAGCCTGATTACCTGCACCCGGCCTATCAATCCACCAACCGTCGCTCGCCGTCCAAGCCGTTGGTGTTCTTGCCCCATTCGCTGTCGGAAATCACCGGCCCGACAGTCGGTGCAGAGCGCGTCAACGAGAAGGACAACGACCTGACGTCCCAACACAAGGGCGAGCCCTTGGGTGAACGCATCATCATTCATGGCCGTGTGCTGGATGAAAACGGTCTTCCCGTGCCGGGGATTCTGGTGGAGATCTGGCAGGCCAATGCCGCCGGCCGCTACAACCACGACCGCGACCTGCACGATGCGCCGCTGGACCCGAACTTCACCGGGACTGGCCGCACCGTGACCGACGCCGATGGCTGGTATCAATTCCAGACCATCAAGCCCGGTGCCTACCCGTGGGGCAACCACCACAATGCCTGGCGCCCGGCGCACATCCATTTCTCGCTGTTCGGACCGAGCATCCTGACGCGTCTGGTCACGCAAATGTATTTTCCGGGTGACCCGCTGCTGGCTTACGACCCGATCTATAACTGCGTGCCCGACACCAGCGCCAAAGAGCGCTTGATCGCCAGTTTCGACCTGGAAAAAACCATCCCTTCCTATGCCCTCGGTTATCGCTGGGACATCGTCTTGCGCGGCCGCGATGCCACGCCGATGGAGAAATAAGATGACGCTGACTGCGACTACGTCCCACACCGTCGGACCTTACTACCACATCGGCCTGACTTGGCTGAACCGCGAAAACCTGACCGTCGAACAGACCCTGGGCGAGCGCGTGGCGATCACCGGGCAAGTCATCGATGGCAATGGCGATATCGTCAACGACGCGATGCTGGAAATCTGGCAGGCCAATGCTGCCGGCAAGTATGACCACCCGGAAGACGATCAGGACAAACCCCTGGACCCCAACTTTGAAGGCTTTGGCCGGGTGCCGGTGGATGCTGAAGGGCGCTTTCGTTTCACCACGATCAAGCCTGGAACCGTGGAGGGGCTGAAGGGCTCGACTCAGGCGCCGCATCTGGTTGTGCTGGTGTTTGCTCGCGGGTTGGTCAAGCACCTGCTGACGCGGATTTATTTTGACGGCGAACCGGCCAATGTGGCTGATCCGCTGCTCGAATGTGTGCCGGCTGACCGCCGCGGCACGTTGCTGGCGAAGCAAGATGCGAGCGGTGTTTACCAGTGGAACGTGATCTTGCAGGGCACCGAGGCCGAGACGGTGTTCTTCGATTATTGATTGATCACCGCAACTCCTGTGGGAGCGAGCTTGCTCGCGATAGCGGAGTATCAGTCAACATTGATCTTGACTGACATGACGCCATCGCGAGCAAGCCCGCTCCCACAGGGGAAATGTGTTGCTGATCTATCTGCGGAACGGGACTGTTGCGAAGTATGTCTAGACTCTCACTGTCCCCATTGAGTAAAAAAACAATGACAACACCCACGGCTACCCCCGTTCATTACACCGGCGAAGAGCGCAGCAAGCGGATCTTCGCCATTGTCGGTGCCTCGTCCGGCAACCTCGTGGAATGGTTCGACTTCTACGTGTATGCCTTTTGCGCGATCTATTTCGCCCCGGCCTTTTTCCCGTCCGATAACCCGACGGTGCAGCTGGTCAACACGGCGGGCGTGTTCGCCGCCGGGTTCCTGATGCGGCCCATCGGCGGCTGGATTTTCGGCCGGGTGGCGGATAAGCACGGGCGCAAGAATTCGATGCTGATCTCGATTCTGATGATGTGCTTCGGTTCGTTGCTTGTCGCTTGCCTGCCGACCTACAAGGACATCGGCGTCTGGGCACCGATCCTGCTGTTGTTCGCGCGCTTGCTCCAGGGCCTGTCGGTGGGCGGCGAGTACGGCACCACCGCAACTTACATGAGTGAAGTGGCCCTCAAGGGCCAGCGCGGGTTCTTCGCCTCGTTCCAGTACGTGACGCTGATTGGCGGCCAACTGTTGGCGGTGTCGCTGGTGGTGATCCTGCAACAGTTCCTCACCGAAGATGACTTGCGTGCCTACGGCTGGCGTATCCCGTTTGTGGTCGGTGCGGCGGCGGCGCTGATTTCGCTGTTCCTGCGTCGTTCGCTGAAGGAAACCACCAGCAAGGAAATGCGTGAAAACAAGGACGCCGGCAGCATCGCCGCGTTGTTCCGCGATCACAAGGCAGCCTTTATCACCGTGCTTGGTTACACCGCCGGCGGCTCGCTGATTTTCTACACCTTCACGACGTACATGCAGAAGTACCTGGTGAACACCGCCGGGATGCAGGCCAAGACCGCCAGCTACATCATGACCGGCGCGCTGTTCCTTTATATGTGCATGCAGCCGCTGTTTGGCATGCTCGCTGACAAGATCGGCCGTCGTAATTCCATGCTCTGGTTCGGCGCCCTCGGGACGCTGTTCACCGTGCCGATCCTGCTCAGCCTGAAAAGTGTCAGCAGCCCGTTCCTGGCCTTTGTGCTGATTACCGTGGCGCTGGCGATCGTCAGTTTCTACACCTCCATCAGTGGCCTGGTAAAAGCCGAGATGTTCCCGCCCGAAGTGCGCGCGCTGGGTGTCGGCCTGGCGTACGCGGTGGCCAACGCGATCTTCGGCGGTTCGGCGGAATACGTGGCCCTGAGCCTCAAGGCCGGCGGCATGGAGAACTCCTTCTACTGGTACGTGACGGTGATGATGGCGGTGGCGTTCCTGTTCAGCCTGCGTTTGCCGAAACAAGCGAAATACCTGCACCACGACCTTTGATTTATCAGCGTGGGCCACATCGGCCCACGCCTTCAGGGATTGTTTATGAACCAGCGACCGGGCAATCAATTGTTCGATGCCTATTTCACTGCCCGCGACATGCGTGAAGTGTTCTGCGATCAGGGCCGGGTTCAGGCCATGCTCGATGTCGAAGCGGCATTGGCGCGAGCGCAAGCACAAGTCGGCTTGATTCCGCACACCGCTGTCGCGCCTATTGAAGCGGCCTGTCAGGCCGGGTTTTATGATTTTGCCGCACTGGGCGAGGCGATTGCCACGGCCGGTAATTCGGCGATTCCGCTGGTCAAGGCATTGGGCAAGCAAGTTGCCGCCAGCGATGCCGAGGCCGAGCGTTACGTGCATCTGGGCGCCACCAGTCAGGACGTCATGGACACCGGTCTGGTGTTGCAACTGCGCCAGGCACTGGCGTTGATCGAACGAGACCTGGCGCAGCTGGGCGAAACGTTGGCGACCCAAGCGTTGCGCTACGTCGCCACACCGCTGGCTGGCCGCACCTGGTTACAACACGCGACGCCCGTCACCCTGGGCATGAAAATCGCCGGCTGGCTGGGCGCTGTCAGCCGCAGCCGACAACGACTGCAAGAACTCAAGCCGCGCCTGTTGGTGCTGCAATTCGGCGGCGCTTCCGGGACCCTCGCGGCCCTCGGCGACCAGGCGATGCCGATTGCCGAAGCCTTGGCCGGTGAGCTGCAACTGACGTTGCCGGAGCAACCCTGGCACACCCAGCGTGATCGGCTGGTGGAGTTCGGCGCGGTGCTGGGTTTGATCGCCGGCAGCCTCGGCAAGCTCGGCCGTGACATCAGCCTGTTGATGCAGACCGAAGCGGGGGAGGTGTTCGAACCCGCGGCGCCGGGCAAGGGCGGTTCCTCGACCATGCCGCACAAACGCAACCCCGTGGGCGCGGCGGTGCTGATCGGCGCGGCCACTCGCGTACCCGGTTTGCTCTCGACCTTGTTCAGCGCGATGCCTCAGGAACACGAGCGCAGCCTGGGCCTGTGGCATGCCGAGTGGGAAACCCTGCCGGAGATTTGCTGCCTGGTGTCGGGCAGCCTGAAACAGGCGTTGCTGGTGGCCGATGCTCTGGAAGTGGACGCCGAGCGCATGGCCCGCAATCTCGACCTGACCCAAGGCCTGGTGCTCGCCGAAGCGGCGAGCATCGTCCTGGCCCAGCGGGTCGGCCGCGATACTGCACACCATTTGCTGGAACAGTGCTGCAAACGCGCCGTGGCGCAACAGTGTCATCTGCGCGCAGTACTGGGCGAGGAACCGCAAGTGACCGCGCAGCTTTCTGCCGCTGAACTGGATCGTCTGATGGACCCCGCCAACTACCTCGGTCAGGCCCATACCTGGGTCGAGCGAGCGGTGGCTGAACATTCTGCATTGACTGCCTGAAGGAGACTGCTGTGGCTTTCGTACAACTCGCCGATGGCGAACTGCACTACCAAATTCAAGGGCCGGTCGACGCGCCCGTACTGGTGTTGTCCAACTCTCTGGGCACCGACCTGCACATGTGGGACGCGCAAATGGCGGCGTTCGCCGAGCATTTTCGCGTGCTGCGTTTCGACACTCGCGGGCATGGCAAATCGCTGGTGACGCCGGGGCCGTACAGCATCGAGCAACTGGGGCATGACGTGCTGGCGCTGCTGGATGCGCTGAACATTGAGCGTGCACATTTCTGTGGGTTGTCGATGGGCGGTTTGATCGGCCAGTGGCTGGGGATCAACGCCGGCGAACGCCTGCATAAACTGGTGGTGTGTAACACGGCCGCGAAAATCGGTGATCCGTCGGTGTGGAACCCACGGATCGAAACCGTATTGCGTGACGGTCCGGCCGCGATGGTCGCGTTGCGTGATGCGTCGATTGCGCGCTGGTTCACCGCGGATTTTGCCCAAGCCAATCCAGCGGTGGCGAAGCAGATCACCGACATGCTCGCGGCCACCTCGCCTGAAGGTTACGCGGCCAATTGCGCCGCAGTGCGCGACGCCGATTTCCGTGACCAGTTGTCCTCGATCAAGGTGCCGATGCTGGTCATCGCCGGCACCGAAGACGCGGTCACGCCGCCGTCCGGCGGGCACTTCATTCAGGAGCACGTGCAGGGCGCCGAGTACGCCGAGTTCTACGCTGCGCACTTGTCCAACGTCCAGGCCGGCGACGCTTTCAGCGTGCGGGTGTTGGCATTTCTGGCAGGCCACTGAGGATATTCTTTTGGACGAGAAACAACGTTACGACGAAGGCCTGAAAGTTCGTCGCGCGGTGTTGGGCGATGCCCACGTCGACCGCAGCCTGAACGCCCTGACCGAGTTCAACTCGGAGTTCCAGGAGATGATCACCCGCCACGCGTGGGGCGACATCTGGACCCGTCCGGGCCTGCCGCGCCACACCCGCAGCCTCATCACGATTGCCATGCTGATCGGCATGAACCGCAACGAAGAGCTCAAGTTGCACCTGCGCGCCGCCGCCAACAACGGCGTGACGCGAGGCGAGATCAAGGAAGTGATCATGCAGAGCGCGATCTACTGCGGGATTCCGGCGGCCAATGCGACGTTCCATTTGGCTGAGTCGGTGTGGGATGAGCTGGGAGTCGAGTCTCGGGAGTGATCCTTGGGATTTATGTTGCTTGACCCACCGCCATCGTCGTTCCGACGATGGCGGTGGGTCTGCTTGCATCAATGCTGAATGTCACACCGTAGCGACAATGAAAATCCGCTTGAACGGAAACAGCGTGCGCCCATCGCTCTCATGCGGGTAATGCGCATGTACCCGCATCATGAAGTGGTAGATGAATCGCGCCTGCTCGTTGTCCCTCAACGCTTGCATCACCGACCGCAAAGCCGACACCTTGATCCAGTCATAAATCGGCGATTTGCCATCCACGACCTGCAACTGTTCGGTCTCCCAGATATCCAGCGTACGGGTGATGGGCGAGAGCAACCGGTGATAACTTTCCAGCGACAGTAACGGCCGCGCAGCGAGGGCTTCGCGCATCTGCGGCGTGCCCAGCGGTTTGCCGTCGGGGCCGCCATCGTCAAGGGTGTCCAGCATCAGCTGATACCACACCGCGTCCCGCCAGTCGGGCATGTGCGCCGCCAGACAACCGCCCGGATTGAGATAACCCAGCAGGCGCGGCAGCAGGTGTTCGTGATCGCCGATGAAATGCAGCACAGCGGCGGCAAAGAGCAGATCGGCAGGTTGCTCTGGTTGCCAGGTTTGTAGATCGCACTGCTTCCAGTGCGCCTTGATCGGTAAACACTTGGCTTCCTGAAGCATTTGCTCCGAACAGTCGACACCCATGAGGTGCGCGCGGGGCCAACGCTTGGCCAGTACTTGCGTGGCAATGCCAGTGCCACAGCCCAGGTCATAAATGCGTGTGGGGTGTTGGAGTTCGACACGGTCGAGCAGCTCGTTCACCGGTCGTTGTCGAAGCCTTGAGAATTGCTGGTAGGCCTTGGCGTCCCAGTCGGTTTTGGCATTGCATGTTGGCTGCAGGTCGGTGCTCATGAGGTTGTCCTCTCTGGCGATTCAAAGTTGTCTTCCAATGACGTTGAGGGTTTTAAGTAAAAACCCCACACCTCTTCGCGTATCGGGCTCGCGCAACAGTTTCAGTAGTTGATAAAAGCCGGGGGGCTGCTCGTTTTCTGCACTGTCGGCTTTTGCCGCACGCACGGCGTTGCTGACAGTCCAGGTGGCCGCTGTGGCGTTCTCGAAAAGCTGAGCCAGTTTTTCCACCATCGGGGCGTCCAGCAAATCGACGACGTCGCTGACCAGCGACAGCAGGTCTATCAGGTTGTCTACCCGACCACTGTCAATCAGTGGTTTGAGCTTCGCCATCAGTGCGGACTCATTGGCTACTTCCATCACATTCACTCCTCCCTGTGCAGGGTCAAAGCATTCCACGGGCGACCGCCCAGTACAGACCGCGATTGAATCCGTTTCTGAGTAAACCGCCGAGTTTGGTGGGAGGTGTCGGCAGAACATCGTGGCAGTAGTCATACCAAAGCGGCATTCCCGCATTCAGGCCCATTTGTGCCACGGCCTGAACTCGTCCGTCGTACACGGCAATGGGGGAGCCCAGTCGAATTTCGCCGGCGATATTGTTGGCAATCACAGGTGCCTGGTTATGGCAGGCGCCGCCGGCTTTACTCACAGGCAGGTCGACGGTGTCACCGATGACATAGACGTTTTCCAGGCCATAGACCTGCAACGTTTCATGGTGGGTCGGCAACCAGCCTTCGTTGTTGGGAGCGTGTGATGCGCCACACTCCAGCACGGCGTCCACGGCCCGGATCGGTGGGGTCGCCATGAGGATGTCGAACGGTTGTTCCTCACCTTCTTCGGAGTAGGCCATTTTCTTGTCGGGATCGACCCGCTTCAGGGTGAAGCCGCGTTTGAAACGGATGTTTTTCTGCTCAAAAATGCCTGACAGAATTTCTCCGGTCGGCCGTTGCAGGAACAGACAGTTGCGCATTAATTGCGCGGTTGTCGGGTAGGTGTAGACGATCTCTACATGATTGCGCACGCCCCTGCGTCGCAAGTAGTCATCCAGCATCAAGGTGGTTTCAACGGGGGCGATTCCGCATTGATGCGGGACATTCGGCGTTTGCGGGAACGACACCGTGATAAAGATACGACCTTTCTGGATCGTGCTCAGGCGTTGCGCCAGTTGCCGGGCGGGCTTGTACTGATAGAAATGGTCACCCGCTTCCTTCAAACCTTCGATGCGTTCCGGCGCCGGTACGCAACCGGTGGCAATGACTAAAAAATCATAGCCGTATTGCTTGCCGCTGCGGGTGTACAGATGTTGGCGGTTGAAATCGAAACGAGTGACTTCCTCAACGTGAAACTCGATTTCCGGACGCAGCAGTGAGCGTTCCGGACGCTTGAGTTCTTCCTGAAAAAACAGGTTGAACGCCACATACATGAAGGCAGGTTTATAGAAGTGATCGGGGGAATTGGACAGCAGTGCAATCGAGACTTCGCCGCGCAGGATTTCTGGATACAGCTTGCTGGCCAATTGATTGGCCAACAGGGTTCCACCGACGCCGCCACCGACGATAACTATTCGCTTGCTCATACCTGACCTCCGAGGTCATGGCAGCTTCGCGTACAGCATCCGGAGATAACGGAAGGAAACAGGGGCTCCTACATCAGGGCTGGAGAATTAAACACGCAAGTTGACTGTATCTGCCAGCGTGCAAATCGCCAGTGCCTACCGACAAGTGGTGAGAAGCAAGCGACCGCTTATCGCCTGCGGTCGCTGCCTGAGCCTCGTTACAAGAGGCTGATCGGATAGCTGACGATCAGCCGGTTCTCGTCGAACTCGTTATTGCTGTAGTCGCGGCGCATGGTCGAGTTGCGCCATTTGACGTTGAGGTCCTTGAGCGCGCCGCTCTGCACGGTGTAGCCCAATTCACTTTCGCGGCCCCATTCCTTGCCGTCGGTGATGTTGCCGGTGTGCACGTTGTCGCCGCTGATGTAGCGGTTCATCAGGGTCAGGCCGGGAACACCGAGGGCGACGAAGTTGTAGTCATGCCGCACCTGCCAGGATTTTTCCCGGGCGTTGTCATAACTGGAGTTGTAGCTGTCGTTAGCCAGGGTACCGCCGCTGGTGCCGTTGACGCGCATCCAGGCGCTGTCGCCAGTGAGTTTTTGCAGGCCGACGTAAAAGGTGTTGCCGCCGTACTTGGCCGAGAACAGGCCATAAAAGGTTTTGTTGTCGAGGTCGCCGGCCCGGGCGCTGCCGTCGTCCTTGCCATAGAAGAAACCGAGGTTGGCGCCCAGGGTCCAGTCGCCCAGTGGCTGGCTGTGAATCAGGTTCACGAACTGCTGGCTGTAGATGTCCTTGAGTTCGGCGTTCCACAGACCGATCTGCGTGCGCTTGTCGTTGAACACGTATTCGCCGCCCTGGAAGTTGAAGCGGTCAGAGGTGAAGGCGGGTTTTCCGGTCATCGACATGTCGTTCATGCTGCTGTCATCGCGCGGACTGTTGGCGCGGAATTGGCCGCCGTAGAGCGTCAGGCCGGTGATTTCCTTCGAGGTGATCTGGCCGCCACGGAAAGTTTGTGGCAGCGAACGGCCGTCGTCCGAGCGCAGGATCGGTAGTACCGGCATCCATTCACCGACTTTCACTTCGGTCTGCGACAGCTTGGCCTTGAACGCCACGTTGGTGCGGCCGAAGTTGTCGGCCGGGCGACCATCGTGGTCCAGCGGCAGCAACTGCGTTCCCCCCGTGCCTTTACCGCCGTCGAGTTTCACCGAGTACAAGCCCAGCACATCCATGCCGAACCCGACGGTGCCTTGGGTGAACCCGGACTTGGCGTCGAGAATGAAGCTTTGTGTCCACTCTTCAGCCTTGCCTTGAGCCTTGGTCGGGTTGGTGAAATTGCGGTTGATGTAGAAGTTGCGCAGGTTCAGGTTGACCTTGGCGCCGTCGACAAACCCCGATTCCTCGGCCATCACAGGCAGGGCTGCGCTGGCCAGGGCGATGGCGATCAGGCCGGGAAAATAATACTGCGTGGTGGAAGGCGTCATGGGGCGGTCTCTCTAATTGTTAGGGATGAAACAGGGCGCTGCCGCAACGTCGGTGTTGCAGACAAAGAGTTCGAAGTTGTGAAAATCGGAACGGATCAGCCGGACAGGGCAGGGCGCGGAGGCATGGTGTCGAACCTGATGTTATTGGTCTTGTGGGGGCTGATGGTGCCGGGAATGAACCAAATGGTTCAATTGGCAAAAGCGGGTTTTGGGCGATTATCGAACATATGTTTGCGTGGGTTTTTGTGATGTATGCACGGGCCCCATCGCGAGCAGGCTCGCTCCCACAGGTTCAGAGGGGGTCACAAGTTTCGAGTTCGACACGGACACTGTGGGAGCGAGCCTGCTCGCGATGAGGCCAGCGCTGACAACACAATATCTCCCGCAGACAACAAAAAGCCCACCAAAAGGTGGGCTTCTTGTTTACAGCGCGATCAGAACAATTTCATCTTCGGCGCGTCTTCTTTCAGCGGTTCGACTTTCGCCGTCTGCTCATTCCAGCCACCGCCCAAGGCCTTGTACAGATTGACCGCACTTACCAACTGCGCCAGGCGATCAGTGATCAACACTTGTTGCGCGTTGAACAGCTGACGCTGGGCGTCGAGGAAGGTCAGGTTGCTGTCGACACCAATGCGGTAACGACGCTCGGCCAGGCGGTAGTACTCCTGGTTGGCGGTGACGTTGTCACGCTGCGCCTGCAACTGGTCGGTGTAGGTCAGGCGGGCAGCCAGGCCATCGGCGACTTCCTGGAAGGCCGTTTGAATGGATTTCTCGTAGTTCGCCACGCCGATGTCTTTCTGGATTTTCGAGTAATCCAGGCTGGCGCTCAGGCTGCCGGCGTTGAAGATCGGCAGGTTGATCTGCGGCGAAAACAGCCAGGTGCCCGAACCACCCTTGAACAGACCGGACAAGTCCGGGCTCAGGGTGCCGGCGTTGGCCGTCAGGCTGATGCTCGGGAAGAACGCAGCCCGTGCCGCACCGATGTTGGCGTTGGCAGCTTTCAGGTTGTATTCGGCCTGGAGGATGTCCGGACGACGTTGCAGCAAGTCCGATGGCAGACCGGCGGGCACGTCACTCAGCAAATCTTCAGACAGCGGTTTGGCGGCTTGCAGGTTGGCCGGGAGGCCGGTGCCGAGCAGCAGCACCAGGCTGTTTTCATCCTGGGCAACCTGGCGGGTGTACTTCGCCAGTTGAACCCGGGCGGTTTCCACCGAGGTGCGCGACTGGGCCAGGTCCAGCGCCGAAGCCACGCCGACCTCGTTGCTGCGCGCGGTGAGCTTGTAGCTCTCCTCGAACGCAGCGAGGGTGTCCTGGGTCACTTTCAGCAATTCCTTGTCGGCTTGCCAGGCAAGGTAAGCGTTGGCCACGCTGGCCACCAGGCTGATCTGCGTACTGCGCCGACCTTCTTCGGTCGCGAAGTACTTCTGCAGCGCTTCTTCGCTGAGGCTGCGAACCCGACCGAACATGTCGAGTTCATACGCGCTGATACCCACGGTGGCCGAGTAGGAACTGCTGATGCCCGCTTCGCCAGTCTGCGAGGCCCTTGCCGGAACGCGCTGACGACTGCCGGTGCCATTGGCCGACACGGCCGGGTACAGGTCGGCGCGCTGGATGCGGTATTGGGCCGCGAACGCATCGATGTTCAGGGCCGCGACGCGCAGGTCACGGTTGTTTTCCAGCGCAACCTGGATCAGCTGTTGCAGCGCCGGGTCATGGAAAAACTGCTTCCAGCCTTGTTCGGCGGCAGCCTGGGCAGGTGCCTGGGCCGGCGAATACGCCGGACCTTGCGGGTATTGCGCTGCCACCGGTGCTGCGGGCTGCTGATAGTCAGGAATCAGCGAGCAGCCACCGAGTACGAAGGCCGCGACGGCTAGGGAGAGTAGCGACTTGCTCATTGGCCAGCCTCTTTAGAAGGTTCAATAGCGTCATCCTGGTCGGCGATTTTGCGCTGGCCCATGGACGACACGGTGACGAAGAACAACGGGACCCAGAAGATCGCCAGAATCGTGGCGGTGAGCATACCGCCAATTACCCCGGTACCGATCGCATGTTGGCTACCCGAACCTGCACCTGTGGAAATTGCCAGGGGCACCACACCAAGAACGAACGCGAGCGAGGTCATGACGATCGGTCGCAAACGCATGCGGCAGGCTTCGATCGCCGCATCGCGCAGGCTGCGCCCCTGTTCATGCAACTCCTTTGCAAATTCGACAATCAGAATGGCGTTTTTCGCCGCCAGACCGATAGTCGTCAACAGGCCCACCTGGAAGTACACGTCGTTGGACAGACCTCGCAGGCTGGTGGCCATCAGCGCACCGATGATCCCCAGCGGCACGACCAACATTACTGCGATCGGAATCGACCAGCTTTCATACAGCGCCGCCAGACACAGGAACACCATCAGCAGCGATAGCGCATACAACGCTGGCGCTTGCGAACCAGACAGGCGTTCCTCGTACGACAGACCCGTCCAGGAAATACCGACACCGGCCGGCAGTTTCTGGGCGATGGCTTCGACTTCGGCCATCGCTTCACCGGTGGAGTAGCCAGGCGCCGGGGCACCGAGGATTTCCATCGCCTCTACACCGTTGTAACGGGCCAGTTTCGGCGAACCGTAGATCCATTCACCCTTGGCGAAGGCGGTGAACGGCACCATCGCGCCGTCGCGATTGCGCACGTACCACTTTTTCAGGTCTTCAGGGCTCATGCGCGCACCGGGCTGGCCTTGCACGTAAACCTTCTTCACCCGACCACGGTCGATGAAGTCGTTCACATAGCTACTGCCCAGGGCAATCGACAGGGTGTTGTTGATGTCGGCGATGGTAATGCCCAGTGCACTGGCCTTCTCGTCGTCGATTTCCAACTGGTATTGCGGCTCGTCGTTCAGACCGTTCGGGCGCACTTGCGACAGCACTTTGCTCTGTGCCGCCATGCCGAGGAACTGGTTGCGGGCCGCCATCAGTTTTTCGTGACCGATACCGGCACGGTCTTGCAGGAACACGTCGAAACCGGTGGCGTTACCCAGTTCCAGAACCGCCGGTGGCGCAAATGCGAACACCATGGCGTCGCGGAAGGTAAAGAAGTGCTGCTGGGCGCGGGCCGCAACCTTGAACACGTTGTTGTCGGCGTTACGCTCGTCCCACGGCCGCATCATGATGAACGCCATGCCCGAACTCTGGCCACGGCCGGCGAAGTTGAAGCCGGTCACGGTAAACACCGAGTTCACCGCATCGCCTTCACCGCCATCCTTGCTTGGACGCAGCAGGAATTCACGCATCTGGTCCACGACCACCTGGGTGCGCTGAGAAGTCGAACCGGCCGGGGTCTGCACTTGAGCGAACAGTACGCCCTGGTCTTCTTCCGGCAGGAACGCCGTTGGAATACGGGTGAACAGCCAGATCATGCCGACCAGGATCAGAAGGTACGCCAGCAGGTACGGAATCTTGTTCGCAAGCATATTGCCCACGCCGCGTTCGTAGCTGCGTACGCTTCGGTCGAAGTTGCGGTTGAACCAGCCGAAAAAGCCGCGTTTCGGTACGCCGTGTTCACCTTTCGGAATGGCCTTGAGCATGGTGGCGCAAAGTGCCGGGGTGAAGATCAACGCGACCATCACAGACAGCGCCATGGCCGAAACGATGGTGATCGAGAACTGCTTGTAGATCACGCCAGTGGAACCGCTGAAGAACGCCATCGGCAGCAGTACCGCCGACAGCACCAGGGCGATACCGACCAGTGCACCCTGGATCTGCCCCATGGATTTCTTGGTGGCCTCCTTGGGTGACAGGCCTTCTTCGCTCATGACCCGCTCGACGTTTTCCACCACGACGATGGCATCGTCCACCAGCAAGCCGATGGCCAACACCATGCCGAACATGGTCAGGGTGTTGATGCTGAAACCGAACGCCGCGAGGATCCCGAACGTACCAAGCAATACCACCGGCACTGTCATCGTGGTGATGACCGTGGCGCGGAAGTTTTGCAGGAACAGGAACATCACCAGGAACACCAGCACGATCGCTTCGACCAGGGTTTCAACCACACCCTTGATCGACTCGGTCACCACGGGCGTGGTGTCGTACGGGAACACCACTTCCATCCCTTGCGGGAAGAACGGCTTGAGGCTGTCGATGGTCTTGCGCAGCGCTTTTGCGGTATCGAGGGCGTTGGCACCGTTGGCCAGTTTCACTGCGAGACCGGAAGCCGGCGCGCCGTTGAACTGGGCGTTGATGCTGTAGTTCTCGCCACCCAGGCCGACGTCGGCGACATCTTTCAAACGAACCTGGGAGCCGTCCTTGTTGACCTTGAGCAGGATTTTGTTGAATTGCTCAGCGGTCTGCAGACGGGTCTTGCCGATGATCGTCGCGTTCAGTTGTGTGTCGGGCATGGCCGGCAGGCCGCCGAGTTGGCCGGACGAGATCTGCACGTTTTGTGCGGCAATGGCAGTCTTGACGTCTATCGGGGTCAGGCTGAAGTTGTTCAGCTTGGCCGGGTCGAGCCAGATACGCATGGCGTATTGCGAGCCAAACACCTGGAAGTCGCCCACGCCGGCTGTCCGCGAAATCGGGTCCTGCATGTTGGACACGATGTAGTTGGACAGGTCGTCCTTGGTCATGCTGCCGTCACGCGAAACCACGCCGATCACCAGCAGGAAGTTCTTCACTGCCTTGGTGACGCGGATACCTTGCTGCTGCACTTCTTGCGGCAGCAGCGGGGTGGCCAGGTTCAGTTTGTTCTGGACCTGAACCTGCGCGGTGTCGGAGTTGGTGCCTTGCTCGAAGGTCGCGGTGATCGTCATGGTGCCGTCGGAGTTACTTTCCGAAGAGACATAACGCAGGTTGTCGATACCGTTGAGCTGCTGTTCGATGACCTGAACCACGGTGTCCTGCACGGTTTGTGCGGAAGCGCCCGGGTAGGCCACGGAGATGGCAATCGCCGGAGGCGCAATGCTCGGGTATTGGTTGATCGGCAGTTTGAGGATCGATAGTGCCCCGACCAGCATGATCACCAGGGCGATTACCCAGGCGAAAATCGGACGGTCGATAAAAAATTTGGACATGGTTTACTCCCCTTTGCCGCTGGAAGCCTTATCAGCTGCCTGTGCGGGGGCCGGGTTCTTTGCGCCAACGTTAGTCGCCTCACTGGCTTTGACTTCGACGCCAGGTTTGACGTATTGCAATCCTTCGGTGATCAGGCGATCGCCGGCTTTCAGGCCATCCTCGATCAGCCATTGGTTGCCGACGGTACGGCTGGCCTTGAGCTGACGCAATTCGACCTTGTTGTCCGCACCGACGACCAGCGCCGTCGGCATGCCTTTGAGGTCACGCGTTACGCCTTGTTGCGGGGCCAGGATTGCGGCGCTGTTCACACCGGATTGCAACTGGGCGTGAACAAACATACCCGGCAGCAAGGTGTGGTCAGGGTTGGGGAACACGGCACGCAGCGTGACCGAACCCGTGGTCTGGTCAACCGAGACTTCGGAGAACTCGAGCTTGCCTTCCAGCTTGTACAGGCTGCCATCTTCGAGGGTCAGCTTGACGGCGGCAGCGGTGTCGCCGGCCTTTTGCAGACGACCGCTTTCCAGCTCACGGCGCAGCTCAAGCAGCTCGACGGACGACTGGGTGACGTCGACGTAGATCGGGTCCAGTTGCTGGATCACGGCCATCGGATCGGCCTGGCCGCTGGTGACCAGCGCGCCTTCGGTCACATTCGAGCGGCCGATGCGGCCGGAGATCGGTGCGTAGACCTTGGTGTAGCGCACATTGATCTGCGCGTTTTGCAATGCGGCTTCCGACTGCAAGCGGTTGGCGACGGCCGTGTCGTATTCCTGACGGCTGACGGCTTGCTCGTTGACCAACTGCTTGTAGCGATCGGAGATCGACTTGGTCTGTTGCAGGTTGGCTTCGGCGCTTTTCAGGGTGGCTTCATAAACGGCCGGATCGATCTGATACAGCTGCTGGCCGGCCTTGACGTCGCCGCCTTCCTTGAACAGACGCTTGAGAATGATGCCGTTGACCTGAGGGCGGACTTCGGCAATGCGGAACGCGCTGGTACGCCCTGGAAGCTCGGACGTCAGGGTGAACGCTTGAGGTTGCAGGGTGACAACGCCGACCTGAGGGGGTGGGGCGGCTTGTGCTGTCTCTTCCTTTTTGCAGCCGCTAAGCAGCGATGCCAGGGCGAGGGCAGTGACCAGAGCGGTAACAGCTGGCTTGAATTGCATGAAGATCCTCGGGTCAGGCGCGCTAGAAACGCACTAGAAATGTGAAAGGGTAAAAAATCGGTACCGGGTGGATAAGTAGCTTGCTAAGGAATATACTTACGTTCATGGTTGTTTGTAAATACCTTGGCTGCGTACCCACTCCGTTACAAAAGCCGTTCAAAGGTTGGAATTGTATGTAGGGGACGATGCCCAAGAGCGCTCGCCCCACTTTTATTCAGCGGATATCCGGTCATCGCCGAAGCATCCTGATTGAGGTTTTACTGCCATGGTCCGTCGTACCAAAGAGGAAGCTCAAGAAACCCGCAGCCAGATACTCGAAGCGGCAGAAAAAGCCTTTTTTGAAAGGGGCGTGGCGCGCACGACGCTGGCGGACATCGCGACCCTGGCCGGCGTGACCCGCGGCGCCATCTACTGGCATTTCAGTAACAAGGCCGATCTGGTGCAAGCGATGCTGGACACCTTGCAAGAGCCGCTGGATGAGATGGCGCGGGCCAGCGAAAGCCAAGATGAGCTCGATCCTCTTGGCTGCATGCGCAAGCTGCTGATTCATTTGTTTCATCAAGTTGCACTGGACCCGAAAACCCGACGCATTAATGAGATTTTGTATCATAAGTGCGAATTCACCGATGAAATGTGCGACCTGCGTCAGCAGCGCCGAACGGTCAGCCTCGATTGCAACGTGCGAATCGCCCTGGCCTTGAGTAATGCGGTGAATCGCGGGCAAATGCCCGAGGACCTCGACACGGCCCGCGCGGCGGTCAGCCTGCACGCCTACATCGATGGCATGCTGTATCAGTGGCTGTTGGCGCCGGACAGTTTTCTATTGCACACCGACGCCGAACGTTGGGTCGATGCAGGGTTGGACATGCTGCGCTTGAGCAGCAGCCTGCGCAAATGAAACAAAGTGCGTAATTGGATCCGGTCCTGTCAACCAATAAGGCAGGCCTGACCCCCGTCAGCGCCAGCGTCATTGCAATGGGGTGCTTTTATATACGCACACTCGCCAGGTTGAAAGGTAGCGAGCTACGTAATTTGTAGTGATTTTGTGACGTGGGTTTGAATCGGCTGAACCGTGTCACCGACTCAGTCGCAGGAGGTCAGCGCTCGCTGCACCTCCTGGCTGAGTCAGTGTTAACCGGACGGGTTGTTCGCAACCATCAGCCCAAGGTGATTTCCACCTCGAAGTTGAAGGGCTCCTCATCACTCATGTGGGTGATTTTGGTCGAGCAGTTGACCCGGGATGTACCAATCGAAGTGACGGTGTTTTTTACGCTCGGTTTATGAGTTGGCGTTATCACACCGAAGGAAGTGTTCATAATCATGCCCAGATCAAAACGCACCCCGATAGTCTTGTCGCCGAAGTCGATAAATTGATTGAACATGATTTTGTTTTTCGGCCAAGGGTACGCGTAAGTGTAGGCGAACTCCGATTTGAACGCCGTTTCTTCTTGCGGCATAAGTTGGAACGACTCACGCTCTGATTGGCGCAATGGCAAACTGGTTTGCGCCATCTTGAATGTGTGGGGAGTGTTGTTGATGATTTTGATAATGACCCGGGTTTGTTTCGGATCTGCCTTCTGATTTCGCCAGTGCTCGATCTGTTGTTCCAGAGCGAGCCTCGACTCCGTCCGGTCCAGAAAGCCAATCAGTTCGACCTTGGCCTTACCCACCAGCTCATCCAGCAACGCCTGGTTTTCCTTGCTGAGCAGGAACGGTGAAAGCTGATAAAGAATGCCGATCGAGGTAGCGCTGAAGAACGAGAATATATCGCTGTAAGCGTCGGGGGTTTCGTTGTTGATGTTTTCAATGTTGGTCATGTCGATTCCTTTCGATAGAAGTGTTGTAGAACAGCAGGTTGTTGTTGCTTGTTGAGGGGTAAGTATCTGGGTTAGTGCTGAATATCGAAAGAGATGGATGGTGTCTTAATGTGTTTTATTGAATGGTAGTTTGATAGGTGAGTTGATCAGTAAGTTGCTGTAGCTCAATGAACTAAAAAGCCCCGGCTCGCGAGAGTCGGGGCTTTTGTATTTCAGAGGGCGGAACTTACAACGTTGGGTAGTCGATATAACCGACCGGCCCCTTGGCATAGAACAACTCAGGACGCGCTTCATTCAGCGGTGCATCGGCCTTCAAGCGCGCCGGCAAGTCCGGGTTGGCAATGAATGGCACACCGAAGGCGACCGCATCGGCCTTGCCGCTCGCCAGCCAGGCGTTGGCGCTGTCCTTGGTGAAGCGTTCGTTGGCGATGTAAGGGCCACCAAAGGCTTCTTTGAGTTGTGGACCCAGGCTGTCGGCGCCTTCTTTCTCGCGTGAACAAATGAACGCGATGCCGCGCTTACCCAGTTCGCGAGCGACGTAGGTGAACGTCTCAGCCAGGTTGTCGTCGCCCATGTCGTGGGAGTCGGCGCGGGGAGCCAGGTGCACACCGACGCGGCCGGCGCCCCAGACTTCGATGGCGGCGTCGGTCACTTCCAGCAACAGGCGAGCGCGGTTTTCCAGGGAGCCGCCGTAGTGGTCGGTGCGCTTGTTGGTGCTGCTCTGCAGGAACTGGTCGAGCAGGTAACCGTTGGCGCCGTGGATTTCCACGCCGTCGAAGCCGGCGGCCTTGGCGTTCTCGGCACCGGTGCGATACGCGTCGACGATGTCGGCGATTTCAGCGGTTTCCAGAGCCCGCGGCGTTGGGTAGTCGGCCAATGGGCGCACCAGGCTGACATGGCCTTTGGGCTGGATGGCGCTCGGTGCGACAGGGGCTTCACCGTTCAGGTACGACTCGTGGGACACCCGGCCAACGTGCCACAGTTGCAGGAAAATCTTGCCGCCCGCGCCGTGGATCGCCTTGGTCACGTTGGACCAGCCACGCACCTGGTCGTTGGACCAGATGCCCGGGGTGTCCGGGTAGCCGACGCCCATTGGCGTGACCGATGTAGCTTCGCTGAGGATCAGGCCAGCCGAGGCACGTTGTACGTAGTACTCGGCCATCAGCGCGTTAGGCACACGGCCTTCGTCGGCGCGGCAGCGGGTCAGCGGCGCCATGATGATGCGGTTGGCCAACTCGATATCACCGAGTTTGATTGGATCGAAAATAGTCGTCATGAAGTACAACCCTCGTGAGGTAATGGTTATTTAGTGGGTAGCAGGGGCCAGTTCGGGATCGCCGTTCTGGCGGAAAGTAATCAGGGTCACCAGCAGGGCAAGCACCGCCAGTGCGGCGGCCGCGAGTGGCACGCTGGTCAAGCCATAGCCGTGGGCGATGACGCTGCCGCCGACCCAGGCTCCGAGTGCGTTGCCGATGTTGAAAGCGCCGATGTTCAGGGTCGACACCAGGTTCGGCGCGGCCTTGCCATAGGTCACCACGTTCACTTGCAGGGCGGGGACGGCGGCGAAGCAGGCGGTAGCCCAGAGGAACAGGGTGATTTCGGTCGGGATCAGCGCGATGCTGGTCCAGGTCAGTACGGTGGAGATCACGGCCATCGAGATGAAGACGCCGATCAGCGTCGCGGCCATGCCTTTATCGGCCAGTTTGCCGCCGATGATGTTGCCAACCGTCAGGCCCAGGCCGATGAGCATCAGGGTCCAGGTCACGCCGCGTGGCGAGACACCGGTGACTTCGCCCAGCAGCGGCGCAACGTAGGTGAACAGCGTGAACACCGATGCTGCAAACAACGCGGTCATGCTCAACGACAACCAGATGCCGGCGCCTTTGAGGGCGCGCAATTCGGCGCGCATGTCGAGTTTCTCTTCATCGCGCTTGGCCGGCAGGAAGCGGATCAGGCCGATCAACGCGATCACGCCAATCACGGTCACTGCCCAGAAGGTCGAGCGCCAGCCGGCTTGCTGACCGAGCGCGGTGCCCAGCGGCACGCCGAGGACGTTGGCCAGGGTCAGGCCGGTGAACATCAACGCCACGGCCGAAGCACGTTTGTTGGCGGGCACCAGGCCTGCCGCCACCACCGAACCGATGCCGAAGAACGCACCGTGGCAAAGGGCAGTGACCACACGGGCAAACATCAGCACGTTGTAGTCAGTGGCCAAGGCACAGAGCAAGTTGCCAATGATGAAGATGCCCATCAACGCGACCAGTGCGGCCTTGCGCGGCAGTCTGGAGGTAGCCAGTGCCATGAACGGCGCACCGATGGCCACGCCCAGGGCGTAACCGGTCACCAGCCAGCCGGCGCCGGGGATCGACACACCGAGGTCGGCCGCCACGTCGGGCAACAGGCCCATGATGACGAACTCGGTGGTGCCGATGGCGAAGGCACTCAAGGCCAGGATGAGTAGCGAGAGGGGCATTGTCGATTCCTTGTCGGCTGACTGACGTCGGGGGGCGTTCTCGATTGGTTTTTCCAGTGCTGCGTGAAAACCAATTGAGAACGCCCCCACAGGGTCAGAGCTCTTTGCTGAAAGTGCGGAGGAATTCCTGGATGGTTTCCTCATTGCGTTTGAAAAAGTGCCATTGGCCGACTTTGCGGCTGCTGATCAGGCCGGCGCGTTGCAGGGTCGCCAGGTGGGCAGACACCGTGGACTGCGACAAACCGCAACGTTGATCGATCTGCCCGGCACAGACGCCGTGCTCGTTGCTGTGGGTCTGGTCGGGAAATTCGACGTCCGGGTCTTTTAGCCAGTGCAGGATTTCTCGCCGTACCGGGTGTGCCAGGGCTTTTATTATTTCGTCGAGATTGATAGTCATGGTGTGGGCTCGTGATGAGTAAAACGCTATATCGCGATGGGGCGAACTTTAAATCGGTATTTCGCGATATACAAATACGATTTAGCTCTGACCTGATCGTAATTCGGTATATCGGGTTATATCGATACGCTGCGTGTAAAAGTACAAGGAGGCAATGCTAAGCTGCGCCCATGAACTATCTCGCTCATCTGCACCTCGGTGGCCAGCGCCCCGGTCAACTGCTTGGCAGCCTGTATGGCGACTTCGTCAAAGGACGGCTGCAAGGGCAGTTCGATCCGGAAATCGAGGCGGCCATCCAGTTGCATCGCAGCATTGATGTCTTTACCGACCGCCATCCGTTGGTGGACGCCGCCTTGTCGCGATTTTCCATTACGCGCCGGCGTTATGCCGGGATCGTGCTCGATGTGTTTTTCGACCATTGCCTGGCGCGGGACTGGGCGCTTTATGCCGATCAGCCGTTGGAGTTATTCACGTCGGGTGTGTACCGGGTGCTGTCGGCCGAGCCGCAGTTACCGGAACGGCTGGCGCGGATCGCACCGCACATGATGGCCAATGACTGGTTGGGTTCTTACCGGGAGTTCGAGGTGCTGGAGCAGGTATTGCGCGGGATTTCGCGGCGGCTGACCAGGCCTGAGGAACTGGCGGCAGCGATGCAGGAATTGCGAGTGCTGTATGAGCCGTTGAGCGAGGACTTTCGGTTGTTCTATCCACAGCTTCAGGATTTCGCCCGAAACTATCCAACATCGTGAATCTCTTGTGGGAGCGAGCTTGCTCGCGATGGCGGTGGGTCATTCAACATTTTTGTTGAATGTGAAGCTGCCATCGCGAGCAAGCTCGCTCCCACAGGGGAATGTGTGTTTAAGCTGCGATGGCAGGGCGCATCGGGGCTTGTTGGGTTTCCGGAATGGCCCCAAACAACGCCTTTTGCACTGCCTGTTGCGCCTCGAACGCCAGCGCCGCACGCTCGCGGCCTTCGCAGGCGATCGGCTTGAGCAGATGAATTTCCACCTCACCCCGATCATTGGCGAACAGGCGCATCAGGTGCGAGAGCAAATCATCATCGCCAATGAACGGCGCCAGCGAATCGAGCTCACCGTTGCGCAGATAACGAATGGCCACGGGCTGCAGTGCCACTTCGGAGTCGATTGCCGCTGACAGCAAGCGACCGTGGAAGGTGCGCAGCGAGCGGCCATCGGTGGTGGTGCCTTCCGGGAACATCAGCAGCGGATGTGCTTGCTCCAGATGACGGGTCATCTGCTTGCGAATCAACTGGCTGTCACCCGACCCACGACGGATGAACAAACTTCCCGCCTTGGCTGCCAACCAGCCGGCGACCGGCCAGGTGCGAACTTCGGCCTTGGACAGAAACGACAGCGGCGTGAGCATGCCCAGCAGCGGAATGTCAGTCCAGGACACGTGGTTGCTAACCCAGAGCATCGGCGCCTTCGGCAGCTCACCGTGGACGGTCACTCGAAAGGGCAGGGCGTTGCTCAGGCGTGCCATGAAAAATCGCGACCAGCGCTGGCGACGCACCATCGAATGAGCAATCCCCAGCCGCTCGAACAAGCCGAAAACACCGGCCATGCTCAACCCCAACGCGACCACCAACAGCACTCGCGCAATTCGCGCGTACACCCGTAAGCGGCTCATCACATGGCCGCCTTGAAGTGCTTGGCGTACCGCGGGCAGAGTTCGTCGCGCTTGAGCAGGATGAACACGTCGGCGACCTGGAAATCTTCGTCCCAGCACGGCTCGCCGCAGATCTTCGCGCCCAGACGCATGTAAGCCTTGAGCAGCGGCGGCATTTCGGCGATGACGTTGGAAGGAATATCCAGAACCGGCAGTGGTTTTTTCGGCTCGGCCCGCAGGTGTTCGGTGCACAGGTAACGTTCGCGCAGGCGCTGCATGATCGCGTGGGCCTGGATGCCGCCGTCCTGCATCGGGATGCTCGCGCAACCCATCAGATAGCTGTAGCCGCCCTGGTTGAGGACTTCGGCCAGTTCACCCCAGAGCACGGCGATGGTGCCGCCGTTGCGATACGCCGGGTCGACGCAGGTGCGGCCGATTTCCAGGATTGGGCCCTTCAGATGAATCAGGCCATGCAGGCTGAATTCTTCTTCGCTGTAGAACTTGCCCAGGCTGCAGGCCGCCGTGTGGTCGAGCAAGCGGGTGGTCGCCACCAGTCGGCCGGTGTTCAAGTCACGCACGCCGATGTGGGCGCAGTGAACATCATAATCATCCATGTCCAGCCCCAGCTCGGCGCCTTTCAGCTTGGCGTTGAATTCGCCGCTGAACACGTTGAAGCGCAAGGCCTGGGCTTCCTGCAAGGCCTCGGCGCCCACCAGGCGTTCGGCTTGCAGACGGCGTTCATTGCCGGTGTCGCTGATGCGGGCGATCTGAGTCATTGCGAATCTCCGTGCGGGCTGGTCACCCGTCTTGGGTTAGAGCCAATCGACTTTCTTTATGCAGCCGTGTTGTGCAAAGTCAGGCTATGTAGCCCCGGTGTCATCGCCATGAAGCTTTGGTGATGCTTGTATGACAGTCCCCAAGGAGCCTCTTATGCCCTGGCAAAACCTGCTCGAGCGCCGCGACCGAATCCCCGCAAATCCGGACCTGGCGGAGGGCTTCGCAACGTTGTTGCATCAGTTGGGCACGGTCACGCCGTTCGAGCTGGCGACGATGGGCGGGCGATTGATGGCAACGCCGGGGTTGGCGTTTCTGGTGGGCTATCAGGCGGCGTTGCGCATGCTTTGGCCAAGCGCACCGCAGAGCCTGGGTGCGATGTGCGCGACCGAACAGCGCAGCCTGCGAGTCGCTGACATGCAAACGCGTCTGAGCGGTTTGCGCGTCAGTGGACGCAAGGATTTCGTCACCGCCGGTGATGCGGCGGACTGGCTGCTGGTTGCTGCCCGCAGCGAAGAATCCGGTGAAACTGCGCACCTGAGTCTGGCGGTGGTCTATCCCGGTGAACCGGGCGTGCGTGTGGAAAAACTGCCGGCGATCCCGTTGATGCCGGACATCAGTCACGGTCGCTTGTTTCTGGACAACGCACTGTGCGAATTGCTGGCGGGGGATGGCTGGGATGCCTATGTCAAACCGTTCCGCACGCTGGAAGACATCTATGTGCTGAGCGCAATGACGGCGTGGCTGTATGGCGTCGGTCACGACAGCGACTGGTCGCAGGCCTTGCAATTGCGTTTGCTGGCGCTGCTGGCCGGGTGCGCTGAAGTCAGTCGGCAAGCGCCGAACAATCCGGTGGGGCATATCTTGCTGGGGGGATTGTTTGCGCAGTTCGACGGGCTCAAGGCTGAGGTCAATCAGGCGCTGGCCGAGGGTCCGCCACACTGGGCGGCGATGTGGCAACGGGACCAGGCGGTGATGGATCTGGCGGCGGGTGTGCGCGGGAAGCGGTTGGCCAAGGCGCTTGCGGCGAATTGACGGACGTCATCGCGAGCAAGCTCGCTCCCACATTTGAAATGCATTCCCCTGTGGGAGCGGGCTTGCCCGCGATGGCGGCCGCAAGAGCGACACAAATTCTCGAACTGTCATCAACCTCAGCTAGGCTCAGCAGGACAACCCCGCCGAGCCCCAGCCATGTCCAAAGGCTTGTCCCTGTTTTTCCTGCTTCTGCTCAGCGTGACCGCCCACGCCGAGTATTGGCCCGCCGAGCAATGGTCGACCGCTCCGGCAATCTCCGGACCGGCACTTCAATCCCTGGAAACCTACGCCTTCCCACCTCGCGATGACGCCACCCGAAAGGGCATCCGCACCGATGCCTTGCTGGTGATCCGCGACGGCCAATTGATTTACGAACGCTACGCCGGGCCGACCACGGCCCAAACGCCGCACCTGACCTGGTCGATCAGCAAAAGCCTGATGGCCACGGTGCTCGGTGTCGCTTATGGCGAGGGCTTGTTCAAGCTCCAGGACCCAGCGCTGAAATTTTATCCACCACTGCAAAAACATCCGGCAATCACCATGGCCGACCTGCTCCATTGGGCGTCGGGCCTGGACTGGCAGGAAGCCTATGAATACGCCCCGTTGAAGTCCTCGGTGGTGGCCATGCTCTACACCCGGGGTCATCAGGACATGGCTGCGTTTGCCGCTGGCCACGAGGCATACGCGCTGCCCGGGCAGACATTTCGTTACTCCAGCGGTGACAGCAACCTGCTGGCCGCCGCACTGAAAAACATCGTCGGCCCGGCACGTTATGCGGACTATCCGTGGACCGCACTGTTTGAGCCGCTGGGGATCTGCAAGGCCGTCTGGGAAACCGACGCTACGGGCACTTTCGTCGCCTCGTCCTACGCCTACCTCACCGCCCGCGACCTGGCGCGAATCGGTTGGTTGATGGCGCGCGACGGTCGCTGGCGCGACCGACAACTGCTGCCCAAAGACTGGGTCGCTTTCAACCGCGAACCGTTCGCGCACTATCGTGCCCATCAGGATGACACGGTGCCCGGTGGGCAGTGGTGGCTCAATCGCGCAGCGGACGGCGCGCCCAGACCCTGGCCTGATGCCCCCGACGATACCTTCGCCGCACTGGGCCATTGGGGCCAGGCGATGTACGTGATTCCCCGCGAAAATCTGGTGATCGTGCGCTACGGCGATGATCGCGACGACAGTTACCAACACAACGAATTGCTCAAGCTCGCGCTCAAGGCTTTTGCCGGGAAGGTGCAGCCATGAACAACGTTGTTCGTCGCCGACCGCTCAGCGCGTTGTTGCTGGTGCTGCTGCTCGCCGTGTTCGGCTGGGGCTGGCACGAGCGAGTGGCGTTGTGGGCGTTTCCCGACATCATTAGCGCTTACACCGCGAAGGAATATTGCTCGTGCCGGTACGTGATGAATAACGCCGCCGAGTATTGCCATGGCTACGTGAAGCAATGGTTGCCGACCAGCGGCTTTACCGATGACCCCGCCAGCAAACGCGTGACGGTCAGCGGCATGGGCCGCAGCAATAGCGCGGTGTGGGTCGGCGAACACCAGGGCTGTCGCCTGAGTCCCTGAGCAGGTTCCACACAGTCGAGCCCCATTCGATTGTTCTCATGCAATGTGCGCGCGGTTATCTGATGCCGAGCGCGGCGAATTGCTCAGCGCCGACGCGGTGCTCGGCAGCACGAAGCCTTGCAATTGGCTCACGGGCGGTTAAGGTTCGTGCAGGTTTATCGGCACACGAGTCTCTATGTTCAACCGCTCCCTCTGCAAAACTTTCGCCCTCGCGCTGCTGGCCGGCGCTTCGTTGTCGGCCCAGGCTGATTGGTATCTGGACGGCGAGTCCTCGCGGCTGTCGTTCATCAGCACCAAAAACGCCAACATCAGCGAAGTGCAGCGCTTTCTGGTGCTGCACGGCAAGGTCGATTCCAAAGGCGTGGCCGAGGTGGAAATCGAGATGGACTCGGTGAACAGCGGCATCCCGTTGCGTGATGAACGGATGCGCAAGGAGCTGTTCGAGATCAAGACCTTCCCCGAGGCGTTGATTACCGCGCAGATCGATCTGCGCCCGATCAACGACCTCGCCCCGGGTGCGCAACTGGAATTGCGGTTGCCGGTGACCGTCAACCTGCATGGTAAACAACACCCCTACAACGCCGAACTGCTGGCGACCCGTCTTGATGACCGGCGCTTTCAGGTAGTGACCCTGGAGCCTTTGGTGATTAACGCCGAAGACTTCGACCTGGCCCCCGGGCTGGAAAGTTTGCGCAAGCTCGCCGGCCTGTCGGCCATCAGTCTGTCGGTGCCGGTGGGTGCGGTACTGATTTTCACGGCGCGCTGACATGGCCGGCGCAATTTTCCCGTGGCGTGAAGGCAACCACTTTGAGCTGCTGATCGATGGGCCGCAGTTTTTTCCGCGCATGCTGGTCGCGATTGCCCGTGCCCAGGAGCAGGTGGAACTGGAGCTGTACCTGGTGGAGGCGGGTGCCTGTGCCGAGGCGATGGTTCAGGCGTTGACCCAGGCCGCCGAGCGCGGCGTTCGGGTGCGATGCCTGTTCGATGATTACGGCAGCCTCGCCTTCACCCTGACCTTGCGTCAGCGCCTGATGGCGGCGGGCGTGGAGCTGCGTTTCTACAATCGCCTGAGCTGGCGCCGCTGGGTCGGCAATTTCTATCGCGATCACCGCAAACTGTTGCTGGTCGATCAAAGCCTGGCAGTGGTCGGCGGCACCGGGGTCACCGATGAGTTCTGGACGCCGGGCGAAGACACCAGTGAATGGCATGAAGTGATGGTGGAGATCACCGGTCCGCTGGTGATCGACTGGCAGTTGCTGTTCGACCGCCAGTGGATTGCCAACCGTCATCGCCGCGCCTGGAAGCCTGCCTCGCACTTCGGCTTGCCGCGGCTGCCGCGTGTACCGTCAACGGGTGAGGGCATGGGCCGGGTGGCGTATGCCGACGCCCGTCAACACCGCGACATTCTGCAATCACTGGTCCGTGCGCTGAACAGCGGGCAGCAGCGGATCTGGCTGGCCACGCCGTATTTCCTGCCAACGTGGAAAGTCCGTCGCTCATTGCGCCGGGCGGCGGGGCGAGGCGTCGATGTGCGCCTGCTGCTGACCGGGCCGCGCACCGATCACCCGTCGGTGCGCTATGCCGGGCACCGCTACTACCCGCGACTGCTCAAGTCAGGTGTGCAGATTTTCGAGTACCAGCCGTGTTTCTTGCACCTGAAAATGGTCCTGATCGATGATTGGGTGAGCATCGGCTCGTGCAATTTCGATCACTGGAATTTGCGCTTCAACCTGGAAGCCAACCTTGAGGCGCTGGACCCCGCATTGACGCAGGCGGTGGTGGCGAGTTTCGAGAAGGATTTCATGCAGAGCCAGGAAGTCAGCCTGGAGGCATGGCAACGCCGGCCACTGTGGCGGCGGGTGAAGCAAAGGATTTGGGGATGGGTGGATCGGTTGGTGGTGAATTTGCTGGATCGACGGGGATAGTCACCCAGATCGTCAGATCGTTCCCACGCTCCGCGTGGGAATGCAGCCCGTGACGCTCCGCGTCACTGGACGCGGAGCGTCCCTTGATGCATTCCCACGCGGAGCGTGGGAACGATCAGTGCACGCGGGGATTACAGCAATTCGAAGCTCTGCTGCGTGACGTTCTCGGAATCCAGGCCGATCTGCACGTTGAACTTGCCAGGCTCGGCGGCGTACTTGAGCTGGGTGTTGAAGAACTTCAGGTCGTCCTCCGTGATGGTGAAGTGCACGACTTTCTGCTCGCCGGCTTTCAACATTACTTTCTGGAAGTTCTTCAGTTCCTTCAGCGGCCGGATCATCGAGCCGGTCACGTCCTGGATGTACAGCTGCACCACGGTTTCGCCATCACGCTTGCCGGTATTTTTCAGCATGACGCTGGCGTCCAGCTTGCCGGTCTTGTTCAGCGTGGTCGACGAAAGGGCCATCTCGCTCAGGTTGAAATCGGTGTAGCTCAAGCCGAAACCAAACGGAAACAGTGGGCCGGTGATGTCATCGAAATACTGCGAGGTGTAGTTGCCCGGTTTGCCCGGCGTGAACGGCCGGCCAATGCTCAGGTGGTTGTAGTAGGTCGGAATCTGACCCACCGAGCGCGGGAAGGTGATCGGCAGTTTGCCCGACGGGTTGTAGTCGCCGAACAACACATCAGCAATGGCGTTGCCGCCTTCGGTGCCGCTGAACCAGGTTTCCAGAATCGCGTCAGCCTGGTCTTTCTCTTCGAGAATCGTCAGTGGGCGGCCGTTCATCAACACCAGCACCAGCGGTTTGCCGGTGGCTTTCAAGGCCTTGATCAACTCGCGCTGGTTGGCCGGGATGTTGATATCGGTGCGGCTCGACGATTCGTGGGACATGCCACGGGATTCACCGACCGCTGCTACCACCACATCGGCATCCTTGGCGGCTTTCACCGCTTCGTCGATCAACACTTGTGCCGAGCGCGGATCGTCCACCACTTCCGGGGCATCGAAGTTGAGGAAGTTGAGGTAATCGAGCACCTTCTTGTCGCTGGTGATGTTGGCGCCACGGGCATAAATCAGCGTTGCCTTGTCGGCCACAGCGGCGTTCATGCCGTCAAACAGCGTCACCGATTGCGCGGGTTTACCGGCGGCGGCCCAGCTGCCCATCATGTCGATCGGCGCCTTGGCCAGCGGACCGACCAGCGCGATTTTCGCGGTTTTCTTCAGCGGCAGGGTTTCGCCCTGGTTCTTCAGCAACACCATGCTGCGGCGCGCAACGTCACGGGCCTCGGCGCGGTGCAGGCGGCTTTCGGCGTAGGTGTCGGCCGGATCATCCTCAGCCTTGCCGATGCGCAGGTACGGGTCCTTGAACAGGCCCATGTCGTACTTGGCGGCGAGCACTTCACGCACGGCGTTATCGATGTCTTTCTGTTCGATCTCGCCAGCCTTCAACAGCCCCGGCAGCTCTTTGCCGTACAGAGTGTCGTTCATGCTCATGTCGATGCCGGCCTTGATCGCCAGTTTCGCGGCTTCGCGACCGTCGCGGGCCACGCCATGCTTGATCAGCTCGAAAATCGCCCCGTGGTCACTGACTGCCAGGCCTTTGAAGCCCCATTCCTTGCGCAACAGGTCGTTCATCAGCCAGGTGTTGGCCGTGGCCGGCACGCCGTTGATCGAGTTCAACGCAACCATCACCCCACCGGCACCGGCGTCGATGGCGGCGCGGTACGGCGGCAGGTAATCCTGGTACATCTTGACCGGGCTCATGTCGACGACGTTGTAGTCGCGACCGCCCTCGACCGCGCCGTACAAGGCAAAGTGCTTGACGCTGGCCATGATGCTGTCGGCCGCGTTCGCGCCCGTGCCCTGGAAGGCCCGGACCATGACGCCGGCAATGCGCGAGACCAGGTAAGTGTCTTCGCCAAAGCCTTCGGAGGTGCGGCCCCATCGCGGATCGCGGGAGATGTCGACCATCGGCGCGAAGGTGATGTCGAGGCTGTCAGCCGCTGCTTCCTTGGCGGCGATGCGCCCGGACAGGCCAATGGCGTCCATGTCCCAGCTCGAAGCCAGGGCCAGCGGGATCGGGAAAATGGTGCGGTGACCGTGGATCACGTCATAGGCGAAGAACATCGGGATCTTCAATCGGCTGCGCATGGCCGCGTCCTGCATCGGACGGTTTTCCGGGCGGGTGATCGAGTTGAACGTGCCGCCGATGTTGCCGGCGGCGATCTCCTTGCGGATCAACTCCCGAGGCATTTCCGGGCCGATGCTGATCAGGCGCAACTGGCCGATCTTTTCATCAAGGGTCATTTGCTTCATCAGGTTGCTGATGAAAGCGTCCTTGTTCTCCAGAGGTGTGGGCGTCGTGGCGGCCAATACGGTATGACTGGCCAGACTGACGAACAGGCCCAGCAAACACAGCTTCTTCATGAATAGTTTTCTCAAAGGCCTAAACGGCAGTGAATACGCGCCGGTCAGCCAAAATTTAGGGAGCGACTATTGTTGTTCAGGTAAATGCAGCACACTTCTGTCGTGTTTTTAGCGCTGGGGCATCTTTTAGCCCATTGGCTCGATGCAATCCAGTGGC
This sequence comes from Pseudomonas sp. fls2-241-R2A-110, assembly GCF_030209165.1. Classification (NCBI taxonomy): domain Bacteria; kingdom Pseudomonadati; phylum Pseudomonadota; class Gammaproteobacteria; order Pseudomonadales; family Pseudomonadaceae; genus Pseudomonas; species Pseudomonas sp. fls2-241-R2A-110. The sequence continues at coordinate 159,617 of NZ_JARVSN010000005.1, read as the reverse complement.
GGCGGCAGATTATGCCCCAAGAGTCCGGTCAGAGGGTTGCAGGTTGCTTATCAACGGAATGTGCAAGGGAGCGTCAACCAGATGAATGTACGACACCACTATCGGTCGAGCCTGCAGGTGGCAGTCTTGATGTTGCTGACCACGCTGTTGGCCGGTTGCGGCATCAACACTATTCCGACCCTGGATGAACAGGCCAAGGCAGCCTGGGGCCAGGTACAGAACCAGTATCAGCGCCGCGCCGACCTGATCCCCAACCTGGTGGAGACCGTCAAGGGCTACGCCAAGCACGAGGAAGAGACCCTGACTGCGGTGATCGAAGCCCGGGCCAAGGCCACCTCGATCCAGGTGGACGCCAACACACTGGACAATCCAGAAAAACTCAAGCAATTCCAGCAGGCGCAGGATCAACTGACCGGTGCCCTGAGCCGTTTGATGGTGGTGTCCGAGCGTTACCCGGACCTCAAGGCCAACCAGAACTTCCTGGCGTTGCAGTCGCAGCTTGAAGGCACCGAGAACCGCATCGCCGTGGCGCGTCGCGACTTCATCCTCGCGGTGCAGAAGTACAACACCGAAATCCGCACGTTTCCGGGTCGTCTCTGGCACACCGTGCTGTACAGCGATTTGCCGATCCGCGAAACCTTCGAAGCCACCAGCCCCGGTGCCGAAAAAGCGCCTGAAGTGAAGTTCTGATCGGCAAAAGGGCCAAGCGTCACCACGGATGAGGTTGCCAATGCGCGTGTTGAAAGTGGGCCTGGTGCTGTTGCTCTGGGTGTTTGCCCTGACGGCCCAGGCTGAATTGAAGTTTCCGGAGTTGACCGGGCGGGTGGTCGATAACGCCCAGATGATCGAGCCGGCGGTGCGCGAGCAACTGACGCAACAGCTCCAGGCCCACGAAAAAGCCACCGGCGAGCAGTTGGTGGTGGTCACGTTGCCGAACCTGCAGGGCACCGACATTGCCGACTTCGGTTATCAACTCGGTCGAGCCTGGGGCATCGGCCAGAAGGACAAGAACAACGGCGCATTGCTGATCGTTGCGCGCGATGAACGCAAGTTGCGGATCGAAGTCGGTTATGGCCTGGAAGACCGGCTGACCGATGCGCAGAGTTCGGTGATCATCAATCAGGTGATCACGCCCGCGTTCAAGACCGGCAACTTCAGCAAGGGCATCAGCGACGGGGTCGCGGCGATGCTGGTGGTGCTGGGCGGCAATCCACTGGATGAGCCGTCGACGGTCTATGAACCGCGAGGTGACGAGAGCAGCGACTTCGTGTCGCGTCACCCGGGCGTATTCGTGTTTCTGGTGATGCTGTTTATCCTGACGATTTTCGTTTGCCAGATGCTTGGCATCCTGCCCAGTGGTGGTGGCGGCCGAGGCAGTTCGGGAGGCGGTTTCGGCGGCGGAGGATTTGGCGGCGGCGGTGGAGGCGGGGGCTTCAGCGGCGGCGGGGGCAGTTTCGGGGGCGGCGGTTCGTCGGGCGGCTGGTGATAAAAACAATAGCGAGCGGGCATTCATAAACATGGCATTACTGACTGAACACGAACAACGCAAAGTCGCCGAGGCGATTGCCCGGGTCGAGCGCGACACCGACGCGGAACTGGTGACCGTGCTCGCAGCCCGCGCCGATGACTATGCGTACATCCCGCTGCTGTGGGCCAGCCTGCTGGCGCTGATGGTGCCGGGCATCGTGCATTACCTCACCGGCTGGCTGACCTTGCACAGTTTGCTGCTGGTCCAGTGGATCGCCTTTATCGTGCTGTGCCTGGTGTTTCGCCTTCCTCGCGTCACCACGCACCTGGTCCCGCGTTCAGTGCGGCATTGGCGGGCGTCCAACCTGGCGCGCCGACAGTTCCTGGAGCAAAACCTGCATCACACCGTCGGCAGCACGGGGATGCTGATCTTTGTTTGCGAGGCCGAGCGTTACGTGGAGATCCTGGTGGATGAAGGGATTTCCAAGCGACTGGACAACAAGAACTGGGACACGATTGTCGCTGCATTTACCGAGCAGGTTAAGCAGGGGCAGACGTTGCAGGGGTTTGTGACATGTGTGGAAGCCTGTGGCGAGTTGCTGAAAGTGCATGTGCCCGTAACTCAGGTGCGCAATGAATTGCCGAACCGGTTGGTGGTTTTAGGCTGACGCTGATCCCATGTGGGAGCGGGCTTGCCCGCGATTGCGATCTGACTTCAGCATGGATGCCGACTGGCCCACCGTTATCGCGGGCAAGCCCGCTCCCACAGAGCTCTGCGCCGAAACCAGGAAGCCGTTCGTAAATAACTGCGTGTCCCGGACGGCCATCCCCCCTAAAATACCCGCCATTCCCTGATCCGCACCGTCCGAGGCCGTTTTTACATGTCTGTCACCGCCACTCCCGCCAGCCTCGCGCCGGATCACCACGCCCAGTTCATCGACTTGTTGCAAACCAGCCTCGACCAGAACGCCTTCATCAAACTGGTCCTGGCCAAGTACGTCGGCACCGAAGCCGATTTGCAGCGGTTGATCATCAAGCAGCTCACCGTCAAGGATCAGCCGTGCCTGTCCTTCGTCTACCGCTACAAAACGCGCGACATCACCAAGAACCTGCCGATTGCCGAGGGCGTGGCGACCATTGCCGCGCTGCTGCCGGCCTCGTTCAAAAATGCGCATTTACTCTCGTTAACCGATGAAGCTCAGCTCGAATACAGCAAAAAGGGCAAGTCTTCACTGTTCAAGAGCAAACCTCAGCAATTGCGTGAAGTACCGTCCGCCGAGCACAACCGCGAGAAAAACCGCTTTCTGGACCTGAATCGTCCGTTCCTCGCCGACCTGGGCGTGACGAACAGCAAGCACGAGCTGATCCCGGCGATGTCGCGCAAGTGGAAGCAGATCAACAAGTTCATCGAAGTCTTCAGCCATGCGCTGACCACTTCACCGCTGGCGCTGGACAAGCCGGTGCAGGTGGCGGATTTCGGTTCGGGCAAGGGTTACCTGACGTTCGCGATTCACGACTACCTGCGCAACACCTTGAATGCCGAAGCCGTGGTGACCGGCGTCGAGTTGCGCGAGGAAATGGTCAACCTGTGCAACGCCGCCGCGGTAAAGCTTGAGCACCCGGGGCTGGTGTTCAAGTGCGGCGACGTGCGCAGCGTGGCGCCGAGCGAGCTGGACGTGATGATCGCGCTGCACGCCTGCGACATCGCCACCGACTATGCGATTCACACCGGCATCCGCTCCGGCGCTTCGATCATCATGTGCTCGCCGTGCTGCCACAAACAGATCCGCCTGCAAATCCAGAGCCCGGCGCTGCTCAAGCCGATGCTTCAATACGGTCTGCATCTGGGCCAGCAGGCTGAAATGGTCACCGACAGTTTGCGCGCGCTGTTCCTGGAAGCCTGTGGTTACGAAACCAAGGTGTTCGAGTTCATTTCACTGGACCACACCAACAAGAACAAGATGATCCTCGCGGTCAAACGCGCCGAGCCGGTGGACCCGGCCCAGCTGTTGGTGAAGATTCAGGACCTGAAGGATTTCTACCACATCAGCGAGCATTGCCTGGAAACCTTGCTGCGGGCTGACGGCTACCTCTGATCCCCTGCGATCCTGTGGGAGCTAGCTTGCTAGCGATGGCGGCTCTACATTCAGCATAAATGTTGAATGTTAGGGCCCCTTCGCGAGCAAGCTCGCTCCCACATGGGGCTTCACTGCGGTCTTGCGCCCCAGCATCACCGTGACGATCACCCCGGCGGCAAACAGCCAGGTGATCGGCTCAATGTGTTCACCGAAGAACAACGCCGAAAACGCGATGGTGAAGAAAATCTGCAGCAACTGGATCTGACTGACCCTGGCGATGCCGCCCATCGCCAGCCCGGCGTACCAGGCAAAGAACCCGATGAACTGCGAAAACAGCGAGACGTAACCGAACGCCCACCAGGTCTTGGCCGAAATCGCGCCTTGATGTTGCAGCGCCAAATACACCACCGGCCCGATCAACAACGGCGTCGACAACACCAGCGCCCAGCAGATCACCTGCCAGCCGCCCATTTCCTTGGCCAACCGGCCACCCTCGGCGTAACCCAGGCCGCCCACGGCAATCGCCCCGAGCATCAGTAAATCACCGGCCTGAATACTGCCGGCCCCGCTGATCAACGCATAACCGAGCACCAACGCGCTGCCCAGCGCGGCGCACGCCCAGAAAGCTTTCGACGGTCGTTCGTGGGACAACCACGCGGCGTACAGCGCTACGCACAACGGCTGCAAACCGTTGACCAGTGCACCGTGGGAGGCCGGCAAGGTTTGCATCGCCCAGGCTGACAACACCGGGAAGCCGAGAATGACGCCAGCGATCACCAGCGTCAGGCCTTTGACCTGTTTCCAGGTCGGCCATTTTTCCCGGCGCCACAGCAGCAACATCGCCGCCGGCACCGCCGCGAACAGCGCCCGGCCCAGGCCATTGAGCAGCGGATGGAGTTCCTGCACGACGATCCGTGTGAAGGGCAGGGTGAGGCTGAAGATCACAACGCCGAGCAGCCCGAGGGCCATGCCGGTGTTTTCGCGCGAGGACATGATTGGGACCAGAATATTGGTGACGGGAAGAGCCTCCATATAGCCATAAACCAGGGGCGTAGCGCTGTTACAGCTAGGCGCAGAGTTATCCGTACAGTTTGAAGCCGTCATCGCGGGCAAGCCCGCTCCCACATTGAAATGCGTTCCCCTGTAGGAGTGAGCCTGCTCGCGATGAACGATAACTCGGTAGTAGCTGGTTATTACCCGACCTCCCGGATAAGGACTACCTTGAATACTCCTAAGCATTTCCCCAGAGGAGTTCTCCCCATGGCTGCCAAGAAAATCCTGATGCTGGTCGGCGATTACGTCGAAGACTACGAAGTGATGGTGCCTTTCCAGGCGCTGTTGATGGTCGGCCACACGGTGCACGCCGTTTGCCCGGACAAATCCGCCGGCCAGACCGTGCGCACGGCCATCCATGACTTCGAAGGCGACCAGACCTACAGCGAAAAACCCGGCCACCTGTTCGCCCTGAACTTCGATTTCGCCAAGGTCGCCGAAGCCGATTACGACGCGCTGCTGATCCCCGGCGGTCGGGCGCCGGAATACCTGCGCCTGAACGAAAAAGTCCTGGAGCTGGTTCGCGCATTCGACAAGGCCGGCAAACCGATCGCCGCCGTGTGCCACGGTGCGCAACTGCTGGCGGCGGCCGGTGTTCTAGAAGGTCGTGAATGCAGCGCCTATCCAGCCTGTGCTCCGGAAGTCCGCCTGGCCGGCGGCACGTTCATCGATATCCCGGTGACGGAAGGTCACGTTCAAGGCAATCTGGCCACTGCTCCTGCCTGGCCGGCACATCCGAGCTGGCTCGCTGGTTTCCTCGGGTTGCTGGGCACCAAAATCACGCTGTAACGAGGGACATTTGCATGTGCGAGCTCTACGTCAAAGCCGATCCGATTCTCTACGAATCGCGCTCCCGCTCGCTGCGCATCTGCGGGGTGGTCACCACCCTGCGCCTGGAAAATCAGTTCTGGGACATCCTCAGCGAAATCGCCGAGGTTGACGGCATGACCACCAACCAGTTGATCGCCAAGCTGTATGAAGAGGTGATGGACTACCGCGGCGAGGTGGTCAATTTTGCCTCGTTTTTGCGGGTGAGCTGCACTCGGTATCTGAGTCAGCGGCGGGTGCAGGCGCCGGAGTTGTCGGTGGTGCGCGCGGGCGTGAAGTAGGGCTGTTTACCCTGTCCTTACTGGCCTCATCGCGAGCAAGCTCGCTCCCACAGTAGAACGCGCTCACCTGTGGGAGCGAGCTTGCTCGCGATGCGGCCGGTACAGGCGACAGATGTAGCGGCGTGGTCTTTACTCTGAAGCGCAAAGCCTCTCAATCGCCAAGGAGAACGAGCATGTCCGGATGGTACGAAGTGAGCAAAAGCAGCAATGGTCAGTTCAGGTTTGTGCTGAAAGCGGCCAACGCCGAAACCATTCTGACCAGCGAGCTGTACACCACCCGCAGCGCCGCCGACAAAGGGATTGCCTCGGTTCAGGCCAACAGCCCACTGGATGCGCGCTACGAAAAGAAAGCCACCAAGGATGGCCATCCTTACTTCAATCTGCGGGCTTCCAACCACGAGATCATCGGCAGCAGCGAGGCTTACTCATCAGCCGCCGCGCTGGATAAAGGCATCGCCAGCGTCAAGGCCAACGGGCCGACCACCGTGATCAAGGACAAAACCTTGCCGGTACTCTGAATCCCCCGCTTGAGATCGTTCCCACGCTCTGCGTGGGAATGCAGCCCGTGACGCTCCGCGTCACTGGACGCGGAGCGTCCCCAGAGGCATTCCCACGCAGAGCGTGGGAACGATCTTCAGACCTCGACGGGAACCGTAAGCTTCGGGCTGCCGAGCGCATGGGTCTTCGAATCAAAAAAGCGCAACTCACTTCCGGTCCCCTCAAACACCTTCGCGTAATGGCGCTTCTGATGCTGGATGAACGCCTTGCTGCGCGGGTAAATCGAGATCGCAACGACCTTGGGTTTCGCTTGGCGCAGCGCATGGATGATATGACTGTCCTGCTCACCCAACGCATGACCAAACAGACACAACCCCTCACCATGGCCCAGTAACTGGTCGTAGCAAAACGACAAATAGTCCGAGCTGCGAATGGTCTTTAGCTTGTCCTGCGCAGGCCCTTCATTCACGAACAACGGCACATCGTCCAGGGTCTTGATCGTGTTGTTGATCGCAAAACTGCCGAGCAACGTGCCTTCGGTCGACATCAATTTGCGTGCCGTGCCGTCCTGATTGCGCACCAGGTGCAGGCCACCGTGCAGGTACAGCAAGCGGGTCTGGTCGGTGGCTTTGGCGCTCAAATCAAAACCCGGTTCGGCGCCCTGGAACAAATCAGTGATCGCCCCAGGCTGATGCTGGATCGCCCAGTAGTTGAGCAGGTCGTAGTTGGTGGTGAACACCGTCCGGTAGGTGCCCAGTTCCAGACTGATCGCCGCCAGCGTCGAAGGCACCACCAACCGCCACGGGATGTGCACCGCGTGAACGGTGTTGATCAGCGCTTCCTTGATCGCGTAGTAGCGATTGCGCGGTGCGGCGGAGCTGACGGCCAGCGCCTTATTGACCCGGCTGGTGGTTTTCAGCGCGCTCAGCACCTGTTCGAAACTGCGCGTCTGCAGGGCGTCGAACACGCTTAGCTCGGACTGACTCAGGGGTTTTTCTTCGACGGTGCGGGCGTTTTCGAACAGCGAGTCGTAGCCGAAGTCGTCCCACACCGCGCGGCTGGCGCCGTTGCCCACCAGCAAGCCGCTGATCGAGGCGGTGGTGCGCAAGGCGTTCCAGTCTTCAAGTTGGGCATCAACATCCTGGAAATCGGTCATTGCGGTCAAAGTCTCAAGGCAAAAGGTCAGATGGGCGGCGACTTTATCACGACCAACCCTTGAGCCAGATCAAGTTACTGCGTGAGCGATGGGCCGATCCTGTGGGCATCCGCTGGATCGGCGCCACCGATTCGGCCCAGCCTGGAGAGTCGCTCATGAGCAGTACGTTTTTCACCCCCGCCGTGAACATCATGGGCACTGGTTGCCTGGACGAAGCCATGGTCGCCATCGGCAAGTACGGCTTTCGCAAGGCCCTGATCGTCACTGACGCCGGGCTGGCCAAGGCCGGCGTGGCAAAAATGATTGCCGAAAAACTGGCGATTTTGGACATCGATTCGGTGATTTTCGATGGTGCCAAACCGAACCCGAGTATTGCCAACGTCGAACGCGGCCTGGGCCTGCTCAAGGAAAGTCGCTGCGACTTTGTGGTCTCGCTCGGTGGTGGTTCGCCGCATGACTGCGCCAAAGGCATCGCGTTGTGTGCGACCAATGGCGGGCAGATCCGTGATTACGAAGGCGTCGATCAATCTCAAAAGCCGCAACTGCCGTTGATTGCCATCAACACCACCGCCGGCACCGCCAGTGAAATGACCCGTTTTTGCATCATCACCGACGAGTCGCGTCACGTGAAAATGGCCATCGTCGACCGTAACGTCACGCCGCTGCTGTCGGTCAACGATCCGGCACTGATGGTCGCCATGCCCAAAGGCCTGACGGCCGCCACCGGTATGGACGCCTTGACCCACGCCATCGAAGCGTACGTCTCCACGGCTGCAAACCCGATCACCGATGCCTGCGCACTGAAAGCCATCACCTTGATCAGCTACAACCTGCGCCTGGCCGTCCGCGATGGCAGCGATATGAATGCGCGGGAAAACATGGCCTACGCGCAGTTCCTTGCCGGCATGGCGTTCAACAACGCCTCCTTGGGTTATGTCCACGCGATGGCTCACCAGTTGGGCGGGTTCTACGACTTGCCGCACGGTGTGTGCAACGCGGTGCTGTTGCCCCATGTACAAAGTTTCAACGCGCTGGTCTGCGCGCCGCGTCTGACCGACGTTGCTCACGCAATGGGGGCCGATGTCCGTGGTCTCAGCCCGGAAGAAGGCGCTCAAGCGGCCATCTCGGCCATCCGCAGCCTGGCCGGGGACGTGGACATTCCCGCCGGTTTGCGTGAACTTGGCGCCAAGCTCAACGACATCCCGATGCTCGCCACCAATGCACTAAAAGACGCCTGCGGCCTGACCAATCCTCGAGCGGCGGATCAGCGCCAGATCGAGGAGATTTTCCGCAGCGCGTTTTAACGGCGGCACGGTTCGGGCGTAAAGGACGCTATGCTGCGACCTCGCCCGAGCCGACATTGCCGAGTCCCTGATGCTGCAAAAAAGCCTGATCCGCCGCCTCGACCTGATCACTCTCCAGCTGTTCGTCGCCGTCCATGAGGAAGGCACGTTGACCCGTGCCGCGACGCGCGAAGCGATTGCGGTGTCGGCGGCCAGCAAGCGGCTGATGGAGTTGGAGGAAGCGTTCGGGATCAGTCTGTTCGTGCGCCAGGCCAAAGGCATGACCCTGACCGCGGCCGGTGAAACCCTGCTGCATCATGCCCGGCAGATGTTGTTCAACGTCGAGAAAATGGGCCTGGAACTGGGCGAGCACAGCCACGGTATTCGTGGTTATGTGCGGATGCTCGCCAACCTGTCGGCGATCATTCAGTTTCTGCCCGAAGACCTGCGCGATTTTTCCGCGCGTCATTCCCAGGTCAAGACCGACCTCGAAGAACGCCCCAGCAGCGGTGTGATTCAAGGGGTACTTGATGGCGTGGCTGATCTTGGGATCTGCTCCAGTGACAGCGACGTCAAGGGCCTGCACAGCGTCCTTTATCGCCAGGACAAATTGGTGGTGCTGATGCCGTCCGATCATCCGTTGGCCAGTCGTTCCAGCCTGGCCTTCACCGACACGCTGGACAGCGATTACGTCGGTCTGCACGCCGCCAGTTCGATCAACATGCGCACCCACGCCGCCGCACGCAAGGCAGGCAAGGTGCTGCGCCTGAGGATTCATGTGCCGGGGTTCGATGCGATGTGTCGCATGGTCCAGGCCAACATGGGTATCGGCATCCTGCCGCAAAAAGCCTATGAACTGTTTGGCCGGGCGCTGGGTTTGCATGCGGTGCCGCTGACGGATGACTGGTCGGATCGGGCGCTCATCCTGGTCGTGCGTGATGAAGCGGCGTTGTCGCCGGTGAGCCGGATGTTGTTTGAGCATTTGCGCGGGCCGGTCTGACGGTTCTCTGTTGACTGGGCCGGCCTCTTCGCGAGCAGGCTCGCTCCCACAGTGGATTTGTGACGTTCATAAATTCCTTGTGGGAGCGAGCCTGTTCGCGATGACTGACCTTAAGGTCGCGCAAATGTCAGAGCGTTCGCGTTTCGCGAACGAAGGTTGCCGATTGAGGGTTGGATTCATCGCCCGCGCGTCCTCTAGCCTTGGCTCATATTCCAAGAACAACATGAGGTACCCGCGATGACTGCCCCGTTAAGTGCAATCAAAGTGATCGAGATCGGCACGCTGATTGCCGCGCCGTTCGCCGCGCGCATGCTCGCCGAGTTCGGCGCCGAAGTGATCAAGATCGAAGCCATGGGCCAGGGCGACCCGCTGCGCAAATGGCGCAAGCTGCACGAAGGCACGTCGCTGTGGTGGTACCTGCAATCGCGAAACAAGAAGTCCCTGGCGCTGAACCTGAAATCCCCCGAAGGCATTGAACTGGTCAAGCAACTGGCGACCAGCGCCGACGTGTTGATCGAAAACCTGCGCCCCGGCGCCCTGGAGAAACTCGGTCTGGGCTGGGACGTGTTGCACGCCCTCAATCCCAACCTGACGCTGGTGCGCATCTCCGGTTACGGCCAGACCGGCCCGTACCGCGACCGCCCGGGGTTCGGCGCCATCGGCGAGGCCATGGGCGGGATTCGCTACACCACCGGCACTCCCGGTTCTCCACCGGCGCGGGTCGGCGTCAGCCTCGGCGATTCCCTGGCGTCGTTGCACGCGGTGATCGGTGCGTTGATGTCGTTGCTGCGGGTCAAGACCGGGCAGGGCGGTGGGCAAGTGGTCGATGTGTCCCTGGCCGAAAGCGTGTTCAACGTGATGGAAAGCCTGGTGCCGGAATACGACATGCTCGGCCACGTTCGTGAGCGCAGCGGCGGCGCCTTGCCAGGCATCGCGCCGTCCAATACTTACCTGACGGCCGATGGCGCCTACGTGGTGATCGCCGGTAACAGCGACCCGATTTACAAGCGCCTGATGGCAGTGGTCGGTCGCCGTGATCTGGCCGACGCACCGGAATTCGCCCATAACGACGGTCGTGCATTGAAAAGCAATGTGCTCGATGCGGCGATCACGCACTGGACCAGCAGCCTGCCGATTGATGAGGTGTTGGCGGCGCTGGAAGCCGCCGAAGTGCCGGCCGGACGCATCTACTCGGTGGCCGATATTGTTGCCGATCCGCACTATCAGGCGCGGGACATGCTGCTCAGCGCCGATTTGCCCGGCGGCGCCACGGTGAAAATGCCTGGCATCGTGCCGAAAATGTCTGAAACCCCAGGCGGCGTGAACTGGTCCGGGCCAAGTCTGGGCCAACACACCGACGGTATTCTCGCGGAATTAGGCCTGACGGCATCCGACATCGAACGCCTGAAAACTGCAGGGGTGGTGCAATGATCACTGATTTTTCCCAGACCCTGATCGTTCAGGAAGTCTCCCCCCGCGACGGCTTGCAGATCGAGCCGACCTGGGTCGAAACCGTCGACAAGATTGCCTTGATCGATCACCTGTCACAGGCAGGTTTCACTCGCATCGAAGCCGGTTCGTTCGTTTCGCCCAAAGCCATTCCAGCGTTGCGCGATGGCGAGCTGGTGTTCAAGGGCATTGCCCGGCAACCGGGCGTGATCTACGTGGCGTTGATCCCCAACCTCAAGGGCGCACAACGGGCGCTGGCGTGTAGCGCCGATGAGCTGAACCTGGTGATGTCCGCCAGCCAGACGCACAACCTGGCCAATATGCGCATGCGTTGCGAAGACTCGCTGGCCGCGTTCGGCGAAATCGTGAACTACGTGGGCGGCACGCAAGTGCGGCTCAACGGCAGCATCGCCACCACTTTCGGTTGCCCGTTCGAAGGCAAGATCGACGAGGATCGCGTCTTGCAAATCGTCGAGGCCTATCAGGAACTCGGGATTCAGGGCATCACCCTGGCCGACACCACCGGCATGGCCAATCCGCGCCAGGTTGATCGTCTGGTGCGGCGGGTGTTGCAGCGGGTTTCACCGGCGGATCTGACCCTGCATTTCCACAACACTCGCGGGCTTGGGTTGTGCAACGTGCTGGCGGCCTACGAGGCTGGCGCGCGGCGCTTCGATGCGGCCCTTGGTGGACTCGGCGGTTGTCCGTTCGCGCCGGGTGCCTCGGGCAATATCTGCACTGAAGATCTGGTCAACCTGTGCGATGAAATCGGCATTCACACCGGCATCGACTTGCCGCTGTTGCTGAAACTGTCCCGAGGGTTGCCGGCGTTGCTGGGCCATGAAGTGCCCGGTCAGCTGGCCAAGGCCGGACGCAATTGCGATTTGCATCCAACGCCATCCTGATCACACCGCATCCCTTGTGGGAGTGAGCCTGCTCGCGATGACTGATTCACATCCGAAATGATGTCGACTGACCCACCGTTATCGCGAGCAGGCTCACTCCCACAGTAAAAGCATCCATATCGTTCCATTCAACCAGACAACAAAAACAATCGGACACCCACGGGAAGTCCGCCTGGAGATCCATCATGAGCCTCAATGTACTGGAGGCGGGCGCGAGCCCGTCCGTTAGCCACGACGAAGAAAAAGCCTTGGTCAGCAAAGTCGCCTGGCGCCTGATGCCGCTGATCATGGTCTGCTACCTGTTCGCTTTTTTCGACCGCATCAACATCAGCTTCGCCAAGTTCCAGTTGCAAACCGACCTGAGCCTGAGCGACACCGCCTATGGCCTCGGCGCCGGGCTGTTCGTGGTCGGTTACGTGATCTTCGAAGTGCCGAGCAACATGATGCTGTACAAGGTCGGCGCCCGGCGCTGGATCGCCCGGATCATGATGTCCTGGGGCCTCGCGACGGCGGCCATGGTCTTCGTCAACAGCGAATGGCAGTTCTACGCCTTGCGCTTCGTTATCGGCGCTATGGAAGCCGGTTTCGCCCCCGGCGTCCTGTATTACCTGACGCTGTGGTTCCCGCAGCACTATCGTGGACGCATCACCTCGATGCTGTTTCTGTCGTCGGCATTTGCCGGACTGGTCGGCGCACCGTTCTCAGGGCTGGTGCTGCAGCACCTCGACGGCTTCCTCGACATGCGCGGCTGGCATTGGCTGTTTCTGCTCGGTGGCGTGCCGTGCATCGGCCTCGGCCTGTTGGTGCTGACCTTGCTCAAGGATCGCATCGAAGACGCCCATTGGCTGACGCCGTCGGAGAAGACGTTGCTGACCAGCCGCATCGCACACCATGAACCGCACAAGAGCGGCGGTTCGTTGCTCGCCGCACTGCGGATTCCCGGGTTCCTGACGCTGGGGCTGATCTACTTTCTGATTCAGGTGGCGTCCTACGGCTTGAATTTCTGGGCACCGCAACTGATCCGCAGCGCTGGCACCGAGAGCCCGGTGATGATCGGCTTGCTGACGGCCATCCCCTACATTTGTGGTGCCATCAGCATGGTGGTGATCGGGCGGTTGTCCGACTCGACCGGTGAACGCCGCAAATTTGTCGCCGGGCTGGTCGCGGTGGGGGCGGTCGGGTTCTTCTGTGCGGGGATCTTCGCCAACCACACGACTTTCCTGATTGTCGCGCTGGGCTTGCTCGGTGCAGGGATCATCGCATCCATCCCAAGCTTCTGGACTCTGCCACCCAAACTGCTGGCCGGTGCGGGTGCCGGGGCCGCTGGCGGGATTGCGGTGATCAACACACTCGGGCAGTTCGGCGGCATCGTCAGCCCGGTCATGGTCGGGCGGATAAAGGACCTGACGGGCAGCACCACGCCGGCGTTGTACGTCATTGGTGTCTGCGCATTGATCGCGGTTGCGTTGCTGTTGTGGGGGTTGCCGCAGAAGCTGCGCACGCTCGACAAGTTCTGAAACCAGCGGTGCTGTTCAGGCCGCCATCGCGAGCAGGCTCGCTCCCACACTCGATCTGCGCCACGCCGCCGATCAACTGTGGGAGCGAGCCTGCTCGCGATGGCGGCGTGACAGTCAACCTCAACCTGGCGTCACCAAACCCTTAGCCGGCACAGCACTGAACTGAATCAACGCCACTCCTGCCATCAGCAACAAGGCCCCGAACGCCCGCGACATGGTCATCTGCCGCTCCACCAACCCAAACAGCCCATAGTGATCCAGCGCCAGAGACGCCACCACTTGCCCCGCCAGCGCCAAGGCTAAAAAACCTGACGCTCCGAGCTTGGGCAGCAACACCAGCGCCAACGAAATAAAACACACCCCAAACGCCCCACCGGCCCACATCCACAGTGGCGCCTTGCTAACAAACTGCAGAGGCGGCAACGGCAAACGCAGGGCCAACAGGATCGGCAACAACACAACAATACTCACCAGCAACGACGCAAGCGTCGCCCACAACGGATGGCCCAGTCCTCGCCCCAGATTGGCATTGATCGCGCTCTGAAACGGCACCACCGCCCCGGCAACCACGGCCAGCAGCAACAGGCCGGCCCAATGCAATGTACTCATGATCATTCTCCAACAGGTTTTGCTGGACTCTAGAGTATTCGTCGAGCAGATTTAAATTCCATATTGCTATGCAGAACATGCACCAGATGAATGATCTTCGGCGTATCGACCTCAATTTGCTGGTGATCCTCGACGCCTTGCTCAGCGAACAACACGTCACCCGTGCGGCGCAGCGTTTGCACTTGAGTCAGCCGGCGGTCAGCCATGCCTTGGCGCGACTGCGCGATTTGCTCGGCGATCCGTTATTGGTGCGCGCAGGCGCCACGCTCGTACCCACTGCACGTGCCCAGGAATTGATCGCGCCCTTGGCCGAAGCCCTGGCCCAGGTGCAATCGCTGCTGGCGCCCAACGCCTTCGACCCGACCACCGCCAAGCGCACGTTTCGCCTGGCGATGTCCGACTATGGCGCCGCCATTGTCCTCCCGGGTTTGATTCGTACCTTGCGCCGGGAAGCACCGGGCATCGACCTGCAAATCAGCCACGCCAGCCGCGAAGGCATGCTCGACGGCATCCTTAACGGCGACATCGACGTTGCGGCCGGAGTTTTTCCTGAGCTACCGAATGAAATACGCTGCACGCCGTTGTTCGAAGAGCACTACGCCTGCCTGGTCGACCGAAACAGCTTGCCCGTCGAGGGCATCCTCGACCTGCCGACTTACCTGGCCCGCCCGCATGTCCTGCTGGAAATGCGCGGCAGCGGCACCCCGGAAATCGAACGGGCCCTGACCACATTGCGCGAACGCCGTCGCGTCGCGATCAGCCTGCCACACTGGAGTGTCGCGCCGCAGTTCATCAGCGGCACGGACCTGATCCTGACCGTGGCCTCGCGTGGCTTGCGCGATATCGATGAACAGGTATTGGCTGTTGTTGCGCCGCCATTTCATATTCCGTCATTCACGTTTGTATTGGCTTGGCACAAGCGGCGGGGTGGGGATCAGGCGTTGAATTGGTTGAACGGGCGGATTGAACAGGGCGTGTCGACCGGGAACGACTTGTAGGCGCTGCCGAAGGCTGCGATCTTTTGATCTTGTCTTTGAACTGCCCGGATAATCGATCCTCATGCTCACCGGCCTCAACCACCTGACCCTCGCCGTCACCGACCTGAACCGCAGCGTGGCGTTCTATCAACATCTGCTACAAATCCGCCTAGAAGCCACGTGGGACAATGGCGCCTACCTCTCGCTGCCCGGCCTGTGGCTGTGCCTTTCCCTCGATCCTTTGCGTCAATCCGAACCCGCCGCCGACTACACCCACTACGCGTTCAATATTGATGCCGCTGATTTCCCGGTGTTCGTCGAACGTCTGCGATCCGCTCATGTGCAGGAATGGCGTGACAACCGTAGCGAGGGCGCCTCCTTCTATTTCCTCGATCCGGACGGCCATAAGCTTGAAGCCCATGTCGGCGACCTGGCGTCACGGCTGGCCGCCTGCCGTGAGCGGCCTTACGCGGGAATGAAGTTCTTCGACGATCAGTCAGCCGATATTTCAGTGACCTGATATAG
Source organism: Pseudomonas sp. fls2-241-R2A-110 (assembly GCF_030209165.1). NCBI lineage: Bacteria > Pseudomonadati > Pseudomonadota > Gammaproteobacteria > Pseudomonadales > Pseudomonadaceae > Pseudomonas > Pseudomonas sp. fls2-241-R2A-110. The sequence continues at coordinate 143,991 of NZ_JARVSN010000005.1, read as the reverse complement.
ACTTGCGCCCATTCACCAAATAGTTCAAAAGGATTTCCGATGACCCCATCGCTGCTCATGGCCGTTCTTGCCTCGGGCTTTATCTACGGCATAACGCCGGGACCGGGTGTGTTGGCGGTGTTTGGGATCGGTGCCGCGCATGGCAGGCGAGCGGGGGCGGGTTTTTTGTGCGGGCATTTATTGGGGGACGTGGTCTGGTGCAGCACCGCGCTGATAGCGATTGTGGGGGCGCGAGAAATCGGCAGCACCGCGTTCGATGTGCTGGGGCTGCTCAGTGGTCTGTACCTGTTCTGGCTCGGCTTGCGCGCCGTACGGGCCAAGCGCAGCCATAGCGAGGCCCCTCAAGGCCCGGCTCGCCAGCCTTTTTGGCACGGTATCCTGTTCGGGCTGACCAATCCCAAGGCTTATCCCGTGGCGGTGGCGACCTTTACCGCGCTGTTGTCCAGCCGTGCGGAGTTGCTGCATTGGTCAATGTTGCCCTGGTTGATCGTTCTGAGCTTCGTCGGTGGCCTGATGGCCTACGCTATCCTCATTGGCATCGTCGGTGCGCGACAGGTTCGCACCTTGTATCAACGCCATGAATTGGCTATCACTCGGTTGTGCGGGGTGATGTTTATCGGTTTTGCCATCAATGCCCTCGCTCATGCGCTGCCGGGATTGGTGTCGAACAAGGCTTGAGACTGGCTGCCCGGATGCGCCGGTTTTACTGATTAGTCAGGGATGGTTCTTTTTTGCTGCATTGTCAGGACTCGCACATCGCACCATGGCAACCAGAAATTCCGCGCCGTTGGCGAGCTACATCGATCTCTTGCTGGATGCCGTCTGTGCGGTGGATAAACAAGGTCGCTTCGTATTTGTCAGCGCGGCCTGCGAGCGTATTTTTGGCTACACCCCAGACGAGCTGATCGGCCAGCAGATGATTGACATGGTGCATCCCGCCGATCGGCAGCGCACCCTCGACGCTGCGCGCGAAATCATGGGCGGCGAGCCCAAGCTCAACTTCGAAAACCGCTACCTGCGCAAAGACGGTGGTGTGGTGCATATCCTGTGGTCGGCGCGCTGGTCTGAAGTCGACCAGTTGCGCATCGCCGTGGCTCGGGACATCACCGAGCGCAAGCAGGCCGAGTCCCGGCAAGCGGCGTTGTACGCGATCTCCGAAGCGGCCCACGCAGCGGAAGATTTGCTGGCGCTGTTCAAACGGGTCCACTTGATCATCGGCGAATGGCTGCCTGCTTTGAATTTCTCCGTCGCGTTGTATGACGAACATTGCGCGCAGCTCAATTTCCCCTATCACGTCGACGACCATGAACTGCAACCCGAACAACCCGGGACCATGACCGGGCGTTTGTGCGATGAAGTGATTCGCAGTGGCCAGCCGATTCTGCTGACCCCGGACCAGGACAGTCCGCTTGAAGGATTTGAATGGCTGGTCGCAGGCAAGGAATCGCCGTGCTGGCTGGGTGTGCCGTTGAACTCGCAAAACGGCACCATCGGCGCGCTGATCGTCAAAAGCATACCGGGCGGCGAGCGCTACACCGAGCAAGACAAGGAACTGCTGCAATTCGTTTGCGCCCAAGTCGCGACCGCGATTGAGCGCAAACAATTGCACGCCCGACTGCAGCGCATGGCGCAGTACGACCCATTGACGCAACTGCCCAACCGGGAGTTGCTGCGCGAGCGACTCAAAGCCTCGCTGATGCTGGCCCGGGCCGATTGCGGGCGGATGGCGTTGCTGTATGTCGACCTCGACCGTTTCAAGGAAGTCAACGACACCCACGGCCATGCGGTCGGCGACATGCTGTTGCAAGCAGTCGCCAACCGGCTCAAGGGCTGCGTGCGGGAAACCGACACGGTGGCGCGCATCGGTGGGGATGAGTTTGTGGTGTTGTTGCACAGCATCCATGCGTCCGAAGATGCCGACAACGTGGCAGGAAAAATCCGTCAGGTATTGGCTCAGCCACTGCGCCTGGACGGGCACAACGTCAACATCCAGCCGAGCATCGGCGTTGCGCATTACCCCGAACATGGCACCGAGGAGAAGCAGCTGTTCCGGCATGCCGATGAGGCCATGTACACGGCCAAGCGCCAGCACCACCAGCGTCTCGGCGTCTGAAAAATCCCCCGCCATTCGTCGCGCGAATTTCAATTTCCCTAAACCTTTGCGGTGATCGCCATTCAGATTCTATGCGGGCTCCTGCTCGCCGCGATCATCACCAAGAGGTAGAGAATCATGCCTAATTCAAGAAACTCGAACTCGGGAAACTTCGGCAACGATCGAACCAAGGCGTCTGAAGCCGGTCGCAAAGGTGGGAAAACTACCACCACGACGGTCGACAAAGACTCTGCGAAACCCGAAATGGGCCGCAAAAGTGATCAGAAGTCGAAGTAGTCGGTGAAAAGTAGTTTTGATTGAGAGGCGGGGGCGAAAGCTCCCGTTTTAATTTTTATAGAAGGAGGGCGCGACCATGAGCCGGATGGCCACCCGATTATGCACTGCCGGTTTTGCCACGTTGCTGGGCCTGTTCACCCACTGTGCGTTCGCCCAGTCGCCCGCTGAATTCATCAATGATGCATCGGCCAAAGGCATGGCCGACATCGAAGCCAGTCGTCTGGCGCACCAGAAAACCGAATCCAAAGAGGTCAAGGATTACACCATCGTCGTCATCAACGATCGCACCACCGCCAACCAGCATCTGGCGAAAATTGCCAAGCAACTGGACCTGCCGGTGGCCCCTCGGGAGGACGTGGTCGACAAAGCCAAGGGCCTGATGCCGCAAGTGCCGGACGGCGAGAGTTTCGACCAGGCCTATGCCGCCAGTCAGGTGAAAACCACTCAGGAAGCCATCAACCAACTTCAGCAGGAGGCACAGACCACCGATGTGCCGGCGATCAAAGCCTTCGCTGAAGAAACCCTGCCCATACTGCAAAAACATCTGCAAATGGCCAAGGCACTGCAAGCGGGTCGCTGACCAGCGTTTGGTTATCAGAGGTTAAAGAAAACGGCGCGTGATTCACATCACGCGCCGTTTTCGTTTGCACTCAGCATTTATTCAAATCGGGCTTTTGCTTGCTCGATGTCGCCAACCCCGCCAGGCCGTGCACATCCTTTTCGCCCATGGCGCGATAGTGCCTGCGCAGCGCCTCCAGTTGCTTGAGGTCCAGTGATTCCAACCCCAGCATCGCGTTCTGCGCCTCTTTGTTCACCCGCAGTAACTCATCGATTTTCAAGTGCAGGATGTCGGTATCGCGGTTCTGCGTGTTCTGGATCAGGAACACCATCAGGAACGTGATAATCGTGGTCGAGGTGTTGATGATCAGCTGCCAGGTGTCATTGAAGTGAAAAATCGGGCCACTCAACCCCCACAGAGCGATCAGAATCAGCGCGCCCAAAAAGGTCTTGGGACTGCCGGCCCACAAGGCGAGTCTTTGCGAGATTTTTGCGAATTTCATTGCCGTGTTCCTTAAAGGGATGCGCCTGGTTTTCAGACAGCGACGGCGTATTGAAAATTCTACTGACATTTCGACATTCGGCCGGGAAGCAATTTCTGTCGCGCCTACCGAACACAGGCAGCCATCGCTCAGTCCATCAGCGTCACCTCAACCGCCCAACTGAAATACCCCAACGCCTCGCAGTTTTTATCGATAAGCATGAAATTCAGTACGCACGCCTCAACCCCTGAGGCCAATTGCGTGAAATGCCAATAATGATCATCCGCTGTGTGGCTGCCCGGTTGAGTCGGGTTTGCCGGGTCGGGTGCGGGCACGGTCAGCTTGCCGTGGACCACCAGTTCAGGGGCCGACAGTACGTTGGCATCGCCTACCGACATTTCGTAAAACACTACGCTGTGCTCGGCGAGCAAGCTGACGGTTCTGCCGCGCAGATGGAAGTTCTTTCCGTTTATGGCGAAGAGATTCAAGTTGCTGTCACTTATTGCATCTTTTGTTGTTTGCGTGCCGCTGATGGCGAAGATGAAACCATCCTCGATCACGGTCGGGTTTTGCGATTCAAGGCTCGGTTGCGGGTAGCGTGACAGCAGTGATTCGGCATCGACGATCAGCAGCACATTGTTGGCTGGCGCGAGGCTGGATACGGGGGATTTGATCGGTTCGGAAGTCATCATGGATTCCTTTCATGATGTTGGCGTAAAACGGCAACCGCTTCGGTTCATGCAAGACATCCTGTTCCTGTCGAAGCGGCAACGTATTGGACAAGCCCCTTGTCGCCAAGGGGCCAGCCTCAGGTCAATTATGGATGGTAATGAACGGGTCCCACGAACAGCAGCCGACGATCTTGCAATCGCGATCCACAATCAGGAAGTGGAAGTGGTAGGTCACGCTGCCGCACGAGAGGGTTTCCGAGGACCAGTAATGGTTATCGACTTTCTGGCAGCTCGGCACCGACGGATTGCTGGTGTTGGGGACTGCAACACAGGCGGTAGCCTTGCGCGGCGTGGGGGTAGAGATCAATTCGTTGCCGACGTTACCGATGAATTTGTAGAAAATGACGGCCGTCTCGAAGCTCTGCGACAGGCTGGTTTCACGCCAGCGAATCAGGTCGCCCACCTGGGCCTTCAAATTGAGTTCGCCACCGGCCTGGCCATTGATGACGTTGTCCCGATTGGTCACCATGTACACATGATTGACATCGATGAGGGTTGGCGAAGCAGGGTTTTTGCTGATGTTCGGGTAGTTTTTCAGAATGGTTTCGGTGTCGATTGAAACCAGTACATCCGTGACTCGAGACATAGTAAAGCTCCTTGTTCATAGTGAATGCCTGGCTTCTTTCCAGGCACAACAACGTTTGCTTGCCTTGCGGCCGTTGCGCAAACACTACGGGCGGAACCCACCTGTCACGGGCATGAGCTGGCCTGGCTCCTTGCGTGAAAACTAACGGGTCGGGTTCCTTCCGACGGGCCGCGATTAGGACTATAGGTGCGAAATACAGGCTGTCAAAATTGCTGGCCTTGTCGCTCGACGAACGGTCAAAAAAGTGATGGCTTGCGATGATTTGGCGATAAGGAAACGCTTATTCAAAACTCCCTTGTGCCGCCTGCGCCAAGTGAGGCCAGTTCAGGCAATAGACAGATATGACCTGTTACAAAAGCAGTGAGCCAGGCAGGAGCAGGGCAGGAAAAAGGGGGCAATTTTTTGCTGGTTCACTCGATGTGGCGGTCAAGCCTGAGGAGGCAGCATGTGGTTACGTTACATGGCGTTAATGGCGGTGATGTTCACAGCTTCCGGCTGTGTGCAGGAACGGGTGGTTCATGAGCGGCGTCCAGTGCCGCGTGAGTACGTCGAAGTCATTGCGCCGCAGGCACCGCCTGAGCGCGTGATCGAGGTCGAGCCGATGGCGCGTCCGGGGTACGTTTGGTCCCGGGGTTACTGGCGTTGGGACGGTGGGCGCTACGCCGCGGTTCATGGTCACTGGGTTGCGGAACGACCGGGCTATCGTTATGTGCATCCGCACTGGGAGCGGCGTAATGATGGCTGGTATTGGCAACGCGGAGGTTGGGTAAACTGATTGCTTGCGCCATAGGTTGGATAGGGCGGAGCGCAAGGACCGGAGTATCGTAGCGATCCGGTTGTGCGCTTCCGGCCACATCTACACACCGACAGGAGAACGCAATGAGTTGGTCCGCCAGACAATACGTCGCTTTTGAAGATGAACGCACACGCCCGGCCCGTGACTTGCTCGCGGCGATCCCGCCCGTGGACGCGCGCTTGGCCATCGACATAGGGTGCGGCCCCGGCAATTCGACTCAATTGCTGGTCGAGCGCTTCGCCAATGCCACGGTGCGCGGCCTGGACAGTTCGGCCGATATGATCGAAGCCGCCCGCCAGCGCTTGCCTCAAGTGCACTTCGACGCCGCTGATATCGATACCTGGAACGAACCGGGTCCGTTCGATGTGATTTTCGCCAACGCGGTGCTGCAGTGGCTGCCGGATCACGCCACGCTACTGCCTGCGCTGGCCTCCCGACTGACCCAGGGCGGTAGCCTGGCGATTCAGATGCCCGACAATCTCAACGAACCGTCACACCGTTTGATGCGCGAAGTCGCTGCCGATGGCCCTTGGGTCAGCAAGTTGGCGGACGCCGCCGGGCAACGCACGGAAATGGCGAGCGCCAGCGATTACTACTCGATGCTGCGACCGCACTGTGCGCGAGTCGATGTGTGGCGTACCACCTACCATCACCCGCTCGCGGGTGGCGCGTCGGGGGTGGTCGAGTGGTTCAAGGGCAGCGGATTGCGGCCATTTCTTGATCCACTCGATGAGGCGGAAAAAGCCCACTACCTCAAGCAGTACCAAACGGCGATCGAGCGGGCTTATCCGGCCTTGGCCGATGGTTCAGTGCTGCTACCGTTCCCTCGTTTGTTTATCGTTGCCACGCGTTGATGCGTTTAGGGGACAGGCTGTGTTTCGTCTGTCCCTTTTTGCGCACGAGTGGGCGAGTTTCCCGTTGTAGCTAATCAATCTGTTGATCAATCAAAACCGCATTGCTGTAGATCAAGCTGCCGTCACTTGCTCGATGCCCCACCAAATGAAACTGACCGCGCTCGAAGTGTATATAGACGCGCATCTGGCAGTCGGACAACGGGCCGTATCCCTCGGGCAAGATCAAATCCAATGTGTCCATGTCGACGTCGACCATGGCCTCAGGTTCATGGGTCTTCTGCAGACGTTCTTCAGCTTCCTCCAGTCTCAGACGGAGGGGGCCATCGACGTAAAAATGAATTTCACCTATTGGTTCCGACTTTTCAGCACCGTTGAGTTTGCACCGGCCTTCGATCGTCAAGGCACTCATGACGAAATCTCCGTTGTGGACGGCTGGGCTGTATAACGCTCCGCCGTCACTTGTCTGACCGCACTGCATAGGCAAGGATCTTTGCGGGCGCTTTAGCTGATCTTTGCCCTCCGTTATCAGACTGTAATTATAGCTGGCCGCCGGGCATCGTTTGCCCAAGCGGACTGTGTGCATATTCGGTCGTTAGTGACCTGGCCGGATAACCAGTTAGTCCCCAGTTAGATGTGTTACTCAGGAGTTACAGTTATATATAGCGATTGGATTTTAAGTGCGCAAGTTGATGAGGAAGTTGGAATATTCAAACCTTTGGCAGGGCTTCGTGAAAAGCGCTGGTTCTGCCCGTGAACTATACTTCCTGCGGACTTTGCCACTAAGAGAAGTGGTCGTTTTCTGGCCTGTTTTGGTGTCAGATCCTGTGGCGATGCTCAGGCATGGCAATGAGTGACAGGAATAGGACAAAGGCAAAATGGCAATAGCAATTGTTCTTGTACTAATCGTTATTGCCTCCGTGCTATTCCACCTGTTAGCGCCTTGGCACGCGGCGCCGCCAGCATCCAACTGGGCATCCATAGACACCACACTGTTCATCACCCTGGTCATTAGCGGGATATTTTTCATTGCTATCGTCGTCTTCATGGCGATAGCTATCATACGTTTTCGTCATAAAAAAGGTTCCAGGGCTGCTTACCAGCCCGAAAGCAAACGGTTGGAATTCTGGCTGATTGTCGTGACGTCCATCGGCATTGCGGGAATGTTGGCGCCAGGTCTGGTTGTTTATAACGATTTTATCCGTGTGCCAAAAAATGCTTATGAACTTGAGGTTGTCGCCCAGCAGTGGCAATGGTTTTTTCGCTTCGCGGGTCAGGATGGAAAGTTGGGGAAGTCGGACGTCAAGTTTGTTGATTCGGCCAATCCACTTGGTCTTGATCCCAAGGATCCTGTCGGCCAGGACGATGTAATCGTCAGAAGTAGTGAAGTTCGTCTTCCTATCAATCAACCGGTAAAGGTTTTATTGCGTTCGAAAGATGTTCTGCACGATTTTTACATACCGCAAATGCGCAGCAAGATGGACATGGTGCCGGGGATGGTGTCGTACTTCTGGTTTACGCCGACGGTCATCGGGAAGTATGAAATCCTGTGCGCCGAGTACTGTGGTATCGGCCATTACAATATGCGCGGCAATGTGATCGTGGAGGACCAGGCCACTTTTGACCAATGGCTGAGCAGCCAGCCGACGTTTGCCCAGACATTGGCGACCGCGGCCAAGCCCAGTAGAGACAGTCTGCTGGAAAAAGGCCGCCAACTAGTCGAGCACTATGGCTGCCGTGCCTGCCATAGCCAGGATGGCAGTGCCAGCCTCGGCCCGGGATGGAAGGGCCTGTACGGTCGCACTGAACAACTCGCCGATGGCACCCGTGTGCAGGTCGATGAAGCCTACCTGAAAGAGTCGATCCTCGATCCAAAGGCCCGCCTGGTGCAGGGCTACCCGCCAGTGATGGTGGCCTATACTCTCAATGACGATGAACTGGGTGCTGTCATTGCCCTGATCAAATCGCTGGGTGCCGGGCAGCCCGCCGAAGAACCTTCTTCCGGCGAAGCATCGGGCACAGGTGAGGACCTCGCGGCACAGGGCCAGCGGCTGGCGCAATCGCTCGGTTGTCTGGCCTGTCACAGCGTCGATGGCAGCAAGGGCATTGGCCCCAGTTGGCAGGGTTTGTATGGCAAGACAGAAACCCTTTCTGACGGTACGAGCATCAAGGTCGACGAGAACTACTTGAAAGAATCGGTTCTCAATCCAAGTGCCAAAATCGTCAAGGGCTATGCCGCCGTCATGCCGCCCTTTACGCCAAGCGACAAGGAGCTGAGCGCCCTGATCGCTTTCATCAAATCCAAAGCGAACGCTGACGCTGATGCGAGCAAGGCTGAGCCAGGGAAGTCGCCGTAAAGCAGCCAGACACTCACTGAAACTTCGGCAGGAGGATGATGTGATGGCCTATGCGGAGCAAGCCGAAACAGAAGCACTGCACGAGCCTAAAAGTTTCCTGACCAAATATATCTGGAGTCAGGACCACAAGGTCATTGCCATTCAATATTCGCTGACGGCGCTGTTCGTGGGGCTTATCGCCCTGGTGTTGTCCGGCTTGATGCGCATACAGATAGGTTTCCCCGGCAGTTTGGCGTTCATGGATGCCAGTACTTATTATCAGGCGATGACCATGCACGGCATGATCATGGTCATTTATTTGCTGACGGCGTTGTTCCTGGGGGGCTTCGGTAACTATCTGATCCCGTTGATGGTGGGCGCCCGCGACATGGTCTTCCCCTACGTCAACATGCTGAGTTACTGGTTCTACTTGCTGGCGGTAGTGGTATTGCTCGCCGGTTTCTTTGTCCCGGGCGGCCCCACGGGTTCGGGCTGGACGCTCTATCCGCCACAGTCCATTACGCAGGGCACACCAGGGGTCGAGTGGGGCATCGTCCTGATGCTCGTCTCATTGGCGATTTTTATCGTCGCGGCCACCATGGGCGGGTTGAACTACGTCACCACCGTGCTGCAGGCGCGCACGCACGGCATGACATTGTTCCGTATGCCGCTCTCTGTCTGGGGCATCTTCATGGCCTCGATCATGGCCTTGCTGGCGTTTCCGGCGTTGTTCGTCAGTGCAATCATGATGCTGTTCGACAAACTGTTGGGCACCAGCTTTTTTATGCCGGCGATCGTCTCCTTGGGGCAGCAGCTCAATCATCAAGGTGGTAGCCCCATCTTGTTCCAGCATCTGTTCTGGTTCTTCGGCCACCCGGAGGTCTACATCGTTGCGCTTCCGGCGTTCGGCCTGGTCTCCGATTTGATCAGCACCCATGCGCGCAAGAATATCTTCGGTTATCGGATGATGGTGTGGGCCATTATTGCGATTGGCGTGCTCAGTTTTGTGGTGTGGGCGCACCATATGTATGTCAGCGGAATGAACCCTTACTTTGGCTTTTTCTTCGCCGTCACCACATTGATTATCGCGGTGCCGACGGCACTGAAAGTTTATAACTGGGTGCTGACACTGTGGCACGGCGACATTCATCTGACCGTGCCGATGCTGTTTGCCCTGGCCTTTATCGTGACCTTTCTGGTCGGAGGCCTGACCGGGTTATTTCTCGGTAATGTGATCGTGGATATTCCGCTCTCGGACACGTATTTCGTGGTGGCCCATTTTCATATGGTGATGGGTGTCGCACCGGTCCTCGTGGTATTCGGCGGGATTTATCACTGGTTCCCGAAAGTCACCGGGCGCATGTTGAATGACACCCTGGGCAAGTTGCATTTCTGGATTACCTTCCTGGGCACTTACGCCATTTTCTTTCCCATGCACTACCTGGGTTTCCAGGGCATGCCACGCCGTTACTACGCGTATGACAACTACGCGTTCATCCCACAATCGGCGCACGAGTTGAATGCCTTTATAACGGTGGTCGCGTTGACCGTTGGCGTTTCCCAGTTGCTGTTTGTGTTCAACCTGGCCTGGAGTGTCTTTAAAGGCAAACCCGCAGGCAGTAATCCTTGGGGCGCGGCCAGTCTGGAATGGCAAACACCAAATACCCCGCCTGTACACGGCAATTGGGGCGCGAAACTGCCGGTCGTGCATCGCTGGGCCTATGACTACAGCGTGCCGGGTATCGAGCAGGATTTCGTTCCGCAAACAGTCTCCGACGAGGAGCTGGAGCAGATGCGGCAACGGGATGCTGGAACCCGGATAGCGGACGTTAAAACATGAGCAGGCTGCTATTAAAAAACGCCGATGACGCTGACCCCGGCGGCAGTTGGAATAGCGATCCGCAGGGTGCTGAGGCGGGTGAGGGTGCCGATCGAGAACAGATCGCCAAAACAGGTCTGCGCTTGTTTCTCGCGGTGGTGAGCTCATTGTTTTTTCTGTTCTTGCTCGCCTTTATCGCCCGCTCACAGATGACTGACTGGTTACCCCTGACAGATCCCCTGGCGCCGCTGGCCAACCCATGGCAGCTGTGGGTGAACTCGGCATTTCTGGTGTTGAGTTGCATCGCATTGCAGTGGGCGCGCATGGCTGCTCGTCGAGGCCGCTTGAACTCGACTGTCATGGCTTTTTTGTTGGGAGGCGTATTTGCAATTGTCTTTTTGACGGGGCAGTTGCGGGTCTGGCAGCAGTTTGTCGCCTGGGGCTATTTTGTCGCCGGCAACCCGGCCAATAGTTTCTTCTACCTGTTGACCGGTGTGCACGGGCTGCACCTGCTGGGCGGGTTGATTGCCTGGGGCAGAACCGTCGGTAAACTCCTGTCTCGCGTGCCGTTGCCGCAACTCAGTACCAGCGTGGAACTCTGTGCCATTTATTGGCATTACTTATTGGCGATTTGGTTCGTGCTATTCGCCCTGCTGACCAGCACGCCGCAAACCTACGAAGCCCTCGCCAGATTCTGCGGCTTGAGGTGATCAGCCATGGCATCGCACCCAGCTCCCATCGAGTCAAGTTCAGCCAATCCCCTCGGATCGCCACTGGCACCCGGATGGCAAGGCATCGCCAGCGACTGGGCCTCGGATAAGGAGGCGTTCAAGCAGGTGCCTTGGGGCAAGGCGATGATGTGGATATTTCTGCTCAGCGACACGTTTATCTTCACCTGTTTTTTAACCGGCTACATGTCGGTACGCATGACCATCACCACGCCGTGGCCAAACCCCAGTGAAGTGTTCGCATTGACCATCGGCGGTCGAGAAATCCCGCTGATTCTGATCGCCATCATGACGTTCGTGCTGATCAGCAGCAGCGGCACCATGGCCATGGCCGTCAACTATGCCTATCGCCGTGATCGGGCGAAAACCACAGCGCTGATGCTGGCGACCGCCGCCCTGGGCGTGACCTTCGTCAGCATGCAGGCATTTGAATGGACCAAGCTCATCGGAGAAGGGGTACGTCCCTGGGGGAACCCCATGGGCGCTGCGCAATTTGGTGCCTGCTTTTTCATGATTACCGGGTTTCACGGGTTGCATGTGTCAATCGGCGCCCTCTACCTCAGCATTGTGGCGAGGAAAGTATTGCGCGGCGATTACGAGCAATCCGGCAACTATCAGAACGTCGAGATAGCCGGACTTTACTGGCACTTCGTGGACTTGGTCTGGGTGTTTATTTTTGCTTTCTTCTATTTATGGTAGAGGAGCACTGGTGATGGCGCATGCTCAAGGTCAACAACATCCAATCAGCTTGTACCTTAAAATCTGGGGGCTGTTATTTGTCCTCAGCACCCTGTCGTATCTTGTCGATTACTTTCACTTCCACGGCTACCTTCGCTGGTTCCTGATCATCACGTTCATGTTGTTAAAGGCCGGTTTGATTGTTTCCATCTTCATGCACATGGCCTGGGAACGATTGGCCATGGTCTACGCGATCCTGGTGCCACCGTTGTGTTTGCTGGTGCTTGTCGGACTGATGGCCACCGAGGCGGATTATGTATTTCTAAGCCGGGTGATTTTCTTCGGACATTAAAAAACGCCCGGACGCCTTTAGCCTCCAGGGACTGACTGATAACGAATGCCGCTATATCGTTCGCTTGAACTGATGCCACCGATGCAGCCAGGCGACTGTCCAGTGAGGGGCTGCCGTTCCCGTACCGGCGATCTCCAGCAGTGGATGATGTCCTATAACCCCGTCCAATACCGGCTCTTGATTCGGCTCGACATCCACGAAGAAGATATGTTTTCCCTCGGCCACGACCTGTTTAAAACTGCGGAAGTGAGCGTTCGGCACTTGTATGCCAAAGAAGCCGCCTTCCCAGATGCAAAAACCGAGTACAACAAGGGCAAGAAATACAAAAGGCATCCAGCCGGCAGCGGATTCGGTCCAGCCCAGCCAATAGGCAGCGCCAAGAACCAGTGCCGCGAGCGGTATTCCAACCAACGCACCAATTTCCCCGGAATGGACGACATCCTGCTCCATTAACGAGTTGATCTCGTGAAGGTGATGTTGTTCGACTTCGGCGATGTGTTCGCTGAGCACATGGATTTGTTCGGAGTTGATGCCGCTGGCTTCCAGTTCGTTTTCAACGGCTTCAAGATCGTCGAGGTTGTTGCTGATGTAATAGTGACGGTTCATGCCACACCTCCTATCCCGTGCTTGCCCAAGACCCCCCTCTGTCTTGAAGCTGTCTGCCGAGATTTGCAGTCGGTATCAGTACCCGTGGGCAACGTTGCATGCTTGATTCAGGCCTAAAAAAGTATAGCACCGCATAGTGTGCAGACATGGGGGCGGGGGGGGAGGTGGTCCGGGTTCACAGCAGCCCAATCCAGACCCGTTGCTGGCGCTATAAACGCAAAGGACGCCCCGAAAGGCGCCCCATTCAACTATTCCGCATCCATGCGTCGAGCAATGACATCCAGCACATCGCAACCGTCGCGCAAGGGCACGCAGCAGAGCAACGCAAAGTCGCTGAGGATCACCGAGTCAGACGTGATGTCGCCTCGCATCGCGAGGTTTTCAAGAAGCTGCGTGACAGCCCGGATTCTGTAGCTGGCGGTGCTGAGCAGCGAATGCAGCGGTTGGGTGGTGTTGACGTAGAGCGAGGGAAGGTCGTCGGCGTTGCTGGTTAAAGCCATGTATTCGTTCATGAGTAATTACCGTTAGTAGGTGGAAGACCTACCACTCAATCGTCGCCAAACAATGGGGTGGCAGCTGTACGCAGGTTGGCGAACCGGACAACGGTAAAACCGGCAGACCCGAAGGTCTCCCACGCACAGCTACCAAAAAAAGCGCAGCAAAGTGCAGTCAGAAAAAGCTCCGAAAAAGCTCGGAGTGCTTCTGAATCGTTGTCATCGAGTCGCCAAACCCAATACGCCATTTGGGCGCGGAACGGACTATAGGCCTCGTGACAACAGTGCAGCAATGCGCAAGTCTACGGACAATTCCCACCGTAGTGTAGGACCTTGCCTTTTCGAAAATTGGCCACTTTTGTGCCACTAGCGAGTGGGTTCTCGACAGGTAATGGCAGGTCTACGGGAATGCAAGAAGGGGGGCGACTTCTATCTCAAAAGCTCAATTGCGCCTGTTTGAACGGCTTCATTTACTGAGCGTGATGAAATTTCATGAGCTCTTTCCAGATGTAACCGTAGCTGTAGCGTAGCCATGTAACTTTTAAGCGATCGAAACTACGTCGAAGCCAGCTGTTGTTTCGCGCTTTGAGTTCTTTGTCTATTTCATCCAGTAACCATTCATCCTGAAAACCAGTCCAAACAGGAGGGACGGGCGTTTCAAGGTTGCTGAAGCACACTGGCGCGACCTCTGAATACAAGATCTCTTCAACAACCTTTGGGTCATAGCCCCGGATTCGTTCTGCGATAGAGGCGTAGTCGACATCGCTGTCTACAAAGGCCTCTGCAAGCGCGATCTGAATGATCGCCCGTTCCGCAGGAGTCAGAATATGTCCCAATGGGCCAGCTCCTCTAGCTCTGCGTCGAAGGTGTCAGCCGCGACACCACCGGCAATGTGCAAGTGCGATCTCGTAGTGACCGGCGAGGGCCTTGAAACCGACTTGGCATTGACGAATTCCTTAACAGAGCAATGAAAACGCTAATAAAAAGCCAATATGGCGCGAAAGCGGACGGAATATTTTGGGTGGGCAAGGATCGGCGCTGGCCACAGCGGCACTGGTGGGTGGCTACGCCTTTCTCCGAGCATACGACCGAGCGCTGAACAACTTTGATATTGGGGCCGCTTCAGTTGATCTGCATTGAGCCTACGGTCTGATGTAAAAACATTGGATAGAAAAAAGCCTGCTAATGGGCGGGCTGAACATCCGGTGATTCACCAGCTTCCGTAGGGGATACCGTACTTTTCGATATAGCGTTTAGAGTCCTCTTCCAAAGGGAAATAGCTTCCATGGGAGAGTCCTAAACCAGGCCCCTTGGTTTCAATCTCGGCTTGGTAGTGTGCAACCTTGATTGCTCGTCGGCACTCGTCCAATGCCCACACTTGCACCACGCCGCCCGGGGCAATTCCTATCTGTACAGACGCGAGCGGGTCTAAAAAAGCCGCTTCAGGAACGCTTGTGCACTCCTTGGTCAACGCATTACGCATGACCTGCCTCGCATCTTCCGGAATTTCAAACCAACCCTGATACGTTTGCGGCTCGGCCAGTGACTGCCAGCGAACATAGATGCGAACCGGAAGCTTGGCGTCCCTTACATCCCTTTCGGTTCCGCCACCGGTTACCAGCCAACCGTTGGCTCCTGGCAGGCCGTTTTTCCGCCCGCCAGATGCCACGCCACTGCCGATTTGGCGGTAAAGAGTCCCACGGGTGTCAATTGTGGCTGCCTCCTCAACCCAGGCGTCCATGGCATAAGGCGTGACAAAACCCAACGCCCACGGCCCGGCATCGGGGTCTGAGCGTCCCCTGGACTGGCCTGAGGCTTGGCAGCCGCTCACCAGTAGAACCCCCAACAAGATCCATAGTGTTCGCATATTCGTGACTCCTAGTCAGGTACGTGGGGATGTTGTACGCGGATCCCATCTGTTGTGGGGGCATTAAAGTAGAGTAACTCTGCGCTAGTTCGAGGTGTCGAACCTTGCAGGATTGTCGGTGGGTTCCAGCTGGCCGAAGTGTGAATGTACTTCAACCTGAGCAGTTGCTCTTCGGCGGGCGTTGTACTGTAATCGCCGGCGACAAAACGCTCACTTAGAGCCTGTAGCTCCGCCGGGATGGTGTAGGACGGGTACTGTTCATCTAGCTGCTTAAACCTCACACCCCGTTCTTTGGCTAGCGCGTACATGACCCGTAGGTAAACCCGCGACAACTCACCTCGTACAGGTCGTTTGAGCTGTAATGCCGCATAGACCAGCTTGTCAGGGTTAAAGCTATTTTGCTGAGACGGAGGTAAACCCCGAACGTAAGGTGTCACGATCTCCAGCATTTCCGACGGCCAACCTTTAGCTTCCCACTGGGCCTTCACCCGTTGCGCGTCGCGGTAGATCGAGGTGTACTTCACGTCTGTCGTACCGGTGACAACCAGCACCTGCATGGGACTGATTAGCAGGTTCTCCTCGGATTGAGGAAAGTAGCCGCCGCCAAGGTCCGAGTGCACACCAGGTAATGTGATTTCCAAATGATCGGGTTTTACTCGGTTCAAGGCGAAGTTTGCGCGGATTTCATCACGGGCAGCCAATTGGACGACATTCGGAAACAAGCGGCGAGGTAGGTACAGCTTGAGGCCTGGTTGTGTTTGGCTGCGTATATAGCCGAGGTTGGCCAAGCCGCCTACTGATGGCACGGTATCAAACAAACCGATAAAACCCATTTGGACATCGTGCTGATATTCGACGCTATAGGCTTGGTGGAAAGCCCCGCGAAATATTTTGGAGATGTTGCCCAGCGGACCACTCTGCCCCAGCGCGACTTCATTGGAGAAATGTCGCGCAGCCGCTGCACCTCGGCTGAAGCCAAATGTATCGAACGTTAAATGAATGATCTTTGAATCGGGGTAGGTTTGAGAAAAGTCATAGATAGCTCGCCCGATTTTTTTAAATGCCTCATCTACTTTCCCAGTGACGCCCATTTCGCCGCGCCCCATCGAGGCTCCAAGCATACTATCGGGTTGACCGGACGATGTGCCTATCCCATCCACATACACCGTTTCAAATTTCAGATGTAATTTCCCCTCATCCAAAACTTCGCGGGAGGAAAAATACAACTCGCTGAGTTTTTTTATGTTCGACGTGTCGTTCGCGTAGCTGCTTTCCGGATCAGCCATATACGGTCTGCAACTGGCGTCCAGATCCTCAGACTTGATGGCGTGGGTTGCGCCACACAACTGCCCCATCATGCTGTTATTCGCATTGTTTAATGTGCCATCGAAGAACACGCCAATGCGTAAGGTGATACCCACCGGTTTCTCTTTATCGAGCTCTTCTTCCTCTTCTTCCTCCTCTAAAACCGAGTCATCAGCAGATACGATCGGCGATGAGCTAGGAGCAGATGCAGTGACCGGAGATTGGTAGTTGGAAGGCTCAACCAGATGCGCAGACATCGGAGCAACCGGCGAAACAGGCGCAGGAGTGAAGCTGTTGCCGATGATGATGCTCGATGACCCGCCCGTAATGGTGTCGCCATGTGTTCCTTGCGAGCCGGTGACCAGCGCGGCCTGGCCATTGATCTGTACCGAGGACATGGCGGCCATGGTCAAGATACTGCCGCAGGTGGTGCAGTCAGTTACCCGTGCAGCGAGTAAACCATCGAAAAATACATTTGGTGATCCGGAATCGATGGCTGTTCCGCCACAGCGGGGACAACTCACGGTATCGGACTTGCGTGCAGCAGGCTTCCCACTCATTTTTGACTTCCATATCAGATTTCATACAGGCAGTACCTTGCCCACGTTCATAAACAGAAAACAATCAGACCTTTCCCAAACTCGACTATGTAAATAGCTCGTGTCCAAGTGTTGGAACGCCTGACTCTGAAAAATTCCCCAGTGCACAAAAAAACATCGGAAAAAGCACGTATCCCCCTTCCGGCGATGGGCTTTGTGTCTTTTTTTTGTGCGAGTCCCAATGTAGTGCAAACGAAGCTGCAGTTCAGGCGGGGCGTGGTGTTCTGCAGTCGATCGGAAATTTCACAGAGTGCAAAGTTTTGAAAGGAAATACAGCGTGGTTGCGCAGCGGCGCAGGATGCGGTCAGAGAAGGGGGAACGCTCAAATGCTTTGTTTCATTGGGCGAAAACTTTGAAACGTGGGTTTCGGTGGATTTTCAACGGAAAAACGGTGACGGATATATTTATCAACGAATAGCTACCTCGATCAGGATTCGACTCATGTCCTCGGCAAAAAAAGAGTCATAAACGCCATTTCTCTGACCCACCCCAAGGCCTTATCTAATCCGCCGAAAATCACTCCCCGCCGGCCCCCATCTCCCGATCCTCAAACGCAGAACGCACCGCCTCCACGACACGTTCCGCCATGCCTTCATCCTCAAGCTGCGGATACCCTTTCTTCAACTTGCCGGACACCGTCCAGCCATTCTCCTTGAGGGAGCGGATGATGCGGTTCGCGTCCTGGTCTGGCATCTCCAGCACCTCTTTCAGTTGCTCCTGAGCTCGTTGAAAGATCACCAGTACTTTGGCCTCATCTGCCATTTCCTTTTGGATCGTGTGCTTGACGACGCGGGCGGTGTACAGGACGTGCTCGGTCAGGTCGGGATACCGCCAGGCAAAGCACGCGTCCTCGTATTCATCGAAGGTGAAGTTACTGAGAGTGCCGTCTTCGTAGGTCACGAGTTCGCCGAAGCGGTAGGCCGTCGCGTAACGTCGCATGAACGGTCGTGAGAAGACTTCGAGCGTTCGATCGTAGCCAGCCCGGAAGTCGATCGAACTGGTGATGGTGGCTGACACTGGCAGGATCACGCCGTCGGGCACTGCTTTATCCCGAATCAAAGTGTCGTTGATCAGGAAGCGATGAATTCGGCCGTTGCCATCGCGCATGGGATGGATGTACACGAAGCCAAATGCCAACACAGCGGCTCGTGCCAGTGACTCCGCGCCACGCGTTGCGACCTCAAACTCGTTGAGCCCTGCCAATAGTTGCGCAAGATCTGCGGAGTGGGGGGCAATGTAATGCACGATGTCCTCGCGCATTGTGGCTTGGCCCACAAACACGGGAGAGCGACGTAGACCCAGTCCGATGGCGTCACGCCCCAGAATGTCGGCTTGCAGAGCGTGCAGGCTGGCGTTGCTCAACGGGTTTTCGATATGCCCGCAGTGTTGGGCAATAACATGAGCGAACCGCTGTATGCGATCGGTCTGATCGGCTTCCTTTTCGATGAGAAAACTTGCGCGCGATTCCTTGAATGTCAGCCAACTCGCCGTACGCATCAGGATGTCGGCACCGAAGGCCTGATCCAACTCATCCAAAGCTGCGCGTAAATCGAACTGTAAAGCTTCCTGCACTGACGGAGTACGACGAACCAAAGGGCAGAACTCAGCCGTCCCCGGCAGGTTGTTATTGATTCGCCAGCGTCGCGTTCGCAGTGACTCGCAACGAGTCAGGTATTTTTCGGGCGAAAGTGCATCGACATAGGCGCCATTGGTCACGTCAGGCACATCCAGACGTTCCCCTGTCAGCCATTCGTAGAGGAACCCTGTGCGACGGGCGTATTGGCCGAAAGGCTCCCGTCGACACCAGTCTTCGACAGGCTGCGGGCCTGTCGCCGCAAACAGACGAGCGAAGAACTCAAGATGAATTTCTTCATGCTTGAGGCCGAATTCGAAATGTCCTGAGAAATCGTCTGCGGGCCGGTACCTTGGTGGATACCGGTTCTCCACGTTCGCGCCACTTTCACGGCTGACACGAACAGTGCCAATCATCGACTCGACCCGTAGAGGTTGTGCCAATGCAATGTCGTAGCGGGTCGCGAGGGTTTTGAAACCGACTTGCATTGACGAAATCCTTTATTGGGACGAGAAAAACGCTACCAGAACGTCGATCTTATGCGAAAACGATAATTTTCGTAGGCGTCAAAATGCTAATGCTGGTTGAAATTTGATACTGAAACGGTGATTTAGAAGAAAAACGCTAACAGATTCTAGGATAGTTGCCATTGCCAAGGAGGATTCAACCATCGAACAGCGGGAAATAGGTGAGGGACGGACAAAATGGGGATGGTTTATCTATCAATAGAATGACGGCATTACCTAGGAGCCCAATCCCACCAAACCCCAGACATAAAAAAACCGGCCATCAAGGCCGGTTTTTTCTTTACCTGCATCCCCCGTCAAAAAACAACGCGAGACCTAAATTCGATTGGAGCGGGTGAAGGGAATCGAACCCTCGTTATCAGCTTGGGAAGCTGGAGTAATGCCATTATACGACACCCGCTCAGAGCGGCTGACTTTGTACCAGATGTGCGCGTGGAAATGAAGTTTTTCTTTGCGCGCGATGCGTTGGGTGCAGGTGAAACGGTCTATCGCGGGCAAGCCTCGTGCCTACAGGAATGCGTTCAACACTGTGGGGCGAAGCTTGCTCGCGATGACGCTGTTTCAGATGGCCAATGCATGTTGGTCCTGGACGTAGTGGTAACGCGGTCGGCTGGCGTGCTGCGCCGGTTTCAGGAAGCCCAGCAATGCTTCGCGGCTGTCTCGGCAAGCGGCTTTGTGTTCCATGTCGAGAAAGTGCCCGGTGGCCTGCAAGGTGCTGAAGGTGGCGTGTTGCACGTGGTTGGCGAATAACCGGGCGCCATCGGCGGCGGTGTATTCGTCCCATTCGCCGTTCATGAACAGCACGGGCACGTTGATTTTCTCGGCAGCCTTGAGAAAGCACTGGCGATCGCTTTGCAACAGGTCGCTGATGTGGAAGTGCATCTGCCCGTATTCATGTTCGGCCAGGCTGCTGACGTGGCGATAGTTGAAACGCTTGAACAGCGTCGGCAGGTGTTTGCCGATGGTGCTGTTCACCAGGTTGCCGACCCGGTCGCCGTCCCGGCTGCCGAGGTAGTCGATGCCACGCTCGAGGTAGTCGAGCATGTGCGCGTTGATCTCCGGAGAGAACGAGCTGATCACGGCTTTTTCGATGCGTCGTGGCTGGTGGGCGAGGGCGACCAGGGTCGCGGCGCCGCCCCAGGAAAACGACAGCACGTGTTCGGCGGCGAAGTGGTCGATCAGCTCCAGAAGGATCTGCCCTTCGACTTCCTTGGTCAGCAATTTTTCATGCAGGTTGTGGGCTTTTGACTTGCCCGCGTAGGGCTGGTCGTAGCAGACCACATTGAACTGCGGGTGAAGGTTTTTCACGGTTTGTGCAAACGACGCAGTCGTGGCCATCGAGCCGTTGACCAAGATAATGGTCTTCTCTGCGGCGTCTGCGCGATAGAACTCCGTGTAAACCCGATACTGACCCTGTATATCCAGCACAGCGATTTCTGGCCTCATGTCATAAGACTCCTGGCAAGCGGGTATGCGCGCAAATGAGATTGCACGAGCTTTGTGACAGGTAGGCATACGCCTGGAATTTGGAGGCCCATGTCGATCCGTACTGCAGGTCGACGGGTATTATTATTGGCGGGCAGTCTGCCGGTCTGAGGCGGAACCTGAGGGTTCTCTAACCGGCAAAAAGTTTCTTAGAAGTATGTTGTGACTCGTCAGTCACATTTCGGCTGACGACCTGATTCAAGCAGGGGAGACGGCATCACGCAAGTGCCTTTCGTAAATTGTTCGACAACTTCTGCTGAGCGGTAGGCTGCTTAGATCAATTGGATCTCTTCGGTGCGCAAGGCGCGGTACTCGCCCGGTTTTAGCGCGTTATCGAGCACCAGCGGGCCCATGCTTTCACGGTGCAGGCGCAGCACTTTGTTGTCGAAGTGGCCGAACATCCGCTTCACCTGGTGGTAACGACCTTCGACGATGCTCAGTCGAGCGGACGTGGGGCCGAGCACGTCCAGCCCGGCCGGTTGCGTGGTCAGATCCTCGAAGGCGAAGTACAGCCCCTCAGCGAATTTCAACGCATATTCCGGGCCGATCGCTTGCTCGGTCTCGACGTAATAAACCTTGGGCAGTTTGGTCTGCGGCTGGGTCAGGCGTCGCGACCAGCTGCCGTCATTGGTGATCAGCATCAGCCCGGTGGTGTTGAAATCCAGGCGACCGGCGATGTGCAGGTCTTCCTTGTCCGGCTCCTGGATCAGGTCGAGGACCGTCGGGTGTTGCGGGTCGCGGGTGGCGCTGACGCAGCCGGGTGGTTTGTGCAGCATGAAATAGCGTGCGGGCTTGCCGACTTGCAGCACATCCCCATCGACCTCGACGCGGCTGAACTCCAGCACCTGAGCGTGCGGGTCGCTGACGACTTTTCCGTCGATCCGCACGCGCTTTTCCACCAGCAACAGGCGAACCTGTTGACGGTTGAAACGCGGCAGATTGCTGAGAAAACGGTCAACGCGCATGACGAAGGATCAGTGGTAAAAGGGCGCGTATCTTACGTGATCAGCCGAGCGGCTGCTTACAACTGCGCCTCGACCTCGGCACAGCGTGGGCACAGGCAGGATTTATTGCGCAGTTCGACTGGCAGCGCTTCAAGCACTGCCGGGTCGATGCTGACGCCAAAGCACCAGCACGTTTGATCGACGGTTCGCGGGTCAGCCAGGGTGCAGGCGTTGGAGGCGCCGCAGGCCGGGCACAGGTCAGGATTATTCATGTAGGACTGTATTCATAACTGGAGTGAGGCATTTCCACGCACGTTCGGTTGCGGCCGGCTTGCTTGGCCCGGTACATCGCATGATCGGCCCGAGAGAGCAGGGTGTGCAAGGTTTCATCGACTTGCAAGGTGGTGAGGCCGATGCTGACTGTCAGCTGCAGTTCCTTTGCGTCGTAGGCATAACGCTGCTGTTCGACGTGCTGGCGAATTTTCTCGGCGATCATCAGACCCGTCTCACCGTCGGTGTCCTTGAGCAGCACGATGAACTCTTCGCCACCCCAGCGGCAGACAATGTCGGAGTGGCGCAGGCAACTCTCCAGGTCCCGGGCGAAGCCGATCAGCACCTGATCGCCGGCCAGGTGACCGTAGGTGTCGTTCAAGGTCTTGAAGTGATCCAGATCCAGCAATAACGCGGTCAGCGGCTTGGGCTCGCGTTGGGCTTCGTGCATGGCTTGCGCGGCCAGAAGGTCGAAGCCGCGCCGGTTCGGCAATTCAGTCAGGCTGTCGAGTGTCGCTTGCGCCTGGATCTTGCCCTGGTAGCGCTTGATCACCCGGTTGAGCAGGGCCAGCACGATCAGCGTGACGAGCAGGCAGATCAGCAGGTTGAGGTAGAGAGACTGACGGATTTCGTCGAGCGCGCCGTCTTCGCGTTTATCGACAAACAGGTACCAGTTCAACTCCGGAATGAACCGCACATTGAGGAAATGGCCCTGGCCGTGGACGGAGTATTCATAGCTGCCGCTGTGGGGTTTGGGTAGCTGACTGACCAGCCCCTTCATGCTGTCCAGTTCGTCGAGTTTCTGGCCGATATGCGCGCCTTGTGGGCCGCCCCCGGCGCCGGTGAGCACCAGGCGTCCGAAGTTGTCGACGAAGTACACACTGCGCTGGTAACGCTGCTGGTATTTGTCGATCAGCTTGATGACCGCATCGACTGTCAGGCCGACGCCCGCCGCGCCAATGAAACGGTTGTTGTAGTCGTAGACCTTGTAGTTGATGAAGAAGGTCAGGTTGTCCTTGTTGGCGAGGTCCGGGTCGACATTGATCTCATAGGGATCGGCCATGTCGCGTACGCGGAAATACCACGCGTCGCGGGGTTCAGTGGATTTGACCTGCTTGAGTACGCCTTTGGCGTGGTAGTAAGTGAGGCTGGTGTTGGAAACGAAAAAGGCGGTGTAGGCGCCGTAGTGCGTCATGACCTCGTTGAGATAACGGGTCATTTTATCGGGGTCTTGCTCGCCGTTTACCACCCAGTCACGCATGAAGGTGTCGCGGGACATCATCGAGGAAATCAGGATCGGTCTGACGAGGTCTTTCTGGATTTCCGAGTAGACCGTGTCGGACGTCAGCGGCAGTTCGGTGTTGACGATGCTGTCGCGGATCGACGCTCGCGAGGCGTAGTAGCTCAGGAAGGACGTGGCCAGGAAACCTGCGCCCAGCAACGCGATGAGCGTGAGGACCAACGAGCGTTGTGAGTACAGCGGCGAGCGAAGCGGCATGACGATTCCGTTGGCAGTGACCCGGTGGCTGGCATTCTAATGGCACTGCCGGAAAATAACTGCTCCATGTTCAGCGCGAATGATTGTCCACGCACGCCATGCAAGAGGCACCCGTACCCTGTGGGAGCGAGCTTGCTCGCGATGGCGGTCTTACAGGCAAAATAAATGTTGCCTGACAATCCGCTATCGCGAGCAAGCTCGCTCCCACAGGTGTCTGGTCGTTCTTTCGCGCTATGAAAGGGATCGCAGATACGCACGCCATCCGCCGAGATGACTGATATTGGCGGCCCCCTCCAACCCATACGCCTCACAGATAAACCCGCTCTCCCAGCGCCTATCCGCCAGTTGTACCTTGCCCAATCCCAGTGGCGCCGGAATCCCGGTCAGGAACGAGCCCAGTTCACTGCTCGGCAACTCCCAAACTTCCACCGCAATGGCCACGCCGCCCTCTTTCACCCGAACCATCCCCGGACGAAACGGCGGCCCACCGGCCAATGCATACAGTTGATAGTCCGGTGAGCTGAACGTGGTCTCGATCAACCGAGCCCCGCGCCGCTTCAGTTGCCAGTTCAACGCCAGCCCGTCCAGATGCGCGCCGCACACCACCAGACGTGCGCGGTCATTGCGGGCGACCGTCGTCGGTGCAGGCTCGGCCGAACCCCGCTGGAACGCATCTGCCACGCTCAACAGATACTGATCGGTGAACGCCCGGCCAAACAGCGTCACGCCCCACGGCAAGCCATTGCCCATGAAGCCGCTCGGCACCGCAATGGCGGCGTAATCGAGCAGGTTCATGAAGTTGGTGTAGTAACCCAGTTCCGAATTGCGCAGAACCGGTTCGGCGTCCAGTTCCGCCAGCGTAACCGGGCGGCCGATGGTCGGCGTGACGACGCAATCGAGTCCTTCCAGGGCCTTGTCGCACAGGGCTTTCAAGGCTTGCAGCCGATACTGGGCGCGGAAGGTCTGCACGCCCGTCACCGCCGGTGCCTTGGCCAGCACGGCGCGGATCACGGGCAACACAGCTTGTGGATTTTGCTCCATCAACTCGCCAGCCACGCTGTAACGCTCGGCCACCCATGGACCTTCATAGAGCAGGCGCGCAGCCTCAAGGAACGGCGACAGATCGAGCTCCACCGCGTCACCGCCCAACGCCTTGAGCTGATCGATGGCATCACCGAACAGCAGTGGCCCTTCAGGGCAGCCGAAAAATTCCAGGTCCTGCGCACGGGGCACGCCGAAGCGGAAGGGGGGCGGTGCGCCGAACGCCGAGCCGTCATTCCACAGCGGATTGCGGCGGCTGTATTCATCACGCGGATCGAGGTGCGCGGTGAGCGCGAGCAACTGGCTGGCTTCCCGCGCCGTCGCGGTAAACGTCGTCACGCAATCGAGGGTGCGACAGGCCGGCACCACGCCCGCCGTTGAGATCAACCCTTTGGTCGCTTTAAGGCCGACCAGATTGTTCAGCGCCGCCGGGACTCGCCCGGACCCTGCCGTGTCCGTGCCCAGCGAAAAACTCGCCACGCCCAGCGCGACCGCCAGCGACGAGCCGGCACTCGAACCGCCCGACGGATACTCCGGCAACACACTGTTGCGGCACGCGCCATACGGCGAGCGGCTGCCGTTCAGCCCGGTGGCGAACTGGTCAAGATTGGTCTTGCCCAAAGGGATCGCGCCCAGTGCCAGCAGTTGCTCGACGATGGTCGCTGAGCGTTCTGGCACGTAAGTAAATTCAGGGCACGCTGCGGTGGTGGGAATGCCCGCCAGGTCGATGTTGTCCTTGATCGCGAACGGCACGCCGTACAGCGGCAGACTGTCGAGTTCGCGGCCGTCGAGGGCCGCGAGGTACGGTTCCAGTTCTTCAACACTGAGCAAGTGGATGAACAGGTGATAGTCCGGGTTCAGCGCCGCGGCTTTGTCTCGCAGGCTCAGCAGCAGTTGCCGAGGCGTGGTGCTGCCTTCGCGGTAAGCGCTGCGCAGGGCGTCCAGTTGCAGATTGATGTTCATGGCTTGATCCTTTTTAAAATGGCTTCAGTCGAGTTCCAGCACCACGACGCGCTGTCCGGCACGCACCGCCGAACCCGGTTGCACACGAATCTCGCGCACTACGCCGGCGAGGGGCGCGAGCAGCGGAATTTCCATCTTCATCGACTCCAGAATCACCAGCACATCGCCGGCTTCCACGCGGCTGCCGTTCTCTACCTGCACCTGCCAGAGATTGCCGGCGATGTGGCTGTCGACGCTCATTTCACCGCTGGCCAGCGGCGCGTCTTCGGTCACTTGCGCGATCAGTTCTTCACTGTCGAAATGCGCCTGGCCGCTGGCGATCCAGCGTTCGCGTTCGGCGTTGAACGCGCCTTGTTGCTGATCGCGGAAGGTGGCGATGGTCTCGGCTTCTTTCGCCAGGAAGGCCTGGTAGTCCGCCAGGTTCAACTGGCTGTGCTCGATGTTCAGATCGAAGCGCCCAAGGGGGAAATCGCGACGGATGCGCAGCAGCTCATCGGCACTGACCGGGTAGAAACGGATCTGGTCAAAAAAGCGTAGCAGCCACGGTTTGCCATCGAACGCCGCGACTTCGCGGTAGCGGTTCCACATCTGCAACGTGCGACCGACGAACTGATAACCACCGGGGCCTTCCATGCCGTAGACGCACATGTAGGCGCCGCCGATGCCCACCGAGTTTTCGGCGGTCCAGGTGCGAGCCGGGTTGTACTTGGTGGTGACCAGCCGATGGCGTGGATCGAGTGGGGTGGCGACCGGCGCGCCGAGGTAAACGTCGCCCAGGCCCATCACCAGATAGCTGGCGTCGAACACCGTGCGCTGCACTTCGTCGAGGTTCGGCAGGTCGTTGATGCGGCGGATGAATTCCAGGTTGCTCGGGCACCACGGTGCGTCCTTGCGCACGGTGGTCATGTATTTTTCGATGGCTAACTGACAGGCCGGATCATCCCAGGACAGCGGCAAATGCACGATGCGCGACGGCACTTGCAGGTCTTTGGCGGCGCACACGGCGTCCCATTCTCCGGCGACGATGCCGAGCAGATCGGCCAGCGGCAGTTGCTCGGGTTGGTAGTGCACTTGCAGCGAGCGAATGCCGGGCGTGAGGTCGATGACGCCGTGCAGGTGTTTGCTTTCCAGCGCTTGCATCAGGGCGTGGGCGCGGAAGCGCAGGACCAGGTCCAGTTCTGGTGCGCCAATTTCCAACAGCAGGTGAGTATCACCCGACAACCTGGCAACCAGCCGCGTATCCCCCTGACCCAAATCCAACACCACAGGCGACACAATCCCCTGTGGGAGCTGGCCTGCCAGCGATGAAGCTGATGCGGTGTCTGGTCGGTCCCCATCGCTGGCAGGCCAGCTCCCACAAGGGGTATTCCATTTCAAGGCGAGGTTGCGGGCGGTCTTTAGATCGACCGGGAGAAATTGCACTTTGTCCCCAGCCTTGAGTTGACCCAGCTGCCAAAGGTCCGCCTCGATCACCGTCACCGGGCACACAAACCCGCCGAGGCTCGGGCCATCCGGCCCCAGGATCACGGGCATGTCCCCGGTGAAGTCCACGGCGCCAATGGCATACGGATTGTCATGGATGTTCGACGGATGCAGCCCGGCTTCGCCACCGTCGGCACGCACCCATTCAGGTTTTGGCCCGATCAAGCGCACACCGGTACGGCTGGAATTGAAATGCACTTCCCACTGGGTCGCGAAAAACGTGCCGATGTAGTTTTCGGTGAAGTATTCCGGCGCGCCATGCGGACCGTAGATCACCCGGATCTGCCGCACGGCAGGTAATTCGGTGACGTGTTGCAGTTGCTGACCGACACCTCGGTCGATCAACGCAGGCACGTGCAACACGTCA
This sequence comes from Pseudomonas sp. fls2-241-R2A-110, assembly GCF_030209165.1. NCBI lineage: Bacteria > Pseudomonadati > Pseudomonadota > Gammaproteobacteria > Pseudomonadales > Pseudomonadaceae > Pseudomonas > Pseudomonas sp. fls2-241-R2A-110. Next base: position 116,664 of record NZ_JARVSN010000005.1, on the reverse strand, counting down.
CCCGCGCGCAGCGCACGACCGCCGTGCCCGCCAAACTGTCCCAGCGTGAACGTGCTTTTGCTCCCCAGATAATCCGGCACTTGCAGGCCGCCGCGCAGGCACAAGTAGCTGCGTGCGCCGGCACCGGCAATCGTGCCGAGGCTTAACGTGGCACCGGCCGGAATCAGCAGCGCCGTGTTCATCTCGACAGCTTCACCGTTCAACGTCAGTGGAATCACCGCTCCGGTCACCGCCACCACCGCATCGCAATTGAAGCGCAGCAGCGGCCCGCTCATGGTGATTTCGAGCGCGGCGGCGCCTTCGTCGTTGCCCAACAAAAGGTTGCCCAGACGCAGCGCGCGACTGTCCATCGGCCCTGACGGCGGCACGCCCACGGCCCAGTAGCCGAGACGGCCGGGATAGTCCTGGACGCTGGTCTGGGTGCCGGCGCTAAGCACCTCAAAGGTGTTGGCCTGATACACCAGGCCTTCGAGGCAACGGGTCCACGGCTGACCGCTGGCGAACGGCACATCCCGCAGAATCTGCCGCAGGTAATCGCGATTGGTTTCCACGCCATAGAGCTGGCTGTCACCCAACGCCTGATGCAAATCGGCGCGGGCTTCTTCACGGGTCGGCGCCCAGCTGATGACCTTGGCGATCATCGGATCGAAGTACGGTGGAATCTCGCAACCGGCCTCGACCCACGTGTCGATGCGCAGCTGTTTGCCATCGGCGGCCGGGAAATTCACAGCGGTCAGCAATCCCGGGCTCGGCTGAAAATCGCGGCCCGGGTCTTCGGCGTAGAGCCGTGCCTGAATCGCATGACCGTCGGCCTTCAAGCCCCGGCTCAACTCGCTCAATGGCGGTAAGTCCTCCGCCGCCAGTTGCACCATCCAGCGCACCAGGTCGACGTTCCACACTTGCTCGGTGACGCCGTGTTCCACTTGCAGGCGGGTGTTCACTTCCAGGAAATAGAAGCGCTGGTCTTCGCTGTCGAAGACAAATTCCACGGTGCCGGCGCTGCGGTAGTTGACTGCTTTTGCCAGCTTGATCGCCGCCGCACACAACTCATCGGCCATCCCCTCTGGCAGGTTCGGCGCCGGGGTTTCTTCGAGGACTTTCTGGTTGCGCCGTTGCACCGAACAATCGCGCACGCCGAGGGCAATTACTTCGCCGCGACCGTCGCCGAACACCTGGACTTCCAGGTGCCGGGCGCGCTGGATGTATTTCTCGATGAACACACCGGCGTCGCTGAAATTGTTCTGGCCGAGGCGCTTCACCGCCTCAAAGGATTCGCTCAGCTCGGCCGCGCTGCGGCACACGCGCATGCCGATGCCGCCACCGCCGGCGGTGCTCTTGAGCATCACCGGGTAGCCGACCTGTTCACCGGCGATCAAGGCCGCGTCGAGGCTGTCGAGCAGCTCGGTGCCTTCGAGCATCGGCACGCCGTGTTGTTTGGCCAGGGCGCGGGCGGTGTGCTTGAGGCCGAACACCCGCAGCTGCTCCGGGGTCGGGCCAATAAACGCGACGCCAGCGGCTTCGCAGGCTTCGGCGAACGCGGCGTTTTCCGAGAGGAAGCCGTAGCCGGGGTGGATCGCGGTGGCGCCGGTAGAGGTGGCGATGGCAAGAATTTTATCGACCGCCAGGTAGGTGCCGGCGGCGGCGCCTTCACCGAGGCTGTGGGCTTCGTCGGCTTGCAGGATGTGCAAACTGGCGGCATCGGCTTCGGAGTAAACGGCGACGCCTTTGACCTGCAATTCACGCAGCGTGCGCAGGATGCGGCAGGCGATGGCGCCACGGTTGGCAATCAGGACTTTTTCGAACATGGCATAACCCCTGAAGGGGATGCGGGCCGTCCCGCAGTTTTTCGATGAGCGCCGGGGTCGTCCCCGACGGAAAAATCAGCATTCTTGAAGACACCATCAAACCCCTGTGGGAGCGAGCTTGCTCGCGATAGCGGTGTGTCAGTCGACATAGATAGTGAATGTGCTGACGCTATCGCGAGCAAGCTCGCTCCCACATTGGATTCAGGGTGTTTTACTTCTTGAGGCACTGGCCCGAACGCGCCTGGCACAGGGCAAATAACCAGCGGCGCAAACGTACGAGTTTCAATTCCATACCAACAACTCCGCAGGGGTCGGGTTGTAGGCGTTGCACGGGTTGTTCAACTGCGGGCAGTTGGAGATCAGCACGATCACGTCCATCTCGGCCCGCAGGTCGACGTATTTGCCCTGCGCCGAAATGCCGTCTTCAAACGTCAGCCCGCCGTCAGCGGTGACCGGCACGTTCATGAAGAAATTGATGTTCGGTCCGATGTCGCCCTTGCCCAGTCGTCCGTCGTGGACACAGGCACGCAAGTAGTTGTCGCGGCAGCTGTGCATGTAGCGTTTTTCCAGTGCGTAACGCACGGTGTTGCTCTCCTGCGCGCAGGCACCGCCGAGGGTGTCGTGACGTCCGCAGGTGTCGGCGACGATGGTCAGCATCGGTTTGCCGAGGTTGGAATACAGCACGCTGCCGGTGCTCAAATAGACGCTGTTCTGCCGGCGCAAGGTCCGCTGCACGTCGTAGCGTTCCTTCGGGTTGGCGACGCTGTAGAACAAAGTGTCGACGGCCTGGTTGCCTTCCAGATCGAGGATGCGCAGCGTCTGGCCAGCCTTGACTTCCATGAGCCAGGGTTCGCCGGCGGGGATGGTGGCGCGGTAGACCGCCGTTTCTGGATGCTTGTGCGTGGTAGCGATGGCAAGTGACATGGCAGCGATCCTCAGGCGAACAGACGGTCGGTATTGATGAAGCCGCGCTCGTTTTCCGGGCGCGAGGTGCGGCAGTGTTCGGCGACGCTGGCGTCGGCGTTCATCCAGCTCAGCTTCAATGGTTTCGGTGCGTACTCCGGCGACGGGTCCATCGGGTGTTGCAGCGCGGTGAGCACCACCAGCGTGTCCATTGGCGCGTACAACTCGATGTAGTCGCCGGCCTTGGAGTTGCCTTCGACGAAATGGAAACGCCCGGCTTCATCGACGTTGACGCGGCTGAACAAGTTGAGGGTCATCAGCAGGTCGGACAGGCCCAGGCCCCACTTGCCCAGTTCCACCAACAGGTTGTCGGTGCCGTTGCGGAAGAAGCCATTGCGCAGTTCCTGGTAGCGGCCGGCGCCATACTTTTCAGCGACTTCTTCGGCGCAGAGCACACCGCCGAGGCTGTCGCTCCAGCCGCAGGTATCGGCGGTGATGGCAGCCAGTACGCGGCCCATGTCCGAGTACAGGCAATGGCCGCTAGTGAGTTTGGCGGTGTGTTGGCATTTGAGGCTGTCGGGCAGGTTCAGGCGTTCGGTTTTCTCACAGGCGTTGAGCAATGTCAGGCTGACATTGGCGCCGCCGCGCAGGTCGGTCAGGCGCAGCAATTGGCCGCGCTTCAACACGAAGGAACGATGGCCGCCGCCGGGGAGCATTTCTTCGGCAAAGGGTGGGAACAGTTGAGTCGAATCAGTCATTTCAAAATGCCTCTTAAGCGATGCGAAGCGTGCCTGCCAGGGCTTGCGGCAGGGCGTCGACGGCGGCGCGGTTGACGCGGCGGTCGCTGTTCAAAGGGATGTCGTAGGTGATGCGCGCGCCATAGGCGCCGGGGGCGTGCGGGTCGACGCGGACCTTGTCGAACACCAGCAAGCGCGTGCCGAGGCTGAAACCTTCGGACAGGTCGTGGGTGACCATGAACACGGTCAGTTGCGTCTCGCGCCACAGCTCCAGCAGCAGGCCGTGCATGTCTTTGCGGATGCCCGGATCGAGGGCGCCAAACGGTTCGTCGAGCAGCAACACCCGGGGTTTCATGATCAGCGCCTGAGCGATGGCCAATCGTTGCTGCATACCGCCGGAGAGCTGCGCGGGGTATTTATCCAGCGAATGGCCGAGGCCGACTTTGTGCAGCAGCACCGAGGCCTGCTCCCGCGCTTCGCGTTTGGCGCTGCCGAACAAGCGCCCGAGCAGCGGCGAGCGCGGCAGTTCTAGGCCGAGGGCGACGTTGTCGAGCACCGTCAAATGCGGGAACACCGAGTAGCGCTGGAACACCACGCCACGGCTCGAATCCGGCTCGCCGGCCAAGGCGTGGCCGTCCAGTAGAATCTCACCGCGACTGGCGCGTTCCTGGCCGAGCAACAGCCGCAGGAAGGTCGACTTGCCGCAACCCGACGCGCCGACCAACGTGCAGAATTCACCCTCGTTGACGGTCAGGTTCAGCCCTTCAAGCACCACCTGATCGGCGTATTGCTGCCAGACGTTTTTGACTGTGATGAAGCTCATGACCGCGCTCCTTCGTACCAAGGGAACGCACGTTGAGTCAGGCGCTTGAGCCCCCAATCCATCAGCCAGGCGAGCAGGGTGATCCAGACCACGTACGGCAAGATCACGTCCATTGCCAGGTAGCGGCGCACCAGGAAGATCCGGTAGCCGAGGCCGTCGGTGGAGGCGATGGCTTCGGCGGCGATCAGGAACAACCACGCCGAGCCCAGCATCAACCGCAGCGAGATCAACAGGCGAGGCAACAGCTGTGGCAGCACCACGCGCAGCATCAACGTCCAGGTCGAGGCGCCGAGGGTCTGCGCCTTGATCAGCAACTCGAGCGGAATTTCCCGGGCGCGCTGTTCCAGGTCCCGCGCCAGGCACGGGGTGATACCGATCACGATCAGCATCACTTTCGACAATTCCCCCAGCCCGAACACGATGAACAGAATCGGCAGGATCGCCAGCGGCGGCACCATCGACAGCACCGTCAGCAGTGGCGACAACGGTGCGCCAAACAGCGGCAAGGTGCCGGCGGCAATGCCCAGGCACAGACCGGCCAGCGCACTGATACCCAGGCCGATGGCCAGCCGCCGCAGGCTGGATGCGGTGTCCTGCCACAGTACGTATTCGCCGGTGCGGGTGTCGGCGGTGAACGCCAGGCGTTGGACCGCGTCGGTCATTTGCACGGCGCTTGGCAACAGTTTGTCGTTGGGGTTGTCCGTCAGCCGCTCGGCCGAGCCCATAAAGTAGGCGAACAGCACCAGGGCGAACGGCAGGATCACCAACAGCAAGCGACTCGGGCGATCCGGGTGGCGATTGATCAGGCGCATGGCCAGTCCTCCTGTTTACAGCTTGGCGTCGGCCGCCATCTGCACGTAGGTCGGGTCGAAGCGCAGCTTGAGGTTGCTCTTGTCGCCGCTGGTCACGCCATTGGCGAAGGCCATGCCCACCGCGCTGGTGTCCTTGGCGCCTTCACCGAGCAAACCGTGCTGGAAGGAGAACTCTGCGACCTTGCGCATTGTTTCCGGCAGTTGCTTGCTGGTGGAGAACGTCAGGGCTTCCTTGGGCGTTGCGAACAACTTGGTGGTATCGAGTTGCGCCTGGAAACCGGCCAGGTCGGTGCCGGACGCTTTGGCCATGTGTTCTAGGGCGGCTTTGCTGGCGGCGTTTTTCTCGTTCATCAACTCGACCACTTCAAACCAGGCGCCGGTCAGCGCTTTGCCCAGGGCCGGGTTGTCTTTGAGGGTGGCGCTGTTGACCACCATCATGTCCATGATCTCGCCGGGAATCTGGCTGGAGTTGAACACTTCGGTCACCGCAGGCTTGGCCTTGATGTCCGAGAGCATCGGGTTCCAGGTGGTGACGGCTTTCACCTGATCGGTGTTGAAGGCGGCCGAGATGTCGGCGTCGGAGGTGTTGACCACTTTCAGGTCTTTCTCGGTGAGATCGACCGAATCCAGCGCGCGAGCCAGCAAGTAGTGGGAAACCGACAGTTCGACCAGATTGACGTTCATGCCCTTGAGGTCTGTGACTTTCTTGCCATCGCCCTTGAGCACGATGCCGTCGTTGCCGTTTGAGAAGTCGCTGACGATCAGCGCGGTGCTGTCGACGCCGCCGGCGGCAGGAATGGTCAGTGCATCCATGTTGGTCATGGTGCAGCCGTCGAACTGGCCGGCGGTGTACTGGTTGATGGATTCGACGTAATCGTTGAGCTGCACCACATCGATTTTGATGCCGTACTTTTTCGCCCATTTATCGACGATGCCTTGGCTGCCCGCGTATTCCCAGGGCATCCAACCGGCGTAGATAGTCCAGCAGACGCTGAAGTGGTCTTTCTGTGCGGCTTGGGACGAGACGCTCACGATGGCTGCGAAAGCAGCGGCGAGCAGGGCGGGTAAACGAAGCTTGAGCATGGGTGATTCTCCAGTTGATCAAAGGCGGGCAGGAGTCAACGCGGCACCGCGAACGGTGGCTTGTCTCCCGGGCTTTTGTCCCGCCGTGTAACCTCAACTGGAGGTCGCCAACTCTCGGACCAGCCACTCGCATAAGCGAGCCGGAACCCTAGTCAGCCATTGCAAATTGTGGTGCCGCGAACCTGTGATGACTCCTGCACGGGTTTACTAAAGCGAGAGCCGTGCCAAGTCGGCTAAAGCGCTCTAGCGTGCGGGGCTAAGCGATTGGCGCGGTCAAGAGGGCGGGGAGGGTGCTTTGTGATGGTGCGTGGACGCACCGCAATGGACCGGGCAGGCCACTGATCCGAAGGTCTGCGCCGCTCGGCACTCGGCCCGGCATCGCCAGTCAAAAGTGGTATCAGCCGGCGAGTTCCGGTTGAGGGTCTTTCAGGAGGCCGCGATGTTTCGTCGACTGTTGTTGGGTATGGTTCTCGGTCTGGGGTTGGCCGGCTGCTATTACGACGCTGGCGGCTACGATGTGTATTCCGCGCCTTATTACTACCCCGGCTACTGGCCCTATTACTACCCCGGCTACTGGCCCTATTACTACCCTGGCTATTCGCCCTATTACTACTATTACGGCCCCCGTTATTACTACGGCCCGCGCTTTTACGGCGGCTATCGCTATTACTACTGGCGCGGGTACGGGCCACGTCATTACGGCGGTGGATACCACGGTGGTCACCATTAATCAGCCTGTGAATAGGTGAAAAACCTTTCATCGGCTACTTGTTTCAATGTGTTTCAGAAACGCACCAGATTTCGAATTCGATGTCTGATCTTTCGACAGTCACCGAATAATTGACTGTCGCCTACCAGCGTCGCTGGTACGGCTCACTCGCGGTCCAGGAGGCCGCCATGCTCTGTCGAAAACGGGTCAAACGAATTCTTCTGATGGCTGTATTGGGATTGTCTCTTGGTGCGTGCGTACCCTATTCCGATGGAGGAGCCAGCTACTATAGTTCCGAGGTCTACACCTCACCGGCGCCGGCCTATTATTCCGGTGGCGACGGCTACTACACCCAGCCCCGTCGTTACTACGCGCCACCGGCCCGGTATTACCAGCCAACCCCACGGTATTACTACCAGCCTCGGGTTTATCAACCGGCCCCCCGCTATTACCAGTCGCAACGAGGCGACTACCGGGCCCATCAGAATCACGGTTGGGACGGCGGTAACCGTGGCGGCTGGAACAACGACTACCGTGGCGAGGGTGGACGCAATCACGGTGGACGAGGCGACCATGAGGGTCGCGGCGATCATGGTGACCGAGGTGACCGAGGTGACCGAGGTGGTCGCTGGTAACTCTTGACGAAAACCTCTAGAAAAGCGGCGCATCATGCGCCGCTTTTTTTTGTGCCCGAACTTCAGTACTCGGAAAGGTCCGCCAACGGATGCCGACCTTCCCAAACCTTGTGAAAGTGCGCCTCCACGACCGCCTCAGGCACATTGATGTCCTGCCAGTGCCAATGCGGTTTCTGGTCTTTGTCGATCAATCGCGCTCGAACCCCTTCGCTGAACTCCGGATGTCGGCAGCAGTTGAGGCTGATCGTGTATTCCATCTGGAAAACCTGCGCCAGCGACATATGGCGGGCACGGGCGATCTGTTCCCACACCAGATGAGCGGTCAGGGGCGCGCCTTCACTCATGGTTTTCGCGGCGCGGCTGAACAGCAGGTCCGTGCTGTCACGCAGATGGCTGATGGCTTTCCAGGCGCAGCGCACATCGGCAACGTCCAGCAGTTCGTCGATTTGCTGGCGTCGCGGCAACCATTGCGCTTCTGGCATTTGTGCGACGGCTTCCTGTTGCAAGGCCTTGAGCAGACTGTTGAGCTGCATCGGTATCTGTTCCTGCCAGTTCAGTTGCAGCAAGCCTTCGATCAATTCTGGTTGCTGTTCATCGAGCAGGAAACGGTCGGCCAGGTCCAGATCGATCGCATCACGACCATTCATATGAGCGCCGGTCAAACCCAGAAACAAACCGAGCTTGCCGGGCAGTCGTGACAGAAACCAACTGGCGCCGACATCCGGATAAAGGCCGATACTGATCTCAGGCATCGCCAGGCGACTGCTCGGCGTGACAATGCGGATGCTCGCGCCTTGCAGCAACCCCATACCGCCGCCCAGCACATAGCCATGCCCCCAGCAGATCAGCGGCTTGGGATAGGTGTGCAGATTGAAGTCCAGGCGATATTCCGCCGCAAAAAATTGCGCAGCCAACGGCGGGACTTCCCCCGGATGCGCGCGACAGGCATCCACCAGGCTGCGTACTTCGCCGCCCGCGCAGAAAGCCTTGGCGCCGTTGCCGCGTAGCAGGACGCAGACAACTTGCGGATCTTTGGCCCAGGCGTCCATTTGATCGCGCAGGGCGTTGATCATCGGCAAGGAAAGCGCGTTGAGGGACTTTTCGGCATCCAGGCTGGCGATGCCGATGCGGGCGCCGTCGGTGCCGGTGAGTTCTTCGAAGTGCAGATTCATCGTGACCTCGATAGGGAAATTAAGCGTTCAGTATGATCGCTGTACAGGAAAGTGGCGGATCTGCGTCAGATCAATTGACAAGCATGGTCAGCTTTCCTAGGGTTCGCCCCATTGTTTTTGCCGGATGTAACCATGACTGCTGACGACCGTATCAAACTCGAACCGAGCTGGAAGGAAGCGCTGCGTGCCGAATTCGACCAGCCTTACATGGCAGAGTTGCGTAATTTCCTGCAGCAGGAGCGCGAGGCGGGCAAAGAAATCTACCCACCCGGGCCGATGATTTTCAATGCGCTCAACTCGACGCCGCTGGACAAGGTCAAAGTCGTCATTCTTGGCCAGGACCCATACCACGGCCCGGGCCAGGCCCATGGATTGTGCTTCTCGGTGCAACCGGGCGTTCCGGCGCCGCCCTCGCTGGTGAACATCTATAAAGAGTTGAAACGCGACCTGAACATCGACATTCCCAACCATGGTTGCCTGCAAAGCTGGGCTGACCAGGGCGTGCTGATGATCAACACCACCATGACCGTGGAGCGTGCCAACGCCAATGCCCATGCCGGAAAGGGCTGGCAGCACTTCACCGACCGGATTATCGAAGTGGTCAGCGAGCATCAGCCGCATCTGGTTTTTTTGCTGTGGGGCGCGCATGCCCAGAGCAAGCAGAAACTCATCGATGCCACCAAGCATCTGGTGCTGACGTCGGTGCATCCGTCACCGCTGTCTGCCTATCGCGGCTTCCTCGGTTGCGGGCATTTCAGCCGGACCAACAAGTTTCTTGAGCAGAATGGCGAAACGCCGATCGAGTGGCGGTTGCCTCCAGTCTGAAAAGCATCGCGAGCAAGCTCGCTCCCACAAGGAGCATGCGAACCCTGTGGGAGCGAGCCTGCTCGCGATGGCGGCGACGTGGTCTATCAGTCTGAATCGGGCTCGCGGTTCCAATACCTGAACAATGGCTCCGCCAGGAACAACACAAACAACAGCCGCATCACCTGCATCGCCGTTACCAGCGGGACGGACAATTGCAGGGTTTCTGCCGTCAGGCTCATCTCCGCAATCCCGCCGGGCATCATGCCCAGGGTCAGCGAACGCAGATCCAGATGGGTCAGCGCACTCAAACCCAGTGCCGCCGCTGTGGCGATCAACATCGTCAGCACCGTGCCAATCAATGTCCGCCCCATGAACGAAGGTGCGCGCCGGAAAAACTGCCGATTGAAGTGGCAACCCAACCCGCTGCCGATCAGCCATTGGCCGATCTGGCTGCCACCATTGGGCAAGCCGATGTGCAAATCCCAGCCAATGCTCACAGCCGCACTTACCAGCAACGGCCCGAACAGCCAGGGATTGGGTTGGCGCAGACGTTCCCAGATCCAGGCCGCCAACGCGCCAGCCGGGAACAGCAGGGCCAGCAGCCACCAGTTGACCTCGGTGGGATGCAAGACCGGTGCACCGTAGCCCAACAAATACTTGAACGCCGCCGGCACACACAGCACCACGACCAATACCCGCAGACTTTGTCCTGCCGCAACCCGGCTAAGCACCGCGCCATTACGCGCGCCGAGGTTGACCATCTCCCCGGAGCCACCCGGCATGCTGGAAAAGAAGGCAGTGGCGCGATCTTCACCAGTGCGCCGCATCAACCAGACCCCAACCACGGCGGACAGGCTGGTGATCAACGCACCGCAGAAGATCAGGCCGAAGTGACTCAGCACCTGCTCCATTACGACCGGGGTGAAATGCAGGCCGATGCCGATACCGACGATCCACTGGCCGCACTTGCGGCCGCCAGGGATTTCCGCCAATTGCCAGGGTGTCAGACAACGCACCAGGATGATCGCCAGCAATGAGCCGACCATCCATGGCAACGGCCAGCCGACGAGGCTGGCCAGGTAACCGCCCAGCGCGCCGACCAGCGGCGTACCCCACCAGGCGTTGAAAGGTGTTCGATCAGACATCGGCGATAGCGCGACGAGCAACCGAACGTTTGCGCCAGATCCGCAGAATCGGCATCAACAGCATGATCGCCGTCAGCACCCAGACACCGAACGTGATCGGGCTCGACCAAAGGATTTCCAGCGCACCGTTGGAGATCGACAGGGCACGACGCAGGTTCTGTTCCATCAAGCCGCCGAGGATGAAACCCAGCAGGACCGGCGACAACGGGAAGTCCAGCTTGCGCAGGATGTAACCGAAGATACCGATACCGATCATCAGGAACAGGTCGAAGGTGGTGGCGTGCACCGCGTAGACGCCGATCCCGGTAATGATCGCGATCACCGGCACCAGCGCCCAGTTCGGCACGGCGAGGATGCGGGTGAAAATGCGGATCATCGGGATGTTGAGGATCACCAGCATGACGTTGGCGACGAACAACGAGGCGATCAGGCCCCAGACGATGTCGGGTTGTTGCTGGAACAGCAGCGGGCCGGGGGTGATGTTGTACAGCGACAGCGCGCCGATCATCACCGCCGTGGTACCCGAACCAGGAACGCCGAGGGTCAGCATCGGTACCAGTGCACCGCAGGCTGCACCGCCGATGGCGGTTTCCGGGGCGGCGAGGCCGCGCATGTCACCTTGGCCGAAAGTGCCCTTGGCGCCGGCGATACGCTTCTCGGTCATGTAGGCCACGGCGCTGGCGAGGGTCGCGCCCGCACCCGGCAGCACGCCCATGATGAAGCCCAGCAAGCCGCAACGGATGTTCACCACGAACACCGCCGAAGCTTCCTTGAAGTTGAACATCATGCGCCCGGTGGCTTTCACCGCTTCCTGGCCGCGATGGGTCTTTTCCAGCAGCAGGAGAATTTCGCTGATGGAGAACAGGCCCAGAACCAGCACCACGAACTGAATGCCGTCAGTCAAATGGATGTTGTCGCCAGTGAAACGGTAGACGCCACTGTTGGCATCGATCCCCACGCTCGACAGGAACAGACCGATCAGCGCTGCGATAAAGGTTTTCAACGGTCGGTCCCCGGCCATGCCGCCGAGACAGACAATCGCAAATACCATCAGCACGAAATATTCCGCCGGGCCGAAGGCAATCGCCCATTTCGCCAGCAACGGCGCGAACAGCACCATGCCGCACGTGGCGATGAACGCACCGATGAACGAGCTCCACGCCGACAGCGACAAAGCCACGCCGGCCAGGCCTTTGCGGGCCATTGGGTAACCGTCCAGGGTGGTCATGACGGTGGAAGCTTCGCCGGGGATGTTCAGCAGGATCGAGCTGATACGACCGCCGTATTCGCAGCCCAGGTATACCGCCGCCAACAGGATCAATGCCGACTCCGGTGGCAAGCCCAGGGCGAACGCGATCGGGATCAACAACGCCACGCCATTGATCGGGCCCAGGCCCGGCAACAGGCCGACAACGGTGCCGATCAGGGTGCCGCAGAGCGCGGTCACCAGGTTGTACGGGGTCAGCGCGACGCCGAAGCCCTGACCCAAATAGCCAAGAGTATCCATATCAGTTCTCCAGAACGTCGAGTACGCCCAAGGGCAGAGGCACGTCCATCAACTTGTCGAACAGCAGGTAAAGACCGATGGCCATCAGGCTGATGATCACTGCGCTCGGCAGCCAGCGGCCGCCGTACAGGCGAGCCATGGGAACGCCGATCAGGATGCTGGCGACGATGAAACCAAGGGGTTCGAAGGTGCCGGCGAATACCAGCAACAGCACCACGCAGATGCCGATCTTGATCAGCGTTTCACGATCAAGCTTCGGGTCGTCGTCGCTGTGGATGATCGGCGTTGGCCGAAACACCATGTACAGCAAGCCGAGCCCCATCAGGCCCAGCATCAACAGCGGAAACGCGCGAGGGCCCACCGGTTCGTAGGAAAAAGCGGCCTGGTACGGCCATGCCATCAGCGCCAGGCCAACACAGGCCAATAACAGCACCGAAGCAAAAATGCGTTGTAAGAGCATGGTGAACTCCTGTGCCACGACCCCGCAGGAAGGGGGCCGCAGCCGCTAGACAGAGACGATCACTGAATCAGGCCGAACTCTTTGGCCAGCACTTTGTAGTCCGCGACCTGCTTCTTCACGTAGGTGTCCAGCTCCGGGCCGGTCATGGCGAACGGGAAGAGCTCGCGCTGATCGCGCAGCTTGGCAAAGTCTTCGGACGCCAGCAGCTTGTCAAAAGCGTTTTTCCACCAGGCGTAGTCTTCATCGCTGACCTTTGGCCCGAGGTAGAAGCCGCGAACCACTGGCCAGACGATGTCGTAGCCTTGTTCCTTGGCGGTCGGAATGTCTTTCATTTCCGGCTCGTCCAGGCGTTTTTCGGCGAACACGGCCAGCAGGCGCATGTCGCCGCTCTGGATGTGCGGCATGGAGTCGGAGATGTCGGTGCTGCCGACCTGGATGTGACCACCGAGCAGGGCGGTGGCGATTTCACCGCCGCCTTCGAGGGCGACGTAACGCAGGTCACGCGGATTGATCCCGGCGGCCTTGGCGATCAGTGCGGTTTGCATCCAGTCCTGGCTGCCGACGGTGCCGCCGGAACCGATCACCACTTTGCTCGGATCTTTCTTCAGCGCCTGAACCAGATCGTCCAGGTTCTTGTAGGGCGAATCGCTTTTCACCGCGATGGCGCCATAGCTGGTGCCGACGGCGGCTAGCCAGCGCACGTTGGTTTCATCGAAACGACCGAACTTGCCCTGGGCCAGGTTCAGCAGCGAACCGCTGGACCACGCCACCAGCGTGCCGGCGTCTGCCGGGCGCTGTGCAACCACCGCGTTGTATGCCACCGCGCCGACACCGCCGGGCATGTAGGTCACGCGCATCGGTTTGGTCAGCAGCTTTTCGTTCACCAGCGCGCTTTGCGCCAGTTTGCAAGTGAGGTCGAAACCGCCGCCTGGCGAGGCCGGAGCGATACATTCAGGACGTTTTGGCTCGGCCATCAGTTGGCCGGCGAACAGCATGCAGCTGGCGGCGAGGGCGAAACGGCGCAGTGATCGATTCATTGTTGTCTCCACGGGAGTTTTTGTTTTTGGGGATGTTTCAGATGCGGCGGTTTCGCGTCGTGCAGCCGGCAATGGCGCTGGCAAGCGTCAACGATGGGATTCGAGAGGAAGGGTGGGGCGGACAGGTCTCAAGCGCGATGCGCGGCATGGTGCAGTACCTCGGTTTATTGTTCTTATTGGCGAAAACGCTTCAAGGCGTTTTTCGGGAGCTACGTTTCAGGCACGTTTTCAAACTACGATTGGACGGTCTGCAGTCGAAACCCTCCGTGGGCTGACTCTAACGGCCCAACCTTTCGCTAACCTTTCAGTGGACTTTCACCGTTTTGCGGCTTCACAGCAGCGGATGCGGCTGTAAACTCCGCGCCAAAGAATGGCGTCGAACATCCCTGAATGAGGTAAAGATCCATGCGTGTTCTGCTCGTCGAAGACCATCTGCAGCTCGCCGAAAGTGTCGCCCAGGCGCTCAAGAGCACCGGGCTGACCGTGGATGTGCTGCACGACGGTGTGGCGGCCGACCTGGCCTTGGGCAGCGAGGAATACGCCATGGCGATCCTTGATGTCGGCCTGCCGCGCATGGATGGTTTCGAAGTGCTGGCGCGCCTGCGGGCTAGGGGCAAGAACCTGCCGGTACTGATGCTGACCGCTCGCAGCGACGTCAAGGATCGGGTGCACGGCTTGAATCTGGGCGCCGACGATTACCTGGCCAAACCGTTTGAGCTGACGGAACTCGAAGCGCGGGTCAAAGCCTTGTTGCGACGCAGCGTGCTGGGTGGCGAACGTCAACAACGTTGTGGCGTGCTGGCGTACGACTTGGACACGCGACGCTTCACCCTCGGCGAAGAACTGCTGACCCTGACCTCGCGCGAGCAGGCCGTGCTCGAAGCATTGATCGCCCGGCCTGGTCGTGTGATGAGCAAAGAGCAACTGGCCTCCCAGGTGTTTGGTCTGGATGAAGAAGCCAGTCCCGATGCGATCGAAATCTACGTCCACCGCCTGCGCAAGAAACTCGACGGCCAGCCGGTCGCCATCGTGACGTTCCGCGGCCTCGGCTATTTGCTGGAAAGCCGTGATGCATAAGCCCAGCAGCCTGCGCTGGCGGTTGTTGTGGAACCTGGCGCTGTTGTTGGTGGTGTTAATGCTGGCCAGTGGTTTGAGTGCGTACTGGAATGGTCGCGAAGCGGCGGACACCGCCTATGACCGCACGTTGCTGGCGTCCGCAAGGACCATTGCCGCCGGTGTGTCCCAGCGCGACGGCAGCCTCAGTGCCGACGTGCCTTACGTGGCCCTCGATACCTTCGCTTACGACAGCGCCGGGCGGATTTTTTACCTGGTCAACGACATCAATCAGAAGCTGATTTCCGGCTACGAAAACCTGCCGCCACCGCCGCCGGGAACCCCGCGCACCGATGACTATCCCGCACTGGCGCGTTTCTACAACGCCAAGTATCAGGGGCAGAACGTGCGCGTGGTGAGTTTGCTCAAGCCGGTGAGCGAGCCGAACATGAATGGCATGGCTGAAATCCGTGTGGCAGAAACCGACGAGGCGAGGGTGGCGATGGCCCGTAGTCTGGCTGCTGACACGTTGCTGCGCCTGGGCATGTTGGCCATCGGTGCTTTATTGATGGTGTGGTTTGCGGTCAGTGCGGCGTTGCGTCCACTGGAACGCTTGCGCACGGCGGTGGAAGAGCGCCAACCGGACGATCTGCGCCCGCTGCCACTGGTGGAAGTGCAACACGAGTTATGGCCGCTGGTGCGGGCCCTCAATCATTTTACCGAGCGCCTGCGTGGGCAATTCGAGCGACAGGCGCAGTTTATCGCCGATGCCGCCCATGAGTTGCGCACGCCGTTGGCCGCTCTGAAAGCGCGACTTGAGCTGGGTCTGCGCTCGAACGAACCCGATACCTGGCGCAACACCCTGGAAACTGCGGCCCAAGGCACTGACCGTCTGACGCATCTGGCCAATCAATTGCTCTCGCTGGCACGGGTGGAAAACGGTGCTCGGGCGATCGCCGAGGGCGGGGCGCAATTGCTGGACCTGAGTCAGTTGGCTCGAGAGCTGGGCATGGCGATGGCGCCCTTGGCTCATGCGCGCGGCGTGGCCCTGGCGCTGGAGGCGGACGAACCGGTGTGGTTACGCGGGGAGCCGACGCTGTTGAACGAACTGCTGAGCAATCTGGTGGACAATGCGCTGGCGCATACACCGCCGGGTGGAAATGTGATTCTGCGGGTCACGGCACCCGCTGTGCTGGAGGTCGAGGATGACGGGCCAGGCATTCCCATTGATGAGCGGGATCGAGTGTTCGAGCGCTTTTACCGGCGAAATCAGCAGGTCGCCGGCTCGGGGCTGGGGTTGGCGATTGTTGGTGAGATTTGTCGCGCACACCTGGCGCAGATCAGTCTGCACGATGGCGAATCGACGGGTTTGAAGGTGCGGGTGAGTTTTATTGCGGGAGAGTGATGGCGCCGGTTATGGCCCCATCGCGAGCAGGCTCGCTCCTACACGGGATCGATTAACGCCGAAGGTCCCCTGTGGGAGCGAGCCTGCTAGCGATTGAAACGCCGCAGTCCCGTCTAGTAAAACATCGACCGCGACTCTTCAAGGCTCCGGCACACCGACTCGTTCTGCGGATCGATCCCCAATTTCTTGAAGGCTGGCACGCTGAACGCATCGATGCGAGCGATGGGATGGTCGGTGTCTTTATGGCAATAGAGGCTCGCAACTTGAACCAGATCGACGTAATCGATCCGTTCGGACTCGCGTTTGAAATCCAGATACAAACCCGGCAACTTCACCAACATTTCCGGAAATTCCCAGACCCTGAGCAGTTTGTCGCCGATCAGCGGATGAATCTGGTCAATCACATGGTTAAGGCTGACCGAGTCCGACAGTAATTCATAATGGTCTTCGGCGTAGGTCAGGATCGGCAATACGCCGATCTGATGCACCAGCCCGCCGAGGGCCGCCTGATCAGGTTTGAGTTGGGTGTAGCGACGGCACAGCGCATAGCTGACACCGGCGATTTCCAGGCTTTTGCGCCAGACATCGCGCATTTTTTGCTCTACGACTTCGGATCGGGCATGGAAAATCTGCTCCATCACCAGGCCGATTGCCAGATTGCTGCTGTAGTTAACGCCCAGGCGCGTGATTGCCGTGTGCAGGTCAGTCACTTCTTGAGTCGCGCGCAGCAGTGGGCTATTGACCACTTTGATCAGGCGCGCAGACAGCGCCGTATCGCGACCGATCACTTTGCTCAGGGTACTGACACTGACTTCCGGGTCTTCAGCAGCCTTGCGAATCTGCAGGGCCACTTCCGGTAAAGTTGGCAGAACCAGGTCATCGTTATCGATGGCCTCAACCAAATCCTGTTGGACCTTATCCGCCAGCTCGCTCATCTATTTTCTCTAGGGTGTTGCAACAAGTGCTGCAGTTAGCGCTGGATTTCGCGATCGCGATCCAGTTGATAAGGCAGGTCGAGCAGGTTCAGGGCGGGCCCTTCGAGCGCGCCCAGATGGATATCGCCACCTTCTGCTGCTTCGGCTTGCAGCACTGCCAGAAGTTCAATGTTTTGCCCCGCGGTGGCGGCCAGCACCACTTCGCCGATGGAACTACCGTGGGTCGGGGAAAATAGTGGGGTGCCAGGCTCGGGCAATTCGCTGGCATCCAGTGTCAGACGATACAAGCGGCGCTTGAGTTTGCCCAAGTACTGCATGCGCGCAACGATTTCCTGACCGGTGTAGCAGCCTTTCTTGAAGCTGACGCCACCGACGGCTTGCAGGTTGAGCATCTGCGGGATGAACAGCTCACGGGTACTCGGCATGACCTGGCCGATCCCTGCGCGGATCTGGCCCAGCAGCCATTGATTCAGATTGCCTTCGGCCAGTTGCGCGGACAACTTGCCCTTGATCGTATCCGCTTGATCGGCGGCAACCCACAACTCGGCGCGTTCCGGCGAGACGCGAATGGCGATCAGGCCGTCGTTGCGTACGACACTGTCGGTGTCGACCGGCAGCTCAAGTCCCAGGCTGATCAACGCGGCGTTGGCATGCTCAAGGCCGAAGCGGACCCAGGCAGCGCTTTCATCCGTCAGCTTGGACTTGGAGAATACGGCGTACTTTTTCAGGTCCGCGAGCTGCGGCTCCAGCAGTTCGGTGGCCATGGCCATCAGCACGCCGTCGACTTCGAGCAGGATGCGGAAACTGGACTGCATGCGCCCTTTTTGCGTGCAGCGAGCGCCAAGACTGGCTTGGGTGTCGCTCAGGTAATTGAGGTTGCAGGTCAGTTGGCCTTGCAGGAATTTGCTCGCATCCGCGCCGCGGACGGCAAGAACGCCTTCATGAGACAGGGTGCAGAAAAAAGCAGAATCGGCCATGGGTCATCGCAGGGTAAAGAGTCTGGGGGACATCATAAGGGGGCGCTCTTGAAATGGGTAGTTCACAAAGGCTTGAACATGCCCGACCAAAGCCGGCTGTTCGAGCGTGCCCGGGGCTGTATACTTGCCGCCTATTTGAGGAGCGCTCCATGGTCGAAGATGTTGAACTGAATCGCCTCTACTGGCATAGCCGCCGCGGCATGCTCGAGCTTGACGTGTTGCTGGTGCCGTTCGTGAAAGAGGTCTACCCGCACCTCAATGACGTCGATCGCGATTGCTACCGCAAGCTGCTCGAATGCGAAGATCAGGACATGTTCGGCTGGTTCATGGAACGCGCCGAGTCCGAAGATCCGGAGCTTCAGCGCATGGTTCGCATGATCTTGGATCGTGTCCAGCCCAAGTAACGCGTTCGAATGCCGCTGGCATGCCTCACGGCAATTGCTGGCGGCTTATGTCTTGGCCCAGCTGTTCGCGTTGGGTTCGCTGTTTCTACTTTCGATACCCTTCTGGGCCAGTTTGCCTGCCGTTGCGCTGTGCCTGGCGCATGGCGTTTGGCTGCTGCCGCGACAGATCCTGCTGACACATCCACAGGCGTTTCGCGGTTTGCGTCGTGATGCCGATGGCTGGCAATTGTGGAATCAGGCGCAGGGCTGGCAGTCCGTGCAATTGCGCCCGGACAGCCTGGCATTGCCATTGATGGTGGTCCTGCGGTTTCGTCTGCGAGGCGAGCGCCGCGTCAGATCACTCTGCGTCCCCCACGATTCGCAGGCGGCGGATGTCCATCGCCGCCTGCGGGTTCGACTCAAGTTCAGTCGACGTAGGTGGGCGGCACCAGAATAGTGTCCAGGGCGACGGGCAGCATATTCGGGTAGTCGAGGGTGTAATGCAGGCCACGGCTTTCCTTGCGCTCCATCGCTGACTGGATCATGAGCTCGGCGACTTGGGCCAGGTTGCGTAACTCGATCAAATCGCGACTGACCTTATAGTTGCTGTAGAACTCGTCAATCTCGTCCAGCAACAATCGCACCCGGTGCTGCGCACGCTGCAGGCGCTTGTTGGTGCGCACGATGCCGACGTAGTCCCACATGAACCGCCGCAATTCGTCCCAGTTGTGCGCAATGATCACGTCTTCGTCGGAGTCGGTCACCTGGCTCGCATCCCAGACGGGGAGGGCGATAGAAGCCGAAACTTGCGGCAGTTGCTCAAGAATGTCCGCCGCCGCCGAGCGGGCGTAAACGAAGCACTCCAGCAGTGAATTGCTGGCCATGCGGTTGGCGCCGTGCAGGCCGGTGAAACTGGTTTCGCCAATGGCATACAGGCCGGGCACGTCGGTGCGACCGTTCTGGTCGACCATCACGCCGCCGCAGGTATAGTGCGCCGCCGGAACTACCGGGATCGGTTGCTTGGTGATGTCGATGGAAAACTCGAGGCAGCGTTCATACACCGTCGGGAAGTGCGACTTGATGAATGCTTCGGGCTTGTGGCTGATGTCCAGGTAGACGCAGTCGACCCCCAGGCGCTTCATTTCATGGTCGATGGCGCGGGCGACGATGTCACGTGGCGCCAGTTCGGCGCGCGGGTCGAAGCGCTGCATGAAACGTTCGCCATTAGGCAGCTTCAGGTGAGCACCTTCACCGCGCAGGGCTTCGGTGATCAGGAAGCTCTTGGCTTGCGGGTGATAGAGGCAGGTCGGATGGAACTGGTTGAACTCCAGGTTTGCCACCCGGCACCCCGAACGCCAGGCCATGGCGATGCCATCACCGCAGGCGCCGTCAGGGTTGCTGGTATAGAGGTAGACCTTGGCCGCGCCACCGGAGGCCAGGATCACGAAACGGGCGCCGTAGGTATCGACTTCGCCGGTGCTGCGATTCAACACATAAGCGCCCAGGCACCGATCACCTTCAAGGCCCAGGCGTTTTTCGGTGATCAGGTCAATGGCGACCCGCTGTTCCAGCAACTCGATATTCGGCCTCAGTCTGGCCTGGGCGAGCAAGGTTCTGAATATCGCCGCGCCCGTGGCATCGGCGGCATGAATGATGCGCCGATGACTGTGACCGCCTTCGCGAGTCAGGTGAAACTCGAATCCACCGTCTTCGGTGCCCGATTGTTCATCGCGGGTAAAGGGTACGCCTTGGTCGATCAACCATTGAATCGCCTCTTTACTGTGCTCGACGGTAAAGCGCACGGCGTCTTCGTGGCAGAGGCCTCCGCCGGCATTGAGGGTGTCGTCGACGTGGGATTCGACAGTATCGGTGTCATCCAGAACGGCGGCGACACCGCCCTGGGCCCAAAACGTCGAGCCATTGGCGAGGTCGCCTTTGCTGAGTACGGCGATACGCAAATGACCGGGTAAAGTCAGCGCAAGGCTCAAACCGGCAGCGCCGCTGCCAATAACCAGAACATCATGTTGAAACTGTTGGCTCATTTCAGGATTCCGCTCAAAGCGACCCGGGTCGGGGTTGGCGCAAGACTCCTGGAACGGCGAGTCGAGGCAGCCACACAGCCCACTAGTATATAGAGGGGGGGAGCGGCACAATACCCGAGCGCATATGGCATTGTGAAACTACTGTGACGGAAAATATCTGACGCTTCGTCGGATGGTTTTTCCACCGGTTTGGCGACAACGCGACTGTATCAGCGATTTAACATTCTTTTTCTATTCACGGTTGCACAATGTCGAATTGGCCCGGCTATAAATATTTGGAACTTTTGCGGAAGGCTCAAGATCAATAGACGGTGCCTGAAAAGAAGGACAGTGTCGGCTTCAGGATGGGACGTGCGGTTTGGTCCTTCCTGGCGGACCGATGACAAGATTATTCGCGCAGCCGGGTCATGCCGAGCTGCGCTTTTCGTGCGTGCCAAATCAGAGCCCGCAGGAAACTTGCTTGGAGGGGGAGAACTTTTGCGAAAAGCCCGAGTCTATGTTTGCAAGCCTGGTCGTTTAGTTATGCAAGCCTCCTCCGAGCTTATCGAGGAGTGTTCATGCTAACCCAGGAAGAGGATCAGCAGCTCGTCGAGCGCGTTCAGCGCGGCGACAAGCGAGCTTTCGATCTGCTAGTGCTGAAATATCAGCACAAAATTCTCGGGTTGATCGTGCGTTTCGTGCACGACACCCATGAAGCCCAAGATGTGGCACAGGAAGCTTTTATCAAGGCCTACCGCGCACTTGGAAATTTTCGCGGAGATAGCGCGTTTTATACGTGGCTTTACCGCATCGCCATCAACACGGCGAAGAACTATCTGGTTTCACGCGGCCGTCGGCCGCCGGATAGCGATGTCAGCTCCGAAGATGCAGAGTTCTACGATGGCGATCATGGCCTCAAGGATCTCGAGTCACCAGAGCGTGCGTTGCTGCGGGATGAGATCGAAGGCACCGTCCATCGAACCATCCAGCAACTGCCAGAAGATTTACGTACGGCGTTAACTTTACGTGAATTCGATGGTCTGAGTTACGAGGACATTGCAGCCGTCATGCAATGTCCGGTGGGTACCGTGCGCTCCCGGATTTTCCGCGCTCGGGAGGCCATCGATAAAGCCCTGCAGCCGTTGTTGCAGGAAAACTGAGACAGCGGCGATAGCCAAGAGAGGAACGCCATGAGTCGTGAAGCCCTGCAGGAATCGCTGTCCGCAGTGATGGATAACGAAGCGGACGAACTGGAATTGCGTCGGGTGTTGAATGCCTTTGACGATGTCGAAACCCGTGAAACCTGGGCTCGTTATCAAATCGCTCGGGCAGTTATGCACAAGGATTTGCTGCTTCCACGCTTGGACATCGCTGCGGCAGTTTCTGCTGCGTTGGCTGACGAAGCCGTACCGGCAAAAGCATCTCGCGGTCCATGGCGCAGCCTGGGTCGACTGGCCGTTGCTGCTTCGGTGACCGTTGCCGTACTGGCAGGTGTTCGTCTGTATAACCAGGACGAGATCGCTGGTGTTGAGTTGGCACAGCATTCCAGTCAACAAAGCCTGGTCGCTCCTCAAGTTAAAGGCCCAGCTGTATTAGCAGGCTACAATGAGAGTTCGGATGCCACTGGCCCTATGGCCAACGGCGTATTGCAAGGCCAGCCAGGTTGGCACGATCAGCGTCTGCCAGGCTACTTGCGCCAACATGCTCAACAGGCTGCACTGAAAGGTACTGAAAGCGCTCTGCCTTACGCTCGTGCAGCGAGCCTGGAAAACCGTTAAGGAGGATCATGCGCGCCATACCTCTACTTTCGCTTCTGCTCGGTGGCTGGTTTGTTGTTCCAGCCCATGCTGATGAAGCCCAGGACTGGTTGACACGCCTGGGCCAAGCCGAGCAACAGCAAAGCTTTCACGGCACTTTTGTTTACGAGCGTAACGGTAGTTTTTCTACCCATAACATCTGGCACCGCGTCCAGGATGGCAAGGTCCGAGAGCGTTTACTCCAGCTCGACGGCTCAGCGCAGGAAGTCGTGCGCATTGATGGGCATACTCAATGTGTCAGCGGCAACCTGATTGCAGGGCTTGGGGACTCTCCCAGCTCCGCTGCTCGTTCACTCGATCCACAAAAGCTGAAGAATTGGTACGACCTTGCCGTGATCGGCAAGTCGCGTGTGGCTGGGCGGGCGGCAGTGATCGTTTCACTGGTACCCCGTGATCAGCATCGATACGGTTTTGAACTGCATCTGGATAAAGAAACCGGCCTGCCCCTCAAGTCATTGCTGCTTAATGAGAAAGGGCAACTGCTGGAGCGATTCCAGTTCACGCAACTGGACACCGATGTACCGCCAGAAAGTGAATTGCAGCCGGGCCCCGACTGTAAAGCTATCGCCCTCGATAGCGACAAGGCTTCTGCCGCCAAGGTTGCGCAAGTCTGGCATTCGGATTGGCTACCGCCAGGTTTCGAATTGACCAGCAGCAACGCTCGCAAGGATCCTGAGACCAAGACCCAGGTCAACAGTCTGATGTATGACGATGGTCTGGCACGCTTCTCGGTGTTCCTTGAGCCGTTGAACGGTGCAACCGTCACCGACACTCGCACACAGCTAGGACCAACCGTTGCTGTATCGCGACGCTTGACGACTCCTCAAGGCGAGATAATGGTGACAGTAGTCGGCGAGATTCCAATAGGAACTGCTGAACGGATTGCGCTGTCCATGCGTACCGATGCCACTGCAGCAAAGTAGTGAGCTGATACCGAAATGTTTGGTGAGCATTTCAATTTGCAAAAAAACCTGAATTTTTCTATAGGTCAGAGCCTCACGGCTCTGGCCTTGTTTTGTTGTTCCCGGAACAAAAATACCGGCGTATC
Source organism: Pseudomonas sp. fls2-241-R2A-110 (assembly GCF_030209165.1). Taxonomy (NCBI): domain Bacteria; kingdom Pseudomonadati; phylum Pseudomonadota; class Gammaproteobacteria; order Pseudomonadales; family Pseudomonadaceae; genus Pseudomonas; species Pseudomonas sp. fls2-241-R2A-110. The sequence goes on along the minus strand of NZ_JARVSN010000005.1, from coordinate 93,390 downwards.
TTTCCCGGTGTTCCTTGCTCCATATCGCTTAACCATGCTCGTCGTAACGGGAGCCGTATGTCGATACCACGCTTGAAGTCTTATCTCTCCATTTTTGCCACCGTGCTGGTGCTCGGTCAGGCGGTCACTGCTCAAGCAGTCGAATTGCCTGACTTCACTCAACTGGTCGAGCAGGCCTCGCCTGCGGTGGTAAACATCAGTACCACGCAAAAACTGCCAGATCGCAAAGTTTCTGGCCAGATGCCTGATCTTGAAGGCTTGCCGCCCGCACTGCGTGAGTTCTTCGAACGGGGCATGCCGCAGCCGCGCTCACCTCGCGGTGATCGCCGTGAGGCGCAGTCCCTGGGCTCGGGGTTCATCATCTCGCCTGATGGCTACATCCTGACCAACAACCATGTGATCGCTGACGCTGACGAAATTCTCGTTCGCCTTGCCGATCGCAGTGAGTTGAAGGCCAAGCTGATCGGCACCGATCCGCGTTCCGACGTGGCATTACTGAAGATCGAAGGCAAAAACCTGCCGGTACTGAAACTCGGCAAATCCCAAGACCTGAAAGCCGGCCAGTGGGTTGTTGCCATCGGCTCGCCGTTCGGCTTCGATCACACGGTAACCCAAGGCATCGTCAGCGCCATCGGTCGCAGCCTGCCGAACGAGAACTATGTACCGTTCATCCAGACCGACGTGCCGATCAACCCGGGTAACTCCGGTGGCCCGCTGTTCAACCTCGCCGGTGAAGTGGTCGGGATCAACTCGCAGATCTACACCCGCTCCGGTGGCTTCATGGGCGTGTCGTTCGCGATTCCCATCGATGTCGCGATGGACGTTTCGAACCAGCTGAAAGCTGGTGGTAAAGTCAGCCGAGGCTGGCTGGGTGTGGTAATTCAGGAAGTGAGCAAGGATCTGGCCGAGTCTTTCGGTCTTGAGAAACCGGCCGGTGCGCTGGTGGCTCAGATCCAGGACGACGGCCCGGCAGCTAAAGGTGGTCTGCAGGTGGGCGACGTGATCTTGAGCATGAATGGTCAGCCGATCATCATGTCTGCTGATCTGCCGCATCTGGTCGGTGCACTGAAAGAAGGCGCCAAGGCCAATCTCGAAGTGATCCGTGATGGCAAACGCAAAAATGTCGAACTGACAGTGGGGGCGATCCCTGATGAAGGCGCGGAGCTGGATTCACCGCTTAAATCCGGTGCAGAAGCCAGCAGCAATCGTCTGGGTGTTGCCGTCGGCGATTTGACCGCTGAGCAGAAGAAGACCTATGACCTCAAGGGTGGGGTAGTTATCAAGGAGGTTCAAGACGGTCCAGCTGAACTGATCGGCTTGCAACCTGGCGATATCATCACTCACCTGAACAACCAGGCCATCAGTGACAGCAAGCAGTTCACTGAAATTGCCAAGGCGCTGCCGAAGAACCGCTCGGTTTCAATGCGTGTTCTGCGTCAAGGTCGTGCCAGCTTCATCACCTTCAAACTGGCTGAATAAACCGGTAGATGGCTGAATAAGAAACCGCCTCGAAAGAGGCGGTTTTTTTGTGCGCGTAATTCAGGTTCCCTGTGAGCTTCAGCCCATCATGTCCTTGATCATGCGCTCCTGCTCCATCAACTCGCGTTGGCGCGCATCGATGCGCGAAGACAACGGGAAGTTGGTACCCGCCTTGCGTTTGGCGAAATCCAGTTGCTGGATGGCCTGACGGTAATCCCCAACCAGGGCAAAGTACTCCGCACGCGCCTGATGCAGGCCAATGATATTGCCCGACAGGCCGCGAGTCTCGGCCACCTGATACCAGACATCTGGATCGTCCGGACGCGACTTGAGCAGGCCTTCAAGTGCCTTTTCAGCGTCGGCGGTGCGGTTCTGTTTCAGCAACAGATCCACGCGCACTTGGTTCAACGGATAGTTGCCGGGGTACTGGGTGAGCATCCGGTCGACCCGCGTCTGTGCATCGGGCAGGCGGTTGTTGGTGATGTCCAGATCGACCTGTGCCAGGTTGTAGATGATCTCGTTCGGCGACTTGGCCAACAGCAGCTTGAGGTTCTCCCGTGCTTCATTGAGCTGGCCGCCTTTGATCTGGGCAATCGCCAAACCATACCGCGCGACGTCGCTGCTCGGGTTCTCATCGAGTTGCGCGCGGAAACGTTTGGCGCCCAGTCCCGGGGTTTCTTCATAGATCAGTTGGACGCGTGCACGAATCAGCTGATACCGCATCGTATCTTCGATACCGCCCGGTTTAGCTTGTTCGGCCCGGTTGCGGGTGTCGGCGATACGCGATTCGGTTACCGGGTGAGTCAGCAGAAATTCCGGTGGTTTGGCATCGAAGCGATATTGGCGCATCAACCGCTCGAACATGGTCGGCATCGACCGTGGGTCGTAACCGGCCTTTTCCAGGTTGAGGATACCAATGCGGTCGGCTTCCTGTTCGTTCTGGCGCGAGAAACGTCGCTGTTCCTGAATGGCTGCTGCCTGAGTACCGGCAATCGCCGCGATCCCCGCGTCACCAGCGCCGGCCGCCGCAATCACGATACCGGCCAGCAGGGCCGCCATCATCGGTACTTGCATGCGCTGTTGCGCTTCAACGCCACGGGCAAAATGGCGTTGTGACAAGTGAGCCAATTCGTGGGCCAGTACCGACGCGTATTCGCCCTCGGTCTGCGCATTGAGGAACAGTCCGCCGTTGACCCCGACGATCCCGCCCGGCGCCGCAAAGGCGTTGAGCTGTGGGCTGTTGATCAGGATGAACTCCAGGCGCCGGTCATTGACCTGGCTGGTCTCAACCAGTCGGTAAACACTGGATTCGACGTAATCCTTGAGCTGCGGATCGTTGAGCTGCTTGACCTGGCTGCGCAACAGCGCCAGCCATGCGCGGCCCAGTTGGTATTCCTGTTGCGGCGAGACGATGGCAGAACTGGCGTCGCCGAGTGACGGCAAGTCGTCAGCGAAGCCCGGTGAGGCGAGCAGGCAAGCGAGCGTCAGCAGGGTAGGGCGCAAAAAAGTCATGCACAAAGCCTTAGTCGACAAAGAGCTTACTGTAGCCGGACACTTGGCTTGGGACCAGATATTCTAGGCAACTCGACCACCTGACCCGGAGTGACGCAATGACCGATGCTGTAGCCCATGACGCCGAACTGGACGCCAGTGGCCTCAATTGCCCCTTGCCCTTGCTCAAGGCCAAGCTGGAGCTTAATCGGCTGGCCAGTGGCGCTGTGCTCAAGGTCACCGCGACAGATGCCGGCTCCCAGCGCGACTTTCGCACCTTTGCCCGATTGGCCGGTCATACGCTGCTTCGCGAAGAAGATGAGGCGGGTATTTACCGCTATTGGTTGAAAAAGGCCTGAACCTGCTGCGTTCATTTCTAAGGATTATTGATGTTCAAGGTGTTACGCGACTGGATCCAGCGCTACTTTTCCGACGAAGAAGCCGTGGTGCTGGCGGTTCTGCTGTTTCTGGCATTTAGCGCCGTCCTCACGTTGGGTGGCATGCTCGCACCGGTGCTGGCCGGGATGGTGCTGGCGTATCTGATGCAAGGCCTGGTCCTCACGCTCGAGCGTCTGCGCGTTCCGGGCGCTGTCGCGGTCGGGCTGGTCTTTGCATTGTTCATGGGCGTTTTGCTGGTCTTCATCGTTGTCGTGGTGCCGTTGCTTTGGCATCAACTGATCACGCTGTTCAATGAACTGCCCGGCATGCTCGCCAAGTGGCAATCGCTACTGTTGCTGCTGCCTGAGCGTTATCCGCATCTGGTGTCCGATGAGCAGGTGTTGCAGGCCATCGAATTGGCGCGGGGCGAGATCGGCAAGTTTGGACAGTGGGCGCTGACCTTTTCGCTGTCGAGTCTGCCGCTGCTGGTGAACATCATGATCTACCTGGTTCTGGTACCGATCCTGGTGTTCTTCTTCCTCAAGGACCGGGAGATGATCGGCCAGTGGGTGCTTGGTTACCTGCCGCGTGAGCGCACGCTGATCACACGGGTTGCCCATGAGATGAACCGGCAAATCGCCAACTACATTCGCGGCAAGGTCATCGAGATTGTCATTTGCGGTGGTGTGACTTACATCGGCTTCGTCGTTATGGGGCTCAACTACGCGGCGCTGCTGGCATTGCTGGTGGGCGTGTCGGTGGTGGTGCCGTATGTCGGGGCGGTAGTGGTGACGGTTCCGGTGATGCTGATCGCGTTGTTCCAGTGGGGCTGGAGTGATCAGTTCATCTATTTGATGGCGGTCTACGGAGTCATTCAGACCCTGGACGGCAACGTGCTGGTGCCGCTGCTGTTCTCGGAGGCGGTCAACCTGCACCCGGTGGCGATCATCTGCGCAGTACTGTTGTTTGGCGGGTTGTGGGGCTTCTGGGGGGTATTCTTTGCGATTCCCCTGGCGACGCTGTTCAAGGCTGTGCTCGATGCGTGGCCGCGCAAGGAGCCGATAGTGGCGCCGCTGCTTTAACGCTCAGCCCTGATTCTTCATTGAGGCTGAGCGTTTCTTCGCGGGCTTGCCCGCGAAGGCGTAATAACAGGCAACAGATGGATCAGGCCTTGTTCAGTGCCTGCGCCGCAGCCAAAACAGCATCCACATGCCCTGGGACCTTGACGCCACGCCATTCCTGGCGCAGCACGCCATCCTTGTCGATCAGGAAAGTGCTGCGATCAACGCCCATGTATTCCTTGCCATACAGCTTCTTCAGCTTGATCACATCGAACAACTGGCACAGCGCTTCTTCCTTGTCGCTGATCAGCTCGAAGGTGAACGCCTGCTTGGCCTTGAAGTTTTCGTGGGATTTGAGGCTGTCACGCGACACACCGAATACTTCGGTGTTGGCCGCCTTAAAGGCTTCAAGTTGATCGCGAAAGCCTTGCCCCTGAGTCGTGCAGCCCGGCGTACTGTCCTTCGGATAAAAGTAGATCACCACTTGCTTGCCCTTGAGGCTTGCGAGGCTGATGGTCTGCCCGCTGGTGGCGGGTGCTTCGAAGTCGGCAACCGGTTGGTCGATGGCAACGGCCATGAAAGCTTCCTTACATTGGGTTTTGTGGGCGCCACGGTTCGATCAGGGCGTCGAGGTTCAGCGCGTCGGCGAAATCCAGGAACTGATCGCGCAGCCAGCTGATCTGTACGCCAGCAGGCAAGGTCACGGTAAACGTGGCATTGAGCATGGTGCCGCCGGTTTGCGGCGCCTGGTACGTGTCGCACGTCAGGTTTTCCAGTTCGACGTTGTGGTCCATGAAGAACTGGCACAGCTCGTTGATAATGTCCGAGCGATAGGCTGAGCTGACGTAAGCAACGTATGGCAAGGCCTGTGGACGGTTCTCCAGGGCTGCACTGCGCACCACGTTAACGGTGAAGGCGTGCTTTTTGGCAAGGCTCGACAGGCTGCCTTCCAGGCGCGCCAGGGCGTCCCAGCTGCCGGAGATCTCAAGGACCAACGCGCTGCACTCGCCATGACGGGTCAGGCGAGAGGTGACCACGGCGCAGCGATTTTCATGGCTGGCGCGGCACAGGACGTTAGTCAGCTCCATGGGGTTGGCGCCGAGGGCACTGATGACAAGGAATTGTTCGCGAACTGTGGGGGTGGACATGCAGCATTCCTAAAGCGATGAGCGGTCGATACCTTAATGGGCTTTTTTACCGGGGACGAGCCTGCGGATGCGAATTCAGAAAACCCGAGCCGGAAGGTTGCAACCTGCTCCAGAGTGGCAGGAACGAGGGGTGGCAACGCTGGATCGGGGCTTGTGATGCCGAAAATGAAGGCTGGAACCCGGCGTACGAGCTTATCAGTACCGATCAAAGTCTGAAGGGTAGCGAAAAGCAGCGCCAAGGGGAATGGCAGCAGCGCAGTACTTCGCTTGTACAAGCATCTTGGCGCCAGTACCATTACGGCTCTCTTTTTCCGGCAGGAGCGGTTGCATGATTGCGGGCAGTATGGTGGCACTGGTCACACCCATGGATGCACAAGGTCGTCTCGACTGGGACAGCCTGAGCAAACTGGTGGACTTTCACCTGCAAAACGGCACCCACGCCATCGTGGCGGTCGGCACCACAGGTGAATCGGCCACCCTTGACGTGAACGAACACATCGAAGTGATTCGTTACGTGGTGAAGCAGGTTGCAGGGCGCATTCCGGTGATCGCCGGTACCGGCGCCAACTCGACTCGCGAAGCCATCGAGCTGACCACCAATGCGAAGACCGCCGGCGCCGACGCTTGCCTGCTGGTCACTCCGTATTACAACAAGCCGACCCAGGAAGGCTTGTACCAGCACTTCAAGGCCATCGCCGAAGCCGTCGACATTCCGCAGATCCTGTACAACGTGCCGGGCCGCACGGCGTGCGACATGCTGACTGAAACCGTGATCCGCCTGTCTACCGTGAAAAACATCATCGGCATCAAGGAAGCCACCGGCGACCTGAGCCGTGCCAAAGCCATCATCGATGGTGTCAGCAAAGACTTCCTGGTTCTGTCTGGTGACGACGCCACCGCAGTCGAACTGATTCTGCTCGGCGGCAAAGGCAACATCTCGGTGACCGCCAACGTTGCCCCGCGCGACATGGCCGACCTGTGCAACGCTGCCCTGAAAGGCGATGCCGTTACGGCCCGCGCGATTCACGAAAAGCTGATGCCGCTCAATAAAACCCTGTTTATCGAATCCAACCCTATCCCCGTGAAATGGGCTCTGCATGAAATGGGCTTGATGCCGGACGGTATCCGTCTGCCGCTCACCTGGCTCAGCGCTGCCTGTCACGAACCGCTGCGGCAGGCCATGCGCCAGTCCGGCGTACTGGTTTAATTGAGGAAGCACTACGCATGAAGCGATTGGCCGGACTTTCCGCACTTGCCTTGATTATCTCCAGCACCAGTGGCTGTGGATGGGTCTGGGGCCCGGAAGGTTATTTCCGTGACCGTGGTAGCGATTACCTGGAAGCGCAACAGACTGCACCCATGCAATTGCCGCCGGACGTCAGCACCGCCAAACGTCTGGACCCGCTGCTGCCTATTCCGCGTAACGTCGCTGATGACACCGTCAAGGGCGAATACGTCGTGCCGCGTCCGCAGCCGTTGTCGGCCGGGGCCGACGCTACCGGGTATTCCCTGCAAAAGACCGGTGATTCGCGCTGGATCGTTGCCCAGAATCCACCCGCTGAAGTCTGGCCAGTGGCCGTGCAATTCTTCCAGGACAACGGTTTCCGTCTGGACGAACAGCGTCCGCAAACCGGTGAATTCACCACCACCTGGCAACATTCCGACGAACTGTCTGCAGCGATGGCCAAACGCCTGAGCGCAGCCGGCGTCGCCACCGACAGCCAAACCCGCATTCGAGTGCGTATCGAGCCGGGCGTGCAACGCAACACCAGTGAAGTCTATGTGGTCAGCGCCGAGCGTCCTGCCGGCAGCTCCGCCGATGTGGCCTTCACCAACCGTTCGGTCAACACTGGCCTGGACGCAGCACTGGTCGACGACATGCTCGCGAGCATGAGCCGCACTTCTGAGAAGGGCGGTTCTGTTTCGATGCTGGCTTCGCGTGATTTCGATACGCCAAGCCGTGTCAGCCTGAGCGAAGACGGCAGCGGCAACCCAGTACTCAACGTGGGTAATGACCTGGACCGTGCCTGGTCAAGCGTCGGTCGTGCGTTGGAACAAGGCGAATGGCGCGTTGAAGACATCAACCGCAGCCTGGGCCTGTACTACATCAACCTTTCCGAAAAAGCCGAGAAGAAAGACGAGAAGCCTGGCTTCTTGAGCGGCCTGTTCGGCAGTGCGCCGAGCAAGGAAGAAGTTGAAGCCCGTGCCGAGCGTTATCAGGTTCGTCTGAGCAAAGTGGGCGAGAACGTACAGGTCACCGTCGAGAAAAACATCAACACCGTGGCGCCGGCAGAAGTGGCGCGCAAAGTGTTGAGCGTGATTCAGGACAACCTGGGCTGATCACATGCGTTTTGCCGTTCTCGGCAGCGGTAGCCAAGGGAACGGCACGCTGATAGCCAGCGCTGACACGTATGTACTGGTCGATTGTGGTTTCTCCCTGCGGGAAACCGAAAAACGCCTGCTGCGATTGGGTGTGAACCCGGCTCAGCTGAGCGCGATACTCGTGACCCACGAACATGCCGACCACGTGCATGGCGTGGGTTTGCTGTCTCGGCGCTACAATCTGCCTGTCTACCTCAGTCGCGGTACCCTGCGCGGGATGCGCAAACCGATCGAACCGGCTGGCCTTCTGGCTGGCGGCGAGCAACTGCAGATCGGAGCACTGAGTATTGGGGTCATTGCCGTGGCCCACGATGCTCAGGAGCCGACGCAGTACGTCTTCAGTGACGGTGAGCGGCGCTTCGGCCTGCTGACTGACCTGGGCTCGTATTGCGACAAGGTGCTGGACGGCTATCGGGACCTCGATGCGTTGATGATCGAGTCCAACCATTGCCGTGACATGCTCGCTCGTGGTCACTACCCGTACTTTTTGAAGCAACGGGTGGGCGGTGAACTGGGACATTTGAACAACCATCAGGCGGCATTCCTGGTGGCCGAGTTGGGCTGGCAAGGCCTGCAACACCTGGTCCTGGCCCATCTGAGCAGCAAGAACAACCTGCCGCAGCTGGCCCGGCAATGTTTTGTCGACACCCTCGGGTGCGACCCGGACTGGCTGCAATTGGCCGATCAAGATTCAGGGCTCGACTGGCGACACATCGCCTAGCCCACCTACTTAGCAAGCGGAGCCCATCATGGAAAAACGTGAAGAACTCTACCGCGGCAAAGCCAAATCGGTTTTCAAGACCGACGACGCTGACCGCTTGATCCTGCTGTTTCGCAACGACACCTCGGCGTTCGACGGCAAGCGCATCGAGCAGCTCGACCGCAAAGGCATGGTGAACAACAAGTTCAACGCCTTCATCATGCAGAAACTCGAAGCGGCCGGCGTACCGACCCAGTTCGACAAACTGTTGGGCGACAACGAATGCCTGGTGAAAAAACTCGACATGATCCCGGTCGAGTGCGTCGTGCGTAACTATGCCGCTGGCAGCCTGGTCAAGCGTCTGGGCGTCGAAGAAGGCATGAAGCTCAACCCTTACACCTTCGAACTGTTCCTGAAGGACGACGCCAAGGGCGACCCGTTCATCAACGAATCCCATGTCGTGGCCTTCGGTTGGGGCACCGCCGAGCAACTGGTTCGCATGAAAGAACTGTCGCTCAAGGTCAACGAAGTCCTGAGCAAACTGTTCGACGACGCCGGCCTGCTGCTGGTCGACTTCAAACTGGAATTCGGCGTGTTCTCCGACGGCTCCATCGTCCTGGGCGACGAATTCAGCCCGGACGGCTGCCGTCTGTGGGACAAGGCTACCGGCAAGAAAATGGACAAGGACCGCTTCCGTCAGGGCCTCGGTGATGTCATCGAAGCCTACGAAGAAGTCGCCAATCGTCTCGGCGTACCGCTTTAATCGACGCAAGCATCTGATAGCACGGAAAAATTTCGCTTAGGGGGTTCGCTTCCGGCAAAAGTGTTGTTATGATGCGCGCCGTTGGAGAGATGCCAGAGTGGCCGAATGGGACGGATTCGAAATCCGTTGTACCTTCACCGGTACCTAGGGTTCGAATCCCTATCTCTCCGCCATTATTGAATAAGACTAAGCCCCCGTAATCGTTGAAGATTACGGGGGCTTTTTCGTTTCTGGCGTTTGGTTTAGGGCAAATTTAGGGCATCACCAACGTAGTAGCCCGTCCAATACTCCCTCAGAGCCTTAAGAAAAACCTCAATCTGATACCCTCCAAGTTACTGTGCTATGGGAGAGGGGGGAAAAAAAGAATGAGTTACGACGCTAAGGTTTTCAATGTGATGGTCGCTTCACCTGGGGACGTCGTCGATGAAAGGGACGCTTTTCGAGAGGTCATCCACGAATGGAATGTAATCCACTCTGAAGCAAGAAAAGTCGTGCTCATGCCTGTTGGGTGGGAAACCCATTCCTCACCTGAGATGGGGGACGAGCCCCAGAAGATCATCAATAAGCAAGTGCTTCATAGCTGCGATCTTTTAGTCGGTATTTTCTGGAACCGAGCTGGAACTCCGACCACGGAATTTGCGAGTGGCACTGTTGAGGAAATTGAAAGGCATATAGCAGCTGGGCGCCTGGCAATGTTGTACTTTTCGAGGAAACCGGCAGCGATGGATGATGTCGATTTTGAGCAACGTCAGGTTCTTAAAAGGTTTCAATCTACCTGTCGGAGCCGAGGCTTGTACGAATCCTTCGATAGTCTCGATGAGTTCAGAGGCAAATTCTCCAGACAGTTACAGCAAAAATTGAATTCTCAAGAAATGTTCAAGCCTCCACAGATAGAGGGCATTAATCGATTGGTCGTGTCTGAGGATATGAGTTCAGAAGCTCCATTATTATCTCCTGATGCTAAGACTTTGCTGAAGGTGGCGAGCCAGGATTCGTACGGTGTTGTTATGTATGTACGAGATATCAGCGGTTCCGCCCTCCAGTCCAATGGTGAAACCCTCTACCAAGGTAGTGATCGAAGAGAGCTGGTTAAATGGGAGGCGGCTTTGCGGCAGCTTCAGACGGCAGGGTTGATGATCGAGACAGGGAAAAATGGGGGTTTTTTTGAAATCACCGCGGCGGGCTACGAAGTCGTAGATAAAGCGGGCTTTTGAAACAAGCACCTTAGCTATCTTGAGGTGTAGTTCGAGCACACCTCAAGATAGTGAGGGTGTAACTATTCTCTGTTTTCCCGAAAACCGAGCATCTTAGATACGATACCCGCCATGCTCTTAGTATCGTTAGGAATCCACCGCCCATAGTGCTTCCTAACCATCGTCGTATCCGCATGCCCAAGCTGCCGAGCCACCCACTCCACCGGCACATAACTCGACAGCATCTGACTAGCAAAAGTATGCCGACACTGGTTCGCCCCTCGATGCCTCACCCCAGCCTTTTTCAAATGCTCAGTAAACCAGATACTCAGCATCCTCCCATTCCATAGCAACCCGCTTGTGGAGCTGCGAAATAGAAACTGCACCTCCTGCTTCTTGATGCTGATGTTGTCCCGCTGAATCACCTTGATCTCCTCGCAAGGCGCCTCCTTAGCCGCAGCAACAATTTCCCTCATCAAATCAAGGGCCGGATCAATCAGCTCCACTACGCGCAATCTGGTGCGCTCCTTGGGCACCTTGAACTCCCCGACAACCGATGCCCGGCGGACATGCACCACGCCGGCAACCAGGTCTACGTCCTCCGCAGCCAGCGCGATGAGTTCCGAGAGCGATAATCCGGTCCAGCAATTGAAAACGATCATTCGGGTGTCCGGTGATCGTGCGGGGTCCCCTTTACCGATCAACTCGATTTCATCTCGGCTAAAGGGGTCTGCATGTTCGGAGTCCGAATCTGAGCCAACGTTATTAATCCGGTCCAGAGGATTGGCTTTCAAGATCCCATCGCCGAAGGCATCAGCCCAGACCCCGCGAACAACCGTGAAAATGTCGTTCACCGTTTTTGGGGCCAACCCCTGTTTAAGCAACTGCGCCTGAAACAGCGCGATGTCACTCTTGCTGATATCGACGATACGGCGTTTACCGAATTTCTTTGCGACGTGAACGGCCTTGCTCACGTAGTTGATGACAGTACTAGAGGCTTTTTGCGCTCGCTGGACTTCAAGCCATCGATCGATGCCTTCTTGGACTGTGCGTTTAGTTGCCGGTCCCCCCGTCCCCGAAAACATCACGGCGCGCGGGGAATTGGGAAAGTGGGCCGCGTAATCGAACCGCCCCTCTTTGATTTCCGTCATGATCGTTCGGCGCTTGTTGTCGGCATAAGCAATTGAGGCCTTGTTGACCTTGGCGATGCCGTCCAGTGGCTCGCGGCAGCGCTGGCCATTTAAGGTGAACCAGATCCGCAGCTGCTTGCCATTCATCTCAACGCCGGTCGGTAATTTGTCGGTCATGGTTGTCCCTCCATCCACCGTTCAATCGCCGCGCGGTTGTAGACGATTACGTTGGCCGGGTCCCAGCGCCAGTGTTTGCCCTCCAGCCAAATGCCTTTAGAGCGGTACTTGCGAACGGCCTCGGTGCTGAGCCCGAAGACTGGATACAGCAAGTCCTGACGAAACCACGCGCCAGAGCTGATGTAGATTCGGTATTTGTCGCCGGGAAGGATTTCGGCAACTTCATTGATAGCTACTGAACATGTCGCGGTGTTTTTCATTGGGTTGCTCCCTGCATTGTTTCGTTATGCTTTAAATATCCAGCACTTCACCGTCATCGAACGGCTAGCCAGTGGGTTTTTGGCGACCTGCGAAGCACGAACGGCGCTGTACGTCGCTTTATTGCTCTCAAGCCATTTACGGCTACGGCTGGCGGTCAGCAGTGACCTGAGCGTTTTCAGGTCGGCCAGGCTCTGCCGATGTTCGCTGGCCAGCTCGGCGAATTCATTCAGATTGATCGCTATAAGTTGTGGGTCATTGCTGTGATTGACCTGAGGCCCTTCACCCAGGCTTTCCAGGTAGTCGAAGACCTCCCAGAATTCCGCCACCATGGGATGGTCAGCGCTGATCGCGGATTGCCGCTCCAGGGCCATGGTGGTCAGTTGCTGGTGAGTGGTGACCACCTGGTTTTCATCCAGCGGGCAGACCAGGCACAGGCAATCCACCAAGGCCATCATCTGGCTGTGATTTTTGATGATCCGCTCAACGCGGATTTCTTTAATCTTGCGCAGGCGTTGTTCATGCACCGTCACACGCTCGGCGAACTTCGCCATTACCTGTGGTTCAGCCCGCACGGCCATCAGCAAAAAGTGACTCAACTGTTCTACCGGCATCAGGTTCAAGTTGTCAGCGGCTGCACGGCTCTCTGTGGTCACTTCTGGGCGTGTGAAGTGCGACTTGATAATCCGCGTCAAGATCGCCTCGGACGCACTGACTGCAGCGTTCTGGCTGATGGCGACGGTCCCTCGAAACGGCGGTTCGTAGGTCTCGTTGCCGCTGGTTTTCATGCCTTTGGTGCCGAGTGTGCCGCCGCCGAAGAAATCCTTCAGTTCGTCCCAGTCGAAGCTCTTGGCGTGGACCTTGTCCGGCTCATTCCGATCGCCTTCGATAAACACGACCGGCATGTTGGAGATTTGGCCCATGGCGCGCTGACGTCCAGCCCGGGTAGATTTTGACGGGTCAAACCCTTCGTGTTCCCGCCCCAGTAATTTCCACAGAAAGTTCAGAAGCGTAGTTTTGCCTGCACCGGCTTCTCCCGTGAGCTCATGGAAGGGGAAGGACTTGTACTGCGCCCGGATCTGCTCGGCGAACAGTGAACCGAACCAGAACGCCAGGGCGACAATGCCCTTGGCGCCAAAGCACAGCCACAGCATCGGTAACCAGTCGGCGCGGTATTGTTTGCTGTCGCGCTGAATGTGCATGGTGATCGACTTTTGCAGCGTCTTGAGCCGCAGCTTGTCGAACTCGAAAAAGTCCTCTTTGTTGACCACGCTGATGATGCCGTTGCGCACCGCGAGGTCGCCGAACACGTAACAGCGGTGCTGTTTGCTGTAGCCGACAAAATCGATGGTCGCCACGGTTTTCAGGCTGAAGAGTTGATCCTTCATGATCTTGTCGAGCTGCTTGCCGCTGCCGGTGAACACCGCGCCGGCGGCCATGCTGAGCAGGCGTTTCTTGAACTCGCTGGCGGCGGCAACCTGGCCACCGGTGAAGGTGTTTTTGACGCTGCCGCTGTCGTGAGGGAAATCAACACGGAAGTAGTACCAGGATTCGTCGGTCACTTCGTTGCGTTGGAAATACAGTGCCTGCGGATAACAGTTGGCAATTTCCACTACGCCGCCGCATTGCCGTAAAGCCTTTTGACGGCGTTGCACTTCGTTGAGTAGTTGATCTTCATGGCGGTCGGAAGCCTCCAGCATCAGCATGGCCTTGCTGAACTTCTCCAGGTCCATCTTGAACCAGTACAAACGACTGTCGAAGCCGAAGTGAAATTCATGGCGCTCGCGCCAGTCGTACATCAGCACACCTTTCTCTGATGCGCTTTCAGCGATCAGCAGAGAGCCATGGTAGCGAGCGGTAGCCAGGTCTTTTTTGATCTGCTCGGCACGTAGTGTTTCGTCATCGATGAAAGCCCAGCGCTGGTGCAGGTCATTCCAATCAACCTTGCGGCTATCCGGTTGAGGAATTTGCGCGGCTTCGCATTCATAGCCCAAGGCGCGAGCCTGACGCACCCAACGCTTGGTGTATTTGTGCGCGCCGGGTTCGTTGTCCAGCGCCCAAATCAATTTGGGTAGCTTGCCGCCGCGTTGTCGTGACAGCTCTTTCAACGAGTCTTCGGGGTAGGCGCCGGACGACATCGCCGATACCGCTGCAATGCCGTTATGCACCAGAGCAATGGCATCGAAAATACCCTCGACGATCCACAGCTCTTTGACTTCCAGCAGCTCCACACAAGGCGGGTACCACCACACGCCACGCGGACTATCACCCGGTTTAAACCGTGCTTTCATCTTGCCGAAGCGGTGCGGCCGATCAATCAGCCGTTCCCAATAACCGCCCTTGTCGAGAGCGAAGCGCACCGTCGCACTGCCGGCATTCAATGTGTCGGAAAAATACGTGTCCTGAGTAAACCAGCCCTGAATCAGATCGAGGCGAAAGCCACGCGCAAACTCCAGATAGGCTCGAGCAGTCGCGGTAGGGAACTGGTCGGAGGAGGGCGCACGCTTGCTCCAATCGTCGAACAGATCCTCGTAGATTTCCTTCACATGCCAGGTCTGGCCGCACTTGCCCCGGCCGCAACGGATCATCCACGGGGCGTCGTGGAAGGCGTACAGCTCTTTCTTCCTGCAGGCCGGGCATTCGCCTTCGCGCATGTATTTTCCGGCCTTGTGTTTGAGGCCGTAATCGGACAGAAGCCGCTGGAGGATGTCGGCGCGTAGTTCGTGCTTCATGTTCATGGCGTTTACTTCGCTTCGCCGAGGCTGTGTTTGAGGGCACCAATCAGGCGTTTTTGCGCCGCCATAATCGGGAAGGCGGCGAGCAGCGAGCCGTGTCGCAAACCCTCGGGGATCAGGCGAAAGCGGTCGTCATACCAGTACTCGTTGAACTGCGCTGAGTACTGGGTGCGCAGCGTTTTAAGCAGGACTTCGGCCTGCTCACGGGGCAGCTTTGCGGTGATGGCGACGTTAATTTCCATGGTCCACTTCAAATTCCGGGCGCAGGTCACCCTTACCCATCGGGGCATAGGTGTGAGGTTTGTTTGGTGGGGGTTACAGCGTGCTTTGCGTTGCGCGTGGTTGTGGGCTGTCCTGGATTTCACTCCAGGCCAGATGCACCAGCTTTGTCGCGGTACTGGTGGGCACTTCAAGGGCCACAATCAAATGGCGTACGCAGCTTTCGAAGAGCCGATCGGAGTCGGACAGGTAGTGCGCCTGGTGACGCAGCAAATAAGCGCGAGCGGCTTCCTGCATGCTGGTGCGGTAATCCTGAAAAGAATCTTGGGTAAGCGTCATGGTGCGGTCTCCGGTCCTTGGTTCGGCAGCAGTTCGAGCTGATCGTTGGTTTGTTTCATGGCTTCACGACGCAGGGCCGTGTCTGCCAGTGGAAGCTTCACGGTTGGGTTGGCCATCCCGCTGGGGCTCATCTCATGAGTCATTTCGAACTCGGCGCGAACCGACCAGCCACAGGCTTCATTGGTGCATTGCAGATAAGCGACGCGTAGAAAAATATGGGTCCCTTCGCTGGTGCGTATCCGCATTCGGGAGTGGCAATGAGGGCAAACCAGTTTGTAAGTGCTCACTAAATGCATCCTTGCGCTGTTCTAACAACGGGGTAGAGCGTCCGCCTTATTAATCGATGGTGCCTTCTTTGATGCCCAGCAATACGGCGGCTCGATGTGCCTGCCCGCGGCGTCCCTTTTTTCGCCCATTTAACAGGTCGCTGACCAAGTTGCTGCTCAGTGCATGTTGGCGAGAGAACTCAGCGAGGCTGATTCCTTTTCGATCAAGTGCTGCTCGGGCTTGCTCGGTGGTTAAAGGGGCGGGCATAGTGTCCATTCGTGGGCATCCGGGTTGAATTTTTCGCCATTATGCCCAAACATTTTGGCCTGTAAAGGGTGAAAGCTTGAAAAGTTGTGCATCTACAGAACACTTGGACGTTGCCGTGGGTGAGCGCCTACGTGAAGAAAGGACGCGACTGGGCCTTAATCAAGAAGCCTTTGCGCAACTGGGTGGCATCACCCGCAATACCCAGGGCAGTTACGAAAAAGGCGAGCGAAACGCTGATTCTGTCTACCTCTCTGCCGTGGCCGCGGCCGGTGTTGACGTGCTGTACGTCTTGACTGGCGGGCGTTTGCTGCGCGCTGTCGAAGGACTCAACGAGGCCGAAGAACGCTTGATCCAGCAATTCAGAACGCTGTCCGATTATGACCAAAAAGCTGTGCATCGCATTGTCGGCGCCATGTCCGAAGTCACCTGCCTTTCCAACGCCAAGAAATAACTCGTCGATATTTAACATTCGTTACGACGGATTTCGATTTTGATTTTTCACGCTCCTAAGTAACGTTGCGCCTGCAATCACTTAACGGAGTAGTGTGCATGTTGGATCAGGATAATAAAGAGAACATTCGCGGGGATAACACCAGCGAAAATTCTGAGCTAACACAAGATGAGTCGAATCTTCTTACATCGTACAGAGAGATGTCTGAGGCTGATCAGGGCTATATCCTGCATTTCGCGCAGACGCTGGCGGCGCTCTGACCGATGTAGGAATTAGGGGAGCCAGTTCAATAGTGTTTGACTGCACCAAGTACTCTTAAAAGAACCCGGCTATTCGCCGGGTTTTTTATGCGCGACTCGTTACTACTATTTGGCGACTTTCATGGCCGCTCTGACAGGTCGCGGCGTAACGGCTTTGACCACATCATCAATCACCGCTTTCCCCAGAGCCGTCAAATAGTGCGCGGCCCACGAAAAACGGTCGGATTCTCTGTCGTAAGCCGCATCTTTTGAAAGCGCTTTGGCCAGGAACAGCAGATCGGATGCCATGGCCAAGGCTGCGTCGACAGGAACGCCGGCGCTGACATGGAACAACGGATTGTCCACGCAATAGATGCAGGGGGTGAGGCCGATGGTTTTAGCTTCTAATGGCTCGGTCATTTGCCACCTCCGTTGATGAGGTGGTCGTGGGATGTATAGCTAGAAAGGTATCCATTGTTTTGCATTTGCAGCTCCTTGATTTGAGGAGTCGCTACCATCCTTCCTACGGGATGAGGTGGCGACCGTACGCAGGGTAGGAATACCGGGAATCAAGGCACCCGGCACACCCGAAGGTGTCCCGCGCACAGCCGCCATAGAACGCTATTGCGGACACAAAAAAGCGCCTGCAATACTTATTGGCGCTGTGACGCCTTAATTCATTTCAGGTTCCTACACCTGGTCGCTGATTTTGCAGCGACGACTGGAGAGTATCCCGCCGAATATAAGGCTTACAAGACGGTAGTCTGCCAAAACACCCAGCAAGCGTACCCTCTCACGCAAGTCTCGGATTTTGCCTACAACTTCAACGAGAGTCACCCAGATATTCTGATAACCGTGCAACACAAAACCTGAACATCTGGCAAGCAAAGACCGCTCAGGGCGCCAGTTTATTCACTAAGTCGCCCGCCGGAAATTCTCAATTTTCGGTTTTGCGATGAGTCCCCAAAAAAAACGCCGGTTACCCATATCTGGATAACCGGCGTTTTTATTGAGTGCGTGTCGGATGATTCACTTCATGCATCGGCGGTGTAATCCGCGATTGCTTAGCCCTGTACGGTATCATGATATAATACCATGAATAACAAACAGCTCAGTACCCTGAAAGCAGTGTTTGCGAGGCCGACCCCAGCCACCCTGGAGTGGGCCCGCATTGAGTCCCTGTTCGGTGCCGCTGGCGCCAGAACCATTGAAGGCAATGGGTCCCGGGTTCGTTTTGAACTGAACGATGTGGTCGCCACTTTTCACCGACCCCACCCAGACAAAGAAGCAAAGCCCTACCAGGTTCGTGATGCCCGGGCTTTTCTTGAACAAGCAGGAGTCATCCCATGAACGTAATGAATTATCAGGGCTATGCCGCCCGAATTGAATACAGCGACGAAGACGGTCTGTTTGTGGGCCACATCGCGGGTATCAAAGACGTCGTTGGGTTTCATGGCGAGTCAGTACGTGAGCTTCGAGATGCATTTGAAGAGGCCGTCACTGATTACCTGGACACATGTGCCAAGCTTGGCCGTGAGCCGCAGAAGCCTTATTCGGGCAAGCTCAGCCTGCGTTTAGCGCCGGCACTCCACGCGACTGTCGCCGTAAAAGCGCAGCTCGCCCACAAGAGTATCAATCAGTGGGTGGCTGATGTCCTAGATCGTGAGGCGCATGCCTAAGCCTCATGTACATGAACAAGACCAAACGACAGGCGAAAAAAAACCGCCCTTGCGGGGCGGTTCTTTTGTAAGCCTCAGCTTGCGGCTGGAGCTTGGTACGTCTCACGGGAAACATTGGCGTAAAACCATATTATTGATTCTTCCCCGGCCTTACAACGTTTTTCCTTTCGCGACTGGCGGCTCTGGAGTGCGTGGAGCGCTTTATTTGATGCTCGCGGTTCGATCCACTGTGCAGCGATTCGGCACAGCCCGAAGAGAAGCGCACACGACTAAAATCTAAACGCCTGGCGAAAAAAAAACCGCCTTTGCGGGGCGGTTCTTTCGTAAGCCACAGCTTGCGCCTGAGGCTTGGTGCATCTCACGGGCAACACTAGCGTGCATCCATCTTATGAATCTTCGCCCTTCCTTGCAACGTTTGTTGCCTTCTGAGGATCGCGCCACTGGAAGATTTGAAGCCATAGGGCGGCTCGTACCGTCCGAAGCGCAGAGCGCATGACCAGCGACTAAACGACAGGCGAAAAAAAACCGCCTTTGCGGGGCGGTTCTTTCGTAAGCCTCAGCTTGCGGCTGTAGCTTGGTACGTCTCACGGACAACATTAGCGTGGGGGCATAGTATTAAGCTTTGCTTATCCTTGCAACGTTATTTTCCATCGATTGATTCACGTCATATGAAGGCATCACTAGAGAATTTCGGTGTTCTAAGCGATAGAAATAACCTGACAGAAATAACGTTTTACAAAAACACATCCTCCCTTTGCCTTGGAACGTCAAAGACCAGCCGCTGCGCTGAAGTTTCTAGGTTAATATGCCGGCGCTCACATGCTAATGCGGCTGTGAGGTTTGGCCGGTTACATAACAGTTTCACGCCCTCTGACACGGTTTTGCACCCGTGCCGGATGTTAGTTCGGGGGGGACTCAACCGGCCGCCTCATGGACAACATTAGCGTGTATGTCCGAAGGCTCGTGTGATCCGGTAAGTGCGCTGGAGGTTTGGCCCCCAACCTGGAGGCCAAAACGTATGAAGCTT
Source organism: Pseudomonas sp. fls2-241-R2A-110 (assembly GCF_030209165.1). Taxonomy (NCBI): domain Bacteria; kingdom Pseudomonadati; phylum Pseudomonadota; class Gammaproteobacteria; order Pseudomonadales; family Pseudomonadaceae; genus Pseudomonas; species Pseudomonas sp. fls2-241-R2A-110. The sequence goes on along the minus strand of NZ_JARVSN010000005.1, from coordinate 74,007 downwards.
TTGCTGCGTACGCTGAGCCTCGTATGGAGATCGTTTCAAGCGTTTCGCTTTTACGAGTTCCTGCGAGACCACTTTGACGACCTGAAGTAACGGTCGTTAATGCGGGGGAAGCCCGTTTCAGTTTCGGCTGAGACGGGCTTTTTTTTGCTTTATAAAAACTGTCATAAGTAGGATTTATCCTGCATTGCTTTCTGATGTCTGTAGGACGCTTCGTCGGCATCTGTAGGTGACATCCTAAGATTCTGAATATACTGGTTATGCGTACAGTATTTGGCTCGGAGTCCGACTTGATGAAAACCTCAACCACAACGGCAGTCCCCGCCGCCCGAAATGATTTTTCCCACTGGCAAGCCATGCTTGCAGACAAGGCCGCGCTACTCGCCCAGCCAGGCGCTCATCACAAAGCCTTACTGACTGAAGCTCATGCGCTACACGACAAAAAACTGATTGATAACGGCGACCTCTGCGATCTACTCGAGCTGGCAGACGCGGCGCTGGCCTTTGCCGTCGAATCAATGCTCGACATCGATAGCGACGAATAGGGCCTCTATATGCACCTACTGGTGACCCCGATGAGATCTCGCGGCATCGCGCTCGATGCTAAGGCACGGCGCCGTTACCCCCCGATCAAAGGAAATGTCATGGTGAACTCATCGGTCTGCAAGGAGTTGGGGCGGGCCACGAACGTCGCCCGTGTAGACGTGGGCATGCCACTTGATCCTGATCCCTTGCCGCCCTTACTCGATGCAACGCTTGCAGGTATGGCTGTTACTGGTTTTGTGCTTAGTGGCATTGAGTACATCGAAGGTTGTGCCTACGCACAGTCTTGGTGGTGTCGGATTGGGTAGGTATGTAGGAGGCGTTCCATTTGGGTCGAGAATCGGTCACTCATCGTTGAGCGCTCCTTCTGCATCGATGGGTTTGAACTGCTCGGCATACCGCAGCAGCTCTAAGTTGATGCTATCTGTTTCCGGTGAGAAGTGAGCGTCGCGGTGGCAGTTCGGGCAGAGCGCCACACAGTTCCAGACGCGATCGCCCATCTTTACTCCCAGAATATGATGAACGTCGAGAAAGCCGTTGTAGGTGCGGTGACTCATACATCCATGCCGTTCGCAGGAATGGGTTCGTTTTAGTACGGCTGCCCTGACTCTTCGATCACGGGGGTATTCAGCACGAAGCACAGGGCGTTGCACTGGCGCGTCTGTGCCGAGCATGGAGTAATCGATCAGCGGGGGGCAGTCGTCCATGGCGTCCTCATCAATCAAAGACGTCAGCATAGGTAGCTTCACCAGGTCGACTACGCCCGGCCATTTCCAAAGTACGTCAGCGACTTGGTGTGCCCCTGACGTTCGTTGATCCATGAGATAGACAGTCGGACTGTTTCCGTTTTTGGCGTGATTCTTCTTGATGTTTTTCATCTGGCCGCTGTCGATCAACTCTTGGCTCACTTTAGCCTGAGCGTCGAAGATGCCTTTCAGATCATTGCTGGGTATTAGCGCCGCGTAGACGATGACAGCGCCGTCTCGCTGCAGGATTAGGTTGTGCGTTACCCCTTGCTCCAGATCGCGTTGCATTATTTTTTGAAGGGTCGTGTCCCAGTTATCATCAATCAATCGTGCACGTAGCTGGGCTGCGGAGAACCTCAAGTCCTCGACACTTCGTCTTCGCCAGCATAACCGAACCCGCATTCTCACCCGTTGGCCTTGAGGCATGCTTGCCGAGATAAGCTGGGTGATAGCTGAGCCCGAAACGTGCCGGCTTTCATCGATGTCTTGAAAACCACAGGCTGCGAGGAAGGGGGCAACCGCATCCCGGGTGATTCTTTCGGCGTGGATGCTTTCCTCTGTACGGAAGGGACGTGTCAACGTGATGTTCTCCTATTGGCAACTGGCGCACTGAATCCCGTAAAGCCGTATGGGTACCGAAACGAAAGCAGGGGCCAATGGCCCCTGCAGTCGTGCGTTACACCTGTTGAAGAATCCTGATCAGGCGGATCGACCAATATGCGGCCTGCAACGCTCGAATCAGTTCTTCAGGAAGATATCGACCAATGAATTTCTTCATTCGCTCAAACTCCAAAGGAAAGCTAAAAGCTGCGATTCTATTTAAGAACTCACAGCACCTCCCACTCAGCTCAGTGACGTACTCTGTAATACGTGTAAACATTGTATTTACATTGATTACTTTTTTGTCGCGCCGATTGCGTGAATACAACTCACGTAACTTATGCCATATATTGACAACCTAACCGGGTTGACGAGTGCGTCACGTAGCCATACCCTTCGAAGTGCCAGCAACAAAGAAGTATGTCTGTAAGTGGTTGAGCAAGATGCTACCACAGGTTTTCGGTAACGAATCAACCTGAAAACGTCTGCCTGAAGCCCGCACCCTGTGCGGGCTTTCTCGTTTCAGAGCCCGGCTCTGCATCAAATCAGTTCGGGCTGTATCGGGATTTTCCGGCAACTGGCGGATTTACTAGGGTCGGGCTATTTTTCGGGGCCTTGTCGGCACTAACGGCAACAAGTTATTGTGGTGACGCAAACGCCACAGGGTATCCGACGAACGGTAGTGGTCGACTTTAGATAACTAAACTGCAACGCAGCCATTTCCGAAATGGCAGGCGAGGTACATAAGTACAAAGGTACGTAAGTACATAAGTACATAAACTTCCCTCTCAACAAAGTGCACGCGCAATTAATTAACCATATATTGACAAGCCGAAGCGTTTTGACCGCTCTCAGCCCATTACCCCGCCCTTATCAATCCCCGCCCAACCCACTCCGCGACCTGCGTAACAACGGCGTTTCCCGCACCGAAAGCCTCTGCAAGGTTGGCCGCATCCAGTCCGAGGCAAAACCCATCATCCTCAGCCGTTCGCTGCCGCTCAGCCATCTGATCCCATCCGTTCGCGTGAGCGACGAGAGTGGTACAGCCCAGAGAGATCTGGGAGCCGGCCTTGCTGGCCAATAGAGTATTGGCAGCCCAGGCATCCGCGGGGCGTGGCCACTGGATCGATTGAGACGCTGGAGGTATTGCGTCCACTGGCGCGGCGTCAGCCAGGAACTCGAAGGGGGGCATTTGTCGATAACCTGCGACCAGGAATATTCGACGACGTTGCTGGGGGACTCCGAAATATTGAGCATTAAGCACTCGCCAAAATCCCACATACCCGCAGTCCGCAAGGGCCCGGATGACTGTTTCAAAGTCTTGGCTATCGTTGACAGCGAGCAGGTTAACGACGTTCTCAAGGACCACCCAGCGAGGTTGAGTTTCTTTGAGGATTCGTATGACTTCCCAAAACAATCCGCTGCGTTCGCCGCGTAGTCCGCGGCTGTCTCTGTTGCTTTCTCGGGCACCAGCGATGCTGATGTCCTGGCAAGGGAAACCGGCGGTGATGACATCGACAGGGGACAGGTTGTGGGCGCCGCAATCACGCACGTCTTCAAATTGGCGTGCATGGGGAAATCGATCGGCAAGCACAGCCCGGTTGATGGGGTTGAGCTCAACTTGCCAGGCGCTGCGGTAACCGGCGTTTTCAAATCCGACATCAAAGCCTCCTATGCCTGCGAACAGGCTTCCAATGGTGGGTCGCTGCATTCATGAACTCGTTGTTCTGGATGCTCGCGGCACGCTGGGGGGGAGGCTCGGGGCCTTCAAGTGGTTGAGTGTCCGGCAACGCGGGCACTTGATCTGTAATTCAATAAAGCCGCTGGCGGCGGCGAGTTTGCGGCGGCACTGGCCGCAACGTATGTCCTGCATGAGATCGTCCTTGCTCATGTTTTATCTGCCTGTATCCGCGTCCACTGCCGATCAACCGCCCGTTTCGCCGCTTTCTCAGAGGCGTACAGCCATGACATCCGTTTCGGCTTACTTTGATCTCCAGCCATCACTGTCTTTTCCTTGCCGGTCTTCCTATGGCGGTAGTGGGCAATGACACCGGTAAAGTCCCCCTTATTCACATCGACCAGGCTCTCGACGCTGTCATCCGGCAGCTTGCTCTCCAGCGCCAGGCTGACGGTGTAGCCGTTGTCTGCGCTGAGGGTGTGCTGCACGTTCCCGCCGTACCAGATGATTTCATCGATCTCGTCCTTCACGCCCTGGAGCGTATAAGTCAGTTCGGGAATGAGATCCGGCCGCCCCAGTGCCAGCGTGTAGCTGAGCGTGGCGCTACCACGTTGGAGGCGATTGAACTCGGCCCGGGCCGCGCGCAGGGCGGAATGGCGGTCGCTGTAGGTGTGGCGCAGTTCCTTGAGGTGTTCGCCGCCGCCGGCAAGGGCTGCCTCTTTCCTGGCGCTGTTCACGTCATAGAAATAGGCGCGCACGCCGTCGTAGGTGTCGCGGTCGGCTTGCAGGTAACGGTGCTGGTCACCGTCGGCGCGGGTGAGGGTGATGTGCGGCAGCTCGGCGCCGCTGGCGGTCTTGCCGCCACCAGATGGCAGACATAAAAGGCAACCGGCCTTGATGGTGACCACCGCGTCGAATTCCTCACCGATTCGGCTGATCAGGTTGGCGTCGGATTCGTTAGCCTGGTCGAGCTGCAGAATGGGCAAGCCAGTGAGGGCGGCGGCGATGGTTGCGGTCAGACCGTTGCCCAAGGCGATGTCGCTAAGAAGGTCGCCGAGCGTGGTGTTACTCCAGCTGCGTTCGCGTTTGGTCTTCAGGCTTTTACGAAAGTCCGCCGATCGTGCGCGGATGCTCAGCACGTCCGGGGCGCCGCTGTGTTCGATTTCATCGACTGTGTAGGTGCCTTTGTCCACAAGGCCGATATCACTCCAGCCGAGCCAGAGCCGAATGATCGCGCCTTTGGGCGGAATCGCCAGTAGGCCGTCGTGGTCGCTGAGGCTGAGGGTCAACTGGTCGGCCTCGATCCCTCGGTTGTCCATCAGATCGAGGCTTATCAGCCGAGGGATGATTGCAGGGGCGATGTCCTTTTCATCGACGGTGATGCGGATCGCCGGGACGGGATAACTAGCGTTGCGCTGGTAGCGCTCGACGGCGTCATTTAGGAAACCGGTCACCCGTGAGAGCGCAGCATCAATCACAGCAAGCTCCTCATGATGCTGACGCCCACGCTGGTCCCGGCGCCAATCAGGTCAATGCGGTCGTCGTCGATTCGCTTGAGGCTGAGACTAAATTCGATCCGGCGCGGTGTGCCGTCGCGAAAAAACACCGTTTTGGTTTCGTTCAAGCTGTCGATCACCCACAGGCCGTAGATGCGGCCGCTACCTTCCACCATGGGCCACGCCTTGCCGGTGTTGGCCATTAGGCGCAAGGCATCCAGGCTGAGCGCGCTGCCGGCCAGCTCCGGGAGGATGACGCCGGGGAGGGTGATGGCGTCGTCACCACGCCCAACAAATTGCCGAGCCGGGGCTGCGCCGACGCGTGAGTTGCTGACGTGGCGCCATTCGGTCTGGCGTTGCAGTGTTTGATAAGCCGCAGTGGAAAGGCTGAAGACGAACATGCCCAGGGCAAGCATCATGGGGACTACTCCAGGTCGGCCAGGCGGCTGCGTTGACGGGCATCTTTCTCGTACTGGACGCGGGTCAGCTCAGCGCGCACGGCGCGACCAATCGCCAGCGGGTCCATGCCGGGTGTCGAGTGGATGGTTATTTCGTAGGTGTCGTGACTGTCATAGGCCGGTCGCTGGGCAGGTTTGAGTGGTGCTCCGTTATCAACGGTCAATGAAGACGGTCTAGTGTTCTGCGCGAGCGTGATGGCCCGGGTCGTGGCCGTGAGTCGATTGCTGACCACGGTCATCGCACCGATAGGCTCATGCTGGCTACGCTCCAATCCTTGGGCGAGGCCCGCCATGGTGAAACCACCCAGTTCGGCGAACACCCGCGACGGGCTCTGGATACCGAGCTTTTCCTTGAACCAGCCAATGGTCGAATCGCTGATCTCGCCCATGACGTCTTTGAGTTTGCCGAAGCCGGCTTTCAGCCCTTTGACCAGACCGTCGATGATCATCCCGCCGAACTCGGTAAAGCGGCTGGGCAGTTCGATGCCCAGGTATTTCATCACTGCCGAGAAGGCACGGTAGAGCAATCCGATGGGGCTGAAGTTGGCCAGGGTCTTGAGGATGCCGCTCGTGCCGCCGTTGAACCCGGCTTTGATTTCCTTCCACGCGTCGGTGAAGTAAGCCTTCACCGCGTCCCAGTTTTCGTAAATCAGGTAAGCCGCCCCGGCGATGGCGGTGATCGCTAACCCGATGGGGTTGAGCATCAATGCACGCCCAAGCATGAGCAGCGCTTTGCCAACGAAGGGCAACACGAATCGGCCGAGTTTCCACAACAGGCTGAGCAACCCGGGCAGTCGAAGGCCCATCAACGCGAACATCAAGCGCAACGCCGCAAACGGCAGCAGGACGCTGGCCGCGGCCATCAACAACCCGCCGAGGGCGATGGCCAGGGCGGCGATGATGGCGATGGTTTTCACCAGCCCGGCGGCGAGGTTGGGGTTTTCGTTGGCCCAGCTTTTGATGCCTCGAATGACCTCAGTGACGGACTGTATCAGCCCGCGCAATGGCCCATCCTGCTGGGTTTGAAGCTCGATACCGAGATCTTCCCAGGCACTGCTTAAAGTCTTCAAATCACCCTTGAGGTTGTCGGCCATAACGCTGGCTGTTTGCGACGCTTCGCCCTGGCTTTGACGCAGGTTCCCGATCAACTTTTGCAGCTCACCGGTGCCTGCTTGCTCCACCAGTTGGGCCATGCCTTTGACCGCTTCTTCACCGGCGATGGCTTTGAACAGTCCGCCTTTTGAGGCGGTGCCCAGGTCTCGGGTTTTGTCGTAGATCTCTTTGAGAATGTCCGGCAGGTTGCGCAAATTGCCGTGGGCGTCGGCGGTGGCGATTTTTAGTTGTTCCAAGGCTTTTTCCGCGGCCTTGGGCGGGGCGGCCAAGCGGTTCATGATGGAACTGAGTGCGGTGCCGCCCATGCTGCCTTGCAGACCGGCATCACCCAGCTTGCCGGCCATGGCGGCGGCCACCTCCAGCTCGACTCCGTAGGTTTTCGCCATGGGCGCGGCGTACTTCATGGTGTCGCCGAGCATCTGCAGGTTGGTGTTGGAGCGCGTAAAGGTCCCTACCAACACATCACCCAGTTTGCCCATTTGGCCGGCGCTCATGCCGAGTCCGGACAGGATATTTGAAGCGATGTCGGCGGTCTGCGCCAGATCGGCGCCGCCAGCGGCCGCGAGGTCGAGCATCCCCGGCATGGCGGCTTTGATCGCTGCAGGATCGAAGCCGGCCATGCCCAGAAAGCCTTGAGCGTCCGCCGCCTGGCCGGCGGTGAACTGTGTTTTGCCGCCCAGTTCGCGCGCCTGGTTGCGCAATGCCCCGAGCGCTTCTGAGTTCCTATCAAGCCGGGAGATCGCCTGCACTTTGCTCATGCTGGCGTCGAAGTCGATGCCTGGCGCGAGCAGCTTTGCGCCGACATACAAGGTCGCACTTCCGCCAGCGGTGGCGGCGGCACCTTTGCCCGCCATGTCGCGGGCGAGGTTTTTGGAGTGATCAAAGGTCGTGCGAGCTGCTGCCAGCCGTCGCTGTTGAGCGCCAAGGGCCGCGAGACGTTTGGTTTGTTCGCTAATGCTGTGGTTGGTTGAGCGGACCTGGTCTCGCAATTGGCGCTCATGGTCACCGAGGTTCTTGGTGCTGACGCCGGCAGCGTTCAATCGACCCCGCAGGTTCTGCAGCTGCTCGCTGTTGAGTTGATGTTGCTGCTTAAGCTTCTGCGCCTCGCGTATAGCCGCGCGAAAGTCCTTGGACATGGCTTTAGTGGGTGCGCCCGTGGCCGAGAACTGCTGACTGAGTGCCTTGACCTTGTCCCGCGCGGCGCCGAGGGCTTGTTCGGTGTGCTCGGCGGCCGCACGTTGTGCGCGCCAGGCGCTGATGTCTTTTTGTTGCGCGTTGAGTGCCTTGAGGCTGTCGCGCGCTTCTTTGAGCGCCCGGGCGGCGCCGATGCTGCCGTGGTTGATGGCCTTGAGTGGGCGAGTCGCCTTGTCGATGGCGCTGAGCAGCACCCGAAGTTTTAAGTCATTCGCCATCGGCGATGCTCCGCACCCTGGCGCGCTCGCGCCATTCCATCAGCTCTTGCAGGCCCAGCTGATTCATATCAGCCGGTGCCCAGTGAAAGACCACCGCGAGGTCAGCCATGGCGTCCTCTACGCAACGAGGAAGGCGTCCGTCTTCGCCGATTTCTGCAACAAAAAACCGGAAATCTTGCTGCCACAGGCGAGCAGGTCAGCCGGGTCCATTGCGGCGGCTTCCGGTGCGGTGATGCCGGGGGAAGTGATGCGCGGCAGGATCTTCATTAGGGTGGCCACGTCCATGTTCAGCAACTCCACCAGGTGCACGCCGCGCAGTTCACCTGATGAGGGTTTGCGCAATGTGATGACGTCGATGTTGGTTTTGCCGCGTTTGATGGGCGCGTCGAGGGAGACGGTGTTGTCGTCGGCGAGGGTTTGGATTTCAACGGTCTGCATAAAGTTTTCCAAGGGTTAGAGGCCAAGAGCGGCGCGTTGTTTTTCGAGCAGGTCGACGCCATTGACCTTCTCGATGAAGTTGAGCAGGTCGATTTCGATGATGTCTTCGCTGTCGACGATCAGCTTGTAGTAGCTGCAGGTGGTGGTGACGCTGTGTTCGGTGTCTTCGCCGGGTTCGTGGTCGCCCATTTCGATGGTTTCGTGACGGCCGCGCAGCACGACTTCCACGGCGCTGACGTCGCCGGTGTCGTCCTGCTGGAACGACCCGGCGAACCGCAGCGCAACGCCCGACGCATTGACGGCACCGAACTGGCGCAGGGAAATCAGATCCAGGCCGCCGGTCTTCCATTCGAACTGGATGCCGTCGTCGGAGAAGCCCAGGTCTGCTTTGACCGGGCCGTTCATACCGCCGCCGCGATAGGCTTCCATCTTGCGACCCAGCGGCGGCAGGACGACCGACTTCACGACGCCGACGTAGCTGTTGGCATCGTTGAACAGGTTGAGGTTTTTCAGTTTGCGCGGCATGGCCATGGCGCAGCTCTCCGGTTAGCGATTGATCTGGCTGGCGAAGTTGATGAGGTAGCGATCGGTGATGCGCTGACGCAGGGTGAGGTCTTCCAGCGGCGGAACCGGGGTGTAGTCGTAATCGAGCCAGAGCTTGCCGGCCTTGAGCGTGTCTTTGGTGTTGATGCCTTCGGGGTACCAGCAACTTCCCCCCATCAAATAGCCGGCGGAGACCTTGCTGCGAAACTCGGCGTTGACGCCTTCGATCATGTCGCGCACCAGAGAGGCGTGCAGCGGCTTGTCCATGGCCCACATCTGCGTGCCCGCCATGGTGTCGGCCAGCACTTGTGCGGTGCGGGTGTAGCTCTCGAAAGCGAACAGCGGATCGTCGCTGCAGGTGCGACTGCCCCAGAAGCGCATGCCTCCCTCGTTGATCAGCGTGGTGACTTCGTGGCCGTTGAGGTAGTTGGCGTCGGTGGCGGGGTTTTGCAGGTCCCAGAACACGTCGGCGTTGATGCCGGTCACGCCGTTGACGGCGATGTTGGAGAGGGTTTTGTGCCAGCCGGTTTGCTGATCGATCTTGGCACGTAGACCGAGGGCGCGAGCGGTGGCGGTGGCGTTGACGGTTTTGTTGGTGACGGTGTCCCAGCTGAGGAATTCGGGCCAGATGACCATGACTTCCCGGGCGCCGAAATTCTTGCGATAGGCGACCGCTTCTTCCTTGGTGTTGCAGCCCCAGGCACTGACGTAGCTGAAGGCCCGTAGCTGTTGAGCGATGCCCGCGAGTGCGGTGGCCACGGGCAGGGTGTCCATGCCTGGGATACCGAGAATGCGCGGCACCAGGCCGAGCCGTGATTTTGCAGCGAGCAGGGCTTTCATTCCGGTGTATTTGCCCAGCTCGGTGGTGGTGCCGATCAGGGCGCTGGTGGTTTCGGCTTCGTCCTGGCCTTCCTTCACGCGCACCACGATGACGTAGGGTTTGGTCTGGTCGGCGATGGCTTGGAGGCTGGCCGCGAGGGTGCCTTTGACACCGGCTTTGCCGATGGCGGTCTGGATGCTGGTGATCAGGACAGGGGTATCAAACGGGAAGACCGTCGCGTCGGCATCGTCGGCGGTGCACACCATGCCGATCACGGCGGTGGGAATGGTGCGGATCGGGCGTGAGCCATCGTTGAGTTCGATGACTCGCACGCCGTGTAGGTAGTCGGACATGGTGCGGCCTGTGCGGTGAGGGTTAAGTCAGTGCACAGGCTGCCGCGCGCAGGTCAATTCGTCGCGTGTTGAGGGTTGTAGGCGGTTTGAGTACAACGCATGTGTTTACCGGCGCTGCTGTTGAGGCTGCGTCGGCCATGCAATCGTGCTGGGGAATTGGTCCTGCTGCTCGATGCGGTTGAGCTCGACGCTGTAGCCCATCCAGTTCAGGAGGGATGCCTGTTCCTCAGGCGTGGCGGTGCCCAGTTTCTCCGCGTACTGAAGCGGCGCGATGCGCAGTTGGGCGTCACGCAGCAAGTGATCTCGATGGTCCAGGACTTGAGCGCTTTGCGCGGCGAGTTGAGCTGATTGGTCGAGTGTCCATTGCCCATCGTGCCATTTGAAATGTTCGCCCGGCCACGGCTGAGTGGTCAGTTTTTCGGGCAGTTCTCCCAACTGTTGCCATGATTGTTGCGTGCCGTCTGCGGTGCGAAAAGCGGTGCCTCGCAGGTCGAGCATTTGTTGAGCTGCTCCATCAATCAACGCCCAGGTTTTGCCTGAATCGGGTGGTGCAAGTACCTTTGGGACTTGCACCGCATTGCCGGGTAGTTGTGGACCGAAACCCGGAATGGCCGGGAAGGTGACCGGGCCAGAAAGGGCGCCTGCTTCGTCAATCAGGTAGGTAATCATCAAGACCTCAAATCATTTTGAGACGGCCGGGGTAGGCGATGTTGCGGGGGCGGGTTTCTGCGTTGCCGGCCCGAGCGATGTAGGGAGGTGACGTGTTTCTTCCCAGCACATAGGAATGCTGTCCGGTTCGGGGGAGATTTTCAGGCGTGAGCGTGTCGTGGCTACCCGTACCAGCCCCATACGAGATGCCGTGAGTGTGACGTTCGAAAGTGTCGGGGGACCATGAGCCCGCTACTCGCCCGATAACGTTCCACTCTCCATCGCCATCTTGTTGTAATGCATTCGAAACGACGATCTCATTGGCATTGATGGATACGATGGTGGTGCCCCTCGGAACATCGCTGCCCTCCAGCGTCATGCCAATGGCTATGAGCGACCTTCCTCTGACGTCGGTAATAACGGCGCTACCGGATTTGGCAGCGCCCGAAATCGTCGATTTATCGACTTGTCGGCCTTCGTCCAATACCCGGAAAAATTCGCCTCGAGCTTCAGGTGCACGAAACGTCGATTTGTCATCGCCGCTGGTCCATCCGCCCTCCATGTGCCGCTGACGTTCCGGGTTGAGCATTCCCGATTGTTGGGCGTGATCCCATAGCCAAGGCCATTCAGTTCGTTTGAGCAGTTGTCCATTCAAGGCACCGTACCCGCCGGGACTGAATACGGTGGTGGTTTCGAAGACCGGGCGACCCAGCGGCGTGTTATCAAAGCGCCCAACCGGCCACCAACTCCCAGCCCCGTCGCTGCGCAGATGCCACCAATCGCCAGCACCCATAAGCACCAGAAAGGGATAGCCCGCCGGGTTCAAGTGCGTATGAAATCTCAGTGTGTCTTTGCCTTTCGTCTTGATGACCAGACGATTGCTGCTGTTGTCTTTGCGGTGAACAAGCAGATCGCGCGTGCCCACGGTGGCATCGGCCGGCGGCAGCTGGATGTTCAAAGCCCCCGCGCTGGCGTCGATCAAGACGAAGCCCATTTCTGCGGGCTTTAACGCTCTGGATGACGACACCGTGGTGAAGGCTGCGCCCGCATTGACCGACCGATCCACGTAGTCGCGGGTGGCCAGGACCACGGACGGATCGATTTTGAGCTGAATGTTGGCGGTGCCGTTGGTGATGATGTGCATCCGCACCACCTGGTTTCGCCCCGTGCCCTGAGCCAGCAGCGGTTTGTAGCTGGGTGCCAGATTCGCCACCGCGCAAAACACACCGTCCCTATCCTCAAGGGCCAGCTCACGCATCCACCAGCCGCCGACTTCGGGGGGTAACACCACTTCGGCAATCAACACGTTCGGGTCATTGGGGGAGACGCGCAGTTGATTCAGCGGCGCTCGGTACACCTGATTGATCAGCCGTGTCTGTGACGGATCCGGCACGGAGTCGCTGCCGTTGGCATCACCGATCAGCATGTAACTCGGCTCCCACGGGATGCCGAGGGCGTCGCAGTTGGTTTTCTTGGCGGCTCCGAGGGTGGTGAGCATGCCGCCGAAAAGGGTGTTCTTATCAACCATGAAGGTACACGTCCAGTTCGTCGAGGGTGTAAATGCGAGCGCCGTGGTAGCCCTGAATGAACACGTCGATGTCCGGGTTGACCCATGGATAGACGTCGATTTCGTCGCCGTCATCGATGGCAATTGCCGCATGGGAGTCGACGCGAGTTTCCAGAATGATGTCGAGGCTGATCAGGTGGCGCGTGAGAGGTTTGGCGTCGTCGATGAGCCAGGTCAGTTCCTGGTACATCTGATCGGTGATGCCGGTTTCGGACACGCTGATGTTCAGGGCGAAGGTAGCGCTCGGGCCGAGTGGGATCGTCTGCCACCACTCCACGACTTCGATCACAAAGCCCAGTGGTTCGACGATTCGGCGCAGCGAGCCGAGGGTGCCTTTGCGGGAGTGGATGTAGTAGGCGGAGCGGATGGCCGAACGCTTGGCCGATTCGGGCCATTGGCTGTCCCAGCGGTCTACCGAGAAGGCCCAGGCCAGGTAGGGCAGCAAGGGCAACGGGCAAAGGTCTGGGTTGTGGAGCTGGCGCAGCGGGATGGGGACGCGCTGGATCTGGGCCAGGGCTTGGGCGGCTTGGTGTTCCAGTGGTGTGGCGTTGCGAGGGAGCAGGGACAGGTCAGTCATCATCAAGCCCCAGTGCCAGGGCAACGTCGGTGCAATAGGGCGCCTGGTAAGGAGTGGCGACAATGTCGTCCCAGTCTTCCAGCACAACCTTTCGTACACCCTCGACGTGCAGCGAGGCGTGGAGGATGGATTCGGAAACCTCCAGGCCCAATCGACGGCGTTGGTGCACAAATTTCAGTAGCCGTTCCTTGGCCGCTTTCAGGATCAGCTCTGATTCAGGGCCCGATGTCAGAAGGTAAAGCTCGGCGCTGATCTGATAGTTGATGATCTGTGCGCTCTGCACAGTCAGGCGATCCCCTAACGGGCGGCGGTCATCGTCGCTGAGGTAGGCTTTAACGGCGGCCAGCAGATCCGCCGAAGCGTGGCCATTGCCCAGGGCCGATTGCACAGTGATGATGGCTTCGGCGGGTTTCGGGCTTTCTGCGGTCGCGTCGGCCACGCGACCGTCGGCGGAACGTGCGTGGAAGATGTAGCTGTTGCGCGGGCCTGCTGTGCTGAGACCTTCCCAAGCCATTTGGGCGCGTTCGCGCAGGCTGTCGTCGCTTTCCATCAGCTTTGGCCGCGGCGGTGTGGCTGAGGGATTGGCGACCTGAATGACCAACCGCTTGACGTTGTAGTTGGCTGCCAGGTTTTCCAGATCGGCGCCCTTGGCCAAGGCCAGCATGTTGGCCACCGATGCCTCATTGACCCGCTGCCGCCAGATCATTTCTCGGTAGGCGTTCTCCTCGAGCAGTTTGGTCAGTGGCTCCGATTCCATGTTCAGGCGTGCGGCGATTTCGGCTTGTTCTTCTGCTGGCCAGAGACCGATGGCATAGGCTTTGCGCTCGGCGAGGATCTGCTCGTAATCGATTTGTTCGACGACATGCGGTGCCGGGAGCTGGCTTAGGTCGATGGCGACGAAGGTATTCATGCGCTGCCCCCCAGCTGCAGAGGAACGCTTAGGCTCAACGGCTCGTTGGTATCGACGATGCTGCCCTCAAGCTCCAGGGTTGACTGGCCTGCGAACGTGGCGCCGTGAAATTGCACGCGGCTGAGGCTGATGCGCGGTTCCCAGCGCATCAGGGCCATGACGGTGGCGGCGTAGGCCTGCAAGCGGGTGAAGTCGTTGAATGGTTGATCTACTAGCTCGGGCAGCAAGCTGCCGTACTCGCGGCGCATGATTCGGGTGCCTAGGCGGGTGGTGAGGATGTCGGTGATGGACTGGGTGATGTGTTCGACAAGGTTGATGGCGGCGCCGGTTTCTCGGTTCATTGCGGCTGTCCTGTGATGCCACTGCCAGATATGACGCCGCCGTGGGGGTGTTTGACCAGGCTGATGTTGGCCGCGACTACGTCCACTGAGGCGGTGATTTTGCCGGTGATGGTTTGGTTGCCGGTCTGGGTGTAGTCGCCCTCATGGGTGATTGGGCCGACGATGTGAATGCCACCTTTGCAGGTCAGGTTGGTGGTACCACCTTCGGCCAGGGTGACGTTCAGATGGTGGGTGATGCTGTCGTACTCGATCACGGTTCCGTCGCGGTAGGTGCGACGGTGCAGGCCTTCGCGGTCGCCGTTGGCGGGAAAGTGGTCGCTGAAGAGACCGGTGAGGACGATGCCGTTGCCGAGCTGGCCGGAGGGGCTGAAAAGGATGATATGTTCGTTCACAGTCGGCGGGCTCCACTCCCGGTCGGCACCGGCTCGCGGGGCTATCCAGGGGAGCCAGCCAGTGATCAACGCGCCGGTTTTGACTCGTGCGCGCGGGGGCTTCATCTGGACGGCGGCAATAGTGCCGAAGCGGATGAGGTTTTCGATCAAGCGGGCGAGGGTGGCTAGGTCGTTCATGGCGCTGATGATGGTGGCGACCACACTTGAATGCATCTAACTGCGCTTGTATGGTGAAAAATTACATAGAAAGCATTTGCAATTTCTTGTTGGTTTTTGTGCTTTTGCCTCGAAGCCATTCTTTCATGCTGCTGTGCGAAGTTAATTCGTGGGCTTTTTTAGCGCACCCTCGGTGGCGTTTGATAATTTTCGTGGCAAGTGGCCATGTTTCCGCTAATCTTGTCCAGCGAAGGTTTTACCATTCGATTGCAGTAGCAAAATTTCATATGCATATTTATAAGAATTGCTCGGGAGTTTCGATAGTGCCGGTATCTGATTTTGCTAAGACGCACAAAAAATGGAATTTATTTTCTGAGATTGATACGCTTGGTACTTACGATTTCTTTACTTCGCTAGTCGAACTGAGTTCTCTTGTTAAAGCGGATTTCGATGCTGTAGAAAAGGTAAGGGGTGAGATTGGGTGCGTGAAATCTAGAGGTTCTGAAAAAATTATTAATCATCTGCAGTATTCAGCTCTTTCCAAGGTTTTGCCTCTTGCCGCACATGAATATACTCATTTTATTGATTCGACGTCGACATTGTGGGGGCTTCGGCATTTAAAACTTTTGAGTGATGCTTACCTGGCTGATAACGTTAGGGGCGGGAAAGAAGAAGATTTTTACTTGGCGAGGAGGTTTTATGATCATGCTCGCTCCATACACCTTCCTAAATACTACACGACTATAGAAGACGACGTGCTTGAAACTCGACCATGGAAACCAGTGATTACAATAGGTAAGGTCTTTGCGAGTGATGGTAGATCTTCGAGTCGACCTGTGTTGTTTTCGCGATTTTTCAACGCGGCCGATCAATCAATTACCAGATCTCCGATTTCAACAATTTCGATTCTTGAAGCTTCTGCAATGGCTCAAGAATTAATTATGCAAGGCCGCCTGCTAGATAGCGCTGAAGAGGATTTTCGAACCGTCGAGAATAGTCTTTGCGGTCAAAAAGTCATGACGGACTTGTACAATAAAAAATTAACAGAGTATTCGGTTTGCTTGCATGTTTTATCGCACTATCTTGGGTTTGAAGATGCTATGACGGGATTTGGTATTTGCGGTGTCCTTACTCGTATAGTTTTAAATATGCCGAAATCTTGTCTGGAAGCGATAATTAGCAAGTGCAACATTTCGGCATTGCTAAGAATCCCGCCTCATCATGAGTTTGAACTGCGGCTGATTGAGGGGGTTAGATGTGGAGATCTTGGTGTTTTGTTTTATTTGTTGTGTAGAGCACTCCCTCGAATGAGGTACGCCAGTCATTCTGACACAATGGAAGGAGTTTTAGTTGCGCTAGAAAAACTAGGTATTCCTCTGGAGTTAGTTATTTCTGAGGGGGCGACTGAAGCTGCTACTCTTGCTGATAGTTTAAGTCTCTCAGGTATAGAAAGTGTGCGTACCATCGCTCATGCAACTTATGAAAATTTCAGGAAAATTGACTATGCTCGTGTGGATCTCGATTTTGACAATCTAAATTTACCTCCTGTTTTGTTGAAGGACAATACAGTCACAACGATATTTTCCTCTGCTACAAATAGCCTTGCAGCTTTAGATTTGGATAAGTCATATGATGAGCTAGTTCGAGGGCAAGAATGGGTGGATAGGTTTTCGGAGGCTTGCCTGTAGCTGTTTTTATCGTTGCTGCTGGTATCAGGTTTTAACTGTATCAGGGTACTTTGCGATTTTGTTAAAATCCACTAGCAGCTTCGATTGTGGCTTAATATAATCTATATTGGAAAAGTAAGCCGTTACGGATTAGGTCAACGTCAATCTCTGTAAAACCGAGCATTTCTCGCTGAGCATAGTCCACGCTTATGGCGCCACGTTCGGCCCGATCTTTCAAACCGAACTGGTGCACCTTGGCAATAAGAGCGATACGGCCTATAAAACCGACGCTGATGACGTTTCCGTCACCTTGAACCCTCAGAAACGTCGCAGTACGCAGCTTCTGAAACATCTTTCGCTTCTGTTTCACCCGACCCTGTTTCCCGCGCAGAATGCGTTGTTTGCGTGGCGCGTATTTGCAGCCGCCTGGACTGCGCTGGGCAATGATTCGATGTTGCTGACTTTTCCGTAAAGCCCTGCCAAGGTTTTGGGCCAGTCTATTGCGCGATTCCGGTTCAAGTTGCTTGAGCAGGCCCGCTGCCCAGTATTCCAACGCTTCCAGCTGATTGGTCATGTAGGCACAACCCATTCTCTACTGTTGCTAGCGGCGGCGGGTATCCAGTTTTTGTCGAGGAATATGGCGACTCGCTGTGGTTCACCCGGATGGCGAATTGTGGTGTTGCCTTCGCCGTTCTTACCCACCACCACACGCTCAGTCAGCGGTAACGTCAAACTCATATCTACTTTGCTGTTATCGAGAATATCCGCCTCAAACTGGATGCCATCGGCGGATTTGTTCAAGTTTTCCAGCAATTCAGACTGATGCACACTCAGCCAGCCCAGCAGGGGCAACATCACGCTATCGGGGTGTCCGGCGAAGTCGGTGAGGATGATCTGTAGATCGAAGCTGTATTCGAACGACAGGCTCGCTGCAGCGGTGCAGCGAACCTTGCCGTTGTCGATGAACATCAGCAACCGGTCAGGGTTGTGCTTGAGTTCGGTAATGGTGGCCAGCAGGTGAGTGCGCAGGCTATCGGGCTTATTCATGGCGTCCCGCGTGGTTGATGCGTAGGTGAACGGTGAGAGGGCGGATCATGCGGCCACCAACTGACCACAACCGCAGCTCTCATGCCGCTCATAGGCGCGTTGGAGCTTGATGTCGTACAGGTTTCGCTGATAGTCCGGTCCGTTGTAGAGCCTGGCGAACTCGGCCCATTTGCGCGTCTTCAGTGCCTTGTACAAAGCCGGATCGGTTTCGATGAAGC
Organism: Pseudomonas sp. fls2-241-R2A-110; assembly: GCF_030209165.1. Classification (NCBI taxonomy): domain Bacteria; kingdom Pseudomonadati; phylum Pseudomonadota; class Gammaproteobacteria; order Pseudomonadales; family Pseudomonadaceae; genus Pseudomonas; species Pseudomonas sp. fls2-241-R2A-110. Next base: position 56,287 of record NZ_JARVSN010000005.1, on the reverse strand, counting down.
GCACGAACGCATCAAACTGCTTCGATTCATCTGCGCTCATCGCTACAACGAAATCCTGCACCCTGGCGAATCCCAGGCGTTCCCAGTGAAGGCCCATGATCTGGAAGGCGCCCCATGACGCCGACTCCAAGGCGGCAATGTCGCTAAGCACGCGAGCGCTACCCAGCCGCTGATGTTCGGCGATGCCACCGACGTAGCCACCGGCCTGCGGATTGACGATGGCCGGGTGGGCGGCGGCGAGTTGATCGGCGCGGCGTTTGAGGTCAGCGTGGTTATCGCCTTCGTGACGAACTGTCGAAAGCCGGCGGTACATGATGTGCCGTTCGAACAGGATCACTGGTTTACCGATGTCGAAAAAACCTCGGCCTTTCGACTCGATTTCGTTGACCGCGTAGATAGCTGCCAGCGGCACATCGAGCCGTTGCGCGGCGTTGACCAGGTCGGCATTTTTCAGCAGTTGCTGGCAGTCATTGCCAGCGAGCGCGCTCTGCGTTTTGTAGCCGGCGATGCCATCGGCCACCAGACCGATGCGCAACTGATAGGCCCGCACGGCCGCTTCGGTGGTGTCGCCGTAGTGCCCGTCAACGATCAAGCGGGCGCCGTTATTGTTCAGGGTGGTTTGTAGATGGCGTACCGCTTGCGAGCGGTCGCCGTGACGTAATGGGATCATCGTGAGGCTTCCTTGCGAATGAAAAATTTCCTTGCTGCGGCGCGGGTTCCTTCCACGCCGAGCAGGCCGATAATACCGCCGAAAAAAGGTGCGGAGGATGCGGAAACACCGAGCAACGGAAGGCCATGGCTGGCTGCCATTGCCAAGGCGCCGCAGAGCGGGGCTTCGATGACTATGCGGCGTAGCGTGCCACCGCCATACATGATTCGAAGGGCGGCGATTATCAAAGCGAGGAGGCCGGCGTAAAGCGTTGGCCAGTGTTCTTCGAGCCAGGCGCCGAGCCAGGCCCAAGTGTCGGGGCGTTCAGGCATGTGGTTCCTTCCATGGTTCAGGGTGAGGTCAAGGGCACGGTGCCAATGGGTCAGTCCCACAGGTTCACCATCTGCCGTTGCGGGGCGGCGGTTTGTGTTTCGGGCATTTGCACGGCCAGACCTTGGGGCAATGTCGGACCGTGGTCGGCCAGTCCGGGATTGGCGTCAAGTACCGCCTCGGTCACGCCAGCGGTCCGACCGTAATGCCGCCAGCAGAGGGCGTCGACGGTGTCGCCTTGTTGGGCGCGAACGGTAACGGTCATCAGATCAACTCCACGGTGGTGCGGCCGAGGCCGAGGAAGTCGCGAACGGCCCAGCGCTGGTCGCGGCGCAGTTCGTCGATGCTCGGGGTAAGGTCGTCTGCGTTCTGGTGGCCGCTGTTGGTGCTGTCGTAGGAGCGGTAGCGCTCGCAAATTTCTGCACCGGTCGCGGCGTAGATCGCCCGCCGGTACAGGTGGATGTAGTGCGACACGCCTTCGACCTGATCGGCCGGGACATCGGCGAGGGTGGGGTAGCCCTCGGCCTGTTTGGTTCGGCGCCACTCGGCGAACTCGCGGTTAACGCTGATCGCGGCGGAGATGGTCGCGGTTTCCAGTCGGATCGCGGTGACGCTGGCGTCGATCCTCAGCGTACCGCGCACATCGTCCAGATTGATCGATGGCCAGAAAACGTCGGTGTTGATGTGGCCGGCAGGGGCTTTGCCGGTCGCTACGAATCCGCTCATGGTTCTGCACTCTGTGATAGGTCGCCGGTGGTCGGGGATTCACGTTCAGGTAATGGCCTGGCCGATCCGCCCCGAGCCGGCGGGGTGCGTGGGGACGCTCGGTTAGCCGCGGGTGGCGGCGAGTTTGTTGAGCAGACGATCGGCCCGCTCCAGATCCTTTTTGCCACCGCAGGCGTCGTGCCGTTCGATGGCTGTTTTCAGCAGGTCGATGCCAGCCTGTACTTGACCGGGTTGGCCGGGCTGTTCTTCGGAAATGCCTTCCAGAGTGGCGCGGCCCATGGCGAGAAACAGCTTGGCGCGGGCTTGATCGGGCATATCTTCGGCGTCGGTCAGTTCGGCGGCGCGATGCAGGGTGGCCAGGTCGAACGGTTCGTTGATCTTCTGGGCGCTTAATGCCGCGGTGGCGATGTCTTCGGCGACCAGGCAGCCGAGCGTGCGGGCGAAGCGATCGGGCATGACCATCTTGTGTTTCAGCACGTATTGGGCGATGTCGAGGCCGCCGTTAAAGTCGCCGGCATCGAAACGCCAGACCATGACGGTGGTCATCACTTCGTCCTGGGCCCCCAGGCCAGCTTCCAGGACGCCTTGCACATAGGGCACGTAGTCGGGCAGCAACTGGCGTTTGAGTTCGGCTTTGCCCTGATTCGACTGGATCTGTTTAAGGCGCAGGCGATCCTGCAGCAGCTGATTGAGCTGATGTTCGTAGGCGGTGGCGCCGGCCATGGTTTGGTTGGGCTCGACGGCGGCCGCCTCAATGGCGGCCGTGACGCGTAGGAAGTGATGACGGCAGGGGTTGGTCATGGTCGTCGGCCTACGATGCGATTTCGATGTTTTCAGCGAGGGCTGCGCATTCCAGGTCCTCGATGACGTAGGCGTCGTTGACCGACTCGTAGTTTTCGATGCGGTCGCGTTTGGCGTTGTCGAGGACGGTGCGACGACGGCTGCCTTCCTGCCAGTAGATCGACAGGTTTTCGAGCTTGGTCACCAACAGCCCACGCGCTGGGAAGTAAGGCACTCGCACCGCCGGTAAGTTACCCAAGCGCTTCTGACTGGTGACGATGTCGGCGGCCAGCATCTCGGTTGGGGCGTTGTCTTTGTTGATGATTGGGAAGTACTTGTCGGCGAGCAGTTGGCGACCGCAGATCACCACCAGGTCAGGGTCTTCCTGATACCAGGGCGCGATGAACTCTTCGACCATGCTGAACACCAGCGCGTCGAGGTTGGTGAAGTCCTTGCCGGCCCCGATGGCGATCTTGTCTGTGCCTTCTTTGATTTCCTTCATGACGCGAGCAGCGTTTTCGGTGCGCATCTTTTGCAGCCAGCCGATGTTGACATCCTGGCGCAGTGGGTGGGTCGCCGGGTTCGATGTGGGGGCGCGGCTGGTGCCGTTCCAGCCGATCAGGATGCGGTCCAGTGCCTGGCGCTTGAGAATTGCGTCGCGGATGCGCGCCTGGAAGTCAGGGAATTTTGCCCAGGCATCCAGCTTGCTGTAGCGCAGGTGGGTGTCGAAATTGGTTTGCGAGCAGAAGTAGCCACGATCATCGAGGGTGGTGATGTCGCTGGTTTCACGGTCCTTCTGGGTGGTGTCGGTGGTGCCGGCGTTCGGTCCGCCGATGCCCATGCCGATCTTTTCACCCATCTGCTCGGTGACGCCGTAGATGTTGATCGCGCTGAGGAACTGACTGGATTCCTGCATGCGGGTTTCCAGCGTCTGGGTGACGCTGGGCGAGGTGGCGAATTTGGTGGTGACGTCGGGTACGCCGTGCAGTTTGGTCAACTGGCCGAGGTAGGCGTTGAAGAGGTTGCGGGTGTCGTTGCGCATGGAGGTCGTCCTTGGTGACTCGGGCTGGGTTCAGCAGTCGGTCATGAGCTGGTTGCCGCCGCCGGTGACCGGAGGGCGTGTCTTCTGGTTGGGGTCTTGGGTGGTTGCGAGTTTGGTTTTCAACTCGGTGAAGTCTTTGCTCAGTTGATCGAGTTGGGTTTTCAAACCTGCCGAGAACTGCTTCTCGGCGGCCAGTTGGTCGGGCAGGTCTTTGACGTGTTCGGCGATGGTTTCGACAGCTTGGCCGAGTTGGGCGAACTCGGTGTCGTCCTTGGCCTGTTTGCCTTTGAGCAGGGTTTGCACCTTGCTGAAGAGCTGTGCGCCGAGGCTGGGTTTTTCTTCAAACTCTTCGAATTTCAGCTCGGCTTCTACGGCCTCGGTGAACATTGAGGTCGCGGAGTAGTGGCGATCCTTGAAGGGGCTGACGTCGGGCTTCTGCGCCGAGAACGCGAGGACATCGGTGCCGAGGCTGGCCGGGGAGTCGGTCACGGCCAGACCCACGATGTAGGCCTCTCCGGTGTCGGCGAAGCTGTCGTCGATTTCAATCGAGGTATAGATCTTCTGCTTGGCCTTATTCATGGCGATCAGTTCGGCGGTGGGCTCGACCTGGGCGAACAGAGCAAGTTTCTTCTGACCGTTGATGTCGATTTCTTCGGTCTTTACCGCGAGGACGTCGCCGTAGGCCTTGAATGGGCTGTCGGGTAGCAGGCTGCGGAAATGCTCCAGCCAGATTCGGGCGCCGTAGGTGGACGGGTTGAAGTTCTTGGCGGCCTGTTCCAGCCAGTCGCGTTTGATGGTGCGTTTGTCCGAGGTCGCGCCCTCGACGGCGACGCGGAACCAGTTGCTGCGAAATTTTTTCATGCCGGGAGTTCTCAGTGCGTTGCAATGAGGGGCATGTTCGGGACGCGCGCGGGTGGCGGCAATGAGGCGGGACTGTAGGCGGGGAGGGTACAAGGGGCGGCGCTATTGAGTGGCGAGCTGGGGCGGCAGCATCGCTGCCATGAATACGACCGCGCTGTTGCCCATCGATCCGCGACGCCAATCCAAGTTTCTGTACTGGATGGGGTGGCGTGTCTGCGAGATCGCCGAGGCTACGGGGGAAAAGGAAAAAACGCTGCACAGTTGGAAAGCCCGCGATGCGTGGGACCGGGCGGACAACGTCGAGCGCATTGGCGGGGCGTTGGAGGCGCGGTTGGTGCAACTGATCCTCAAGGACGGTAAGAGCGGCGGCGACTTCAAAGAGATTGATTTGCTGCACCGGCAGCTGGAACGGCAGGCACGCATCCAGCGCTTCCAAGGCGGTGGTACTGAAACCGACCTCAATCCGAAGCTGGCCAAGCGCAACGAAGGGCCGAAGAAGAAAACCCCGAAAAACGACATCAGCGAAGACCAGATCGAGCTGCTGCGTGAAGCCTTTATCGATGGCTGTTTCGACTATCAGAAGGATTGGTATCGAGCAGGCAATCAGCGAACCCGCGTCATTCTCAAGAGTCGCCAGATTGGCGCGACGTACTACTTTGCCCGTGAGGCGTTTATTGATGCCTTGGACACGGGGCGGAATCAGATTTTTCTGTCAGCTTCGAAGAACCAGGCTTACCTGTTCCGGGGCTACATTCTGGCGTTTGCCCGGGAGGTGATTGGGGTTGATATGACTGGTGACCCGATTGTCCTGCCCAACGGTGCCGAGTTGTTTTTCCTCGGGACCAATGCGCGTACCGCCCAGGGTTATCACGGCAATTTCTTCTTTGATGAGTTCTTCTGGACGTTCAAGTTCGAGGAGCTGAACAAGGTCGCCTCGGGCATGGCGATGCACAAGAAGTGGCGTAAGACCTACTTCTCGACGCCTTCCAGCATGGCGCACGAGGCGTACACCTTCTGGACTGGTGAGCGGTTCAACAAGGGCAAGCCGTCGGCGCAGCATACGAAGGTGGATGTGTCTCACGGTTCGCTCCAGCAGGGGCGGTTTTGTGAGGACCGGTTGTGGCGGCAGATCGTTACGATCCTTGATGCGGAGCGGGGCGGCTGTGATCTATTTGACATCGAAGAGCTGCGCCGCGAATACAGCCCCGAAGCCTACGCCAATCTGTTGATGTGCGAGTTTGTCGACGACGGCGCGAGCATCTTCCCGCTCGCGTTGTTGCAGTCGTGCATGGTCGATAGTTGGGTTGAGTGGGCTGAGGACTACAAACCGTTTGCCATGCGGCCGTTTGGTGACCGGCAGGTGTGGGTGGGTTACGACCCGGCCGAGACGGGCGACTGTTCGGGGCTGGTGGTGGTTGCGCCGCCGTTGGTGCCGGGTGGGAAGTTTCGGGTGCTTGAGCGGCATCAGTTTCGAGGGATGGATTTCGCTGCGCAGGCGGCTTTTATCAAGAGCGTTTGTGATCGGTATTGGGTGACGTACATCGGTATCGATGTCACCGGGCTGGGGAGTGGGGTGGCGCAGTTGGTGCGGCAGTTCTTTCCGGCTGTGACCACTTTCAGCTATTCGCCTGAGGTGAAAACGCGGTTGGTGCTTAAGGCCTACGACGTGATTCACAAGGGGCGGCTGGAGTTTGATGCGGGTTGGACGGATATGGCGCAGTCGCTGATGGCGATTCGTAAGACGGTTACGGCTGGTGGGCGTCAGTACACCTATACCGCTGGGCGCAACGACACTACCGGCCACGCCGATCTGGCGTGGGCGCTCTTTCATGCTTTGCATAACGAACCGCTTGAGGGGCAGACGGCTGCCAATACTGGGCGGATGGAGATTTATTGATGACTGAACAACTGGCTGACCAGACGTTGCACGCTGCCACATCCGCCACTGGTGCGGGAACTCAGGTGTTTTCGTTCGGCGAGCCGATGCCGGTGTTGGGTGGTCGGGAGGTGTTCGACTATCTGGAGTGCTGGTTTAACGGGCGGTGGTATGAGCCGCCGTTGTCGCTGGATGGGCTGGCTCGGTCGGTGGGGGCGAGTGTGCATTTGCATTCTGGGTTGATGTTCAAGCGCAATTTGTTGAGCAAGACTTTTATTCCGCATCCGATGTTGTCGCGGGCTGCGTTTGAGCAGTTTGCTCTGGATTTTTTATGCCTGGGCAATGGGTATCTGGAGCGTCGTCGTTCGGTATTGGGTGGCACTTGGCAACTGGTGCCGCCGCTGGCGAAGTACATGCGGGCCGGACCGCAGGGCCAGTTCTACCAAGTGAGATGTTGGAAGGATGAGCATGCGTTTGAGCCTGGCAGTATTTTTCACCTACGTGAGGCGGATCTGCACCAAGAGATTTATGGGTTGCCGGAGTGGATCAGTGCGTTGCAGTCGGCGTTGTTGAATGAGTCGGCCACGTTGTTTCGGCGTAAGTATTACGAAAACGGCAGTCACGCTGGCTTCATCTTGTACATGACGGACGCGGCGCAGACCGAGGCGGATATTGATGCACTGCGTAAGGCGTTGAAGGAGTCGAAGGGACCGGGGAATTTTCGGAATTTGTTTGTGTATTCGCCGACGGGGAAGAAGGATGGGATTCAGTTGATCCCGGTGAGTGAGGTGGCGGCTAAGGATGAGTTTAATTCGATCAAGAATCAGACGCGGGATGATGTGTTGGCGAGTCTGCGGATTCCTCCGCAGCTAGTGGGCATCGTTCCGCAGAATGCAGGGGGGTTCGGTTCGATTAGAGAGGCGGCGCAAATCTTTGCAACCAATGAGCTAGAGCCTATTCAGACGCGAATGCTACAGCTCAACGATTGGATGGGGGAGGAGATTATCTGCTTCAAGCCGTATCAGATCATATTGGCAGATCAATCTATATCCAGCGAATGAAGTCATGTTGTAAATTTTCTCGGTATTTAAATAATAGCCGATGCTTTTCAGTTTTCGTTTGGATTGAAGTGTTTGGATGTCTAGATATTACTGTTGGTATGTCGTTGAAGGCGGTCTTGAATGTAGCGAAAAACTGAATAAATCGAATTGATTATAAAAGTCGCTTCTGGCTCGTCTAATAATTCATTCACATGAGCAAGGCTGGCTTTGTTTCGTATGGTTGAAAATGCGTCGATTGACGCCGCGAACGACTGAAGCACTCTCGTTACTTCCGACGCACGAGGGCCGCCCGGAGTAAGTGCAGGGTGGTGCTCTCGAAGCAGTTTAAAAGCTTTAGAAGATGTTGTGTCTTCAGGTAAGTTTAGACCTCTCTCTTCACATAAGAATAATAAGTAGCCATGAAGTGCAGTGTGCGCTCTGTCTACTGCGCTAGAAGCATTCGTATTGTTGATTAGCGCTTTTGCATCTGACAAAGCTCGTTCGACTAGCGTCACTGCTGAAACAGCAGGAGTAGGTGGGGTGAGGTAATTTGAACTTGCAAAAAGTATATTGTCTGAAATTCTGAAAGGGATTTCGTATTTTTCCAGTATCAAATTTACGTGTGCGTGAGTGGGCGTATGTATACCGTGTTGTTGTAAGTTTTCACATGTGTCACAAAAGGCTGAAATAAAACCTGGAGCGTCACTTGCAGCTTCTGATGCTTTTTGCTCTAAATCGCTTTCTGCCCATGAGAGGTTGGAGCTTTTAGAATAAGAACTTCCGCTAACTTTTGAAAAATTCTCCTTGAATTTTTCTATTATGTATTGCTTTTCACCTTGGGAGGTTATTCTTTTCGCTAAGTTGACAAGCTCAGCAACCACCATATTGTCTAGTGGCGTGGAGGCACCCATAGGGAAGCGAAGTTCAGCAGCCATCTCTAACGGCATTGAATGTCTCCTGGTGGTCGGCGGTTATTATAAATGATACTGCAGTAGTATTCGTACTTTGATTTATTCGTCATCTTTTAAACCGATGCCGTAAGGAACCGAAGATTGGTGTCTAGCAGAGCCGCCAAGTGTTTGCGGTCGAGGGTGAATCAACTGTTTAGGTACCTTTGCTTCTTCTAACCACAACTGCACGCCATGTGTCTCTGCTAACAAACGAACGAATCCACGGAGCATGTTCTCTGAAAATTGATACCAGCCGTTCCTGCTTTCACTCATTTTTCGGAGAACGCTACCATGGGATTCTTTTGTTAGGGTGCTGAGCCGCTGAGAAAATTTTTTGCGGTCGATTGGTGGTATTTTCTCTGAATGTTCCGCCCGACTCAAATCTCTAAGTATTCTTTCATATGATGCATACATTGAATCGATGTTTCGATGCAGATTTGCAGAGTCGGCAGCCGCCCAAATTATGTGGTGGAAATCTTGACTGTGTCTAATAGTAGCTTTGTCATATGGCTTTCTTATTTGCTCTTGTACAGACTTGACCGCATTTTCTAGCGCTCTAATATAGTGTTTTGAGTTTGCAGTATGATTGGTGTCTTGATCGTCAAATACGGCCCAAAGTAAATGTTCGGTTATAAGGTGGACGTAGTAGGGGAATCCATCACTGATTCCAGCGACGCGATATTTTATCTCTTCGTCAAAATTGATATTAAAGGCCTCAAGTGCTTCGACCAAGATATCCCATCTTGAATCCCAGGAGATAGGGCTTAATGCTATGGGTTTAAGTTGTCTGATGCTGGAAAGATGTCCGCCTAAAAGGTCGTCTAATGAAGTGGCAATTCCGCTAAAAATCATAGGGACATATATTCCAGAGTCACCCATTTTTTTTAAAAATTCCGCGAATTTGAAGCGTTCTTCTTGATTTATTATGGCGTCAAATTCATCAATTACGATAATTGGTTTGTCGGAGTGTATTTCGCGAATGTCGGAAATTACATCAAGCGCTTGATCCATGGTTGTTATTTTTGGGGTTTCAGGCTTGTTTGTTGTTTTATAGGTTAGTTCAAGATTTATAATTTTTAAGTTGATGCCACCCTTGGCTTGTATTTCGGTGGCATCTAAAGAATCAATTAGTCGTCGGGCAATACTTTCCATTGTGTCCAGGAAAGTGCTCGTTTTAGTACACCCGATCTGAATTATTGAAGCGTCTGAGGTTTGATATTGGAAAGCTGCCGTTTGGGCGAGAGACGACTTTCCAATGCCCCTGTCTCCATATATAAAAATGTGCCTGCCGTCAGCAAATAGAGCTCGCCTTATTTCATCAAGCTCACTCTGGCGACCTTTTAGAAGTTCTATCGTGTCAATTGGTTTTGAGGGACGAACATGCTTGTGAATTTCTGCCCCGAATTCTTCTTCCGAGTATCCTTCAATCATCGCCACGATTCCTTTCACTGATAGTCATTGGTATCAATAACACAACACGACCTTCGGCTGTTTGTCTTATCACCAGATATTGCCCAGGTTCAGCGGACGAGCAGTCACAGTATACCCTTTCGACCGTTTCTATCGACCATCGACGCATGATAGGTGCGAGTGTTTACCGTCCTCCTTCTTGTCAATAGCATGTGCTTGCTTGCTTGCTTGCTTGCTTGCTTGGCGCGCGCCGTCGTCCCCCCACCTCTCCTGCGGGCTAAATGAGTCTTTTTTTCTGCACTTCTGCACCTGGTCGAAAACGGCCACGGCTGGGCGCTCCAGGCGCGCTTTCGGATGACGAAAACCCTGCGAATCCCTGCGGAGGGGGAGATTTGCTTAGGATTGGTGTGATCTAGATTTTTCGCGGTATTCATCAATCATCGAGTGCAAAAAATGTCCGGACATCTGAGCGTTTCAAAAATAGAAGTGGCTCAACGGCAGTTGAACATCGCGATACGAATGCTGTTTGCGAATGACGATCCGATAGCTGTGCACACCCTGGTGGGGGCTGCCTCGCTGATCCTTAGCGATTTGGTCGAGAAGCGTTTTCCGGATGAGTCCTGGGATAAGCTCGTGCAGGGGGCAATTGGTCTTTCTCCCACAGAATATTTCTCAATCATGCGTAAGGCGCAAAACTGGTTTAAACACGCGAAAAGTGATCCTGATGAGATCTTCGAATTTGATCCGGAAGACACCGACGCCTTGGCCTTCTGGGCTGTCATGAACTCAAGTCTGCTAGAAGATTTATCTACCGAGGCAATGATTTTTCGAATTTGGTTCATTGCTTTGCAGGAGCCGGCTGAGTCGCAGGAAGCTGAATCGCGTGTAGCGAAACAGCTGTTCGGAAATCTTTGGGAGAAGTCCCGAGTTGAAAGATTGATGGCTGGTGCCGTGGTGCTTCGGGAGCATTTGCTTCGTAGAGAGGGGGGACGTTGATGATTTCGGGAAAGCTATCGGAAAAAGGTAATGGAGTAACGATAGGATGACGGCATCACTGAAAGCCCCGTATTTATTGGCTTTGCTGGATTACTTCGGAAGGTAATTTGGAGTAATGAGAAAGGTAATGTAGGCGTAAGCGATTGATTTATAAGGGGTTCTGTAAAAGAAAAGATTACCTTACTAAAGAGTAATTATCTTACTTCTATATTACTTGAATATTACCTTTCTCAAGGTCTTTGAAACCCAATGAAATCAGGGGCTTACAGCGGATATCAGGAAGGGGTTACTAATCTTACTCGTTTCCGAGGGCTTTCTCGAAAACTGGCGGTCTCTATATGCCTGCGGGCGTGGTGCGCGTGACGAGCTCACTCTGACGCACCAACACACAAACGGCCCCCAAAACGGCCCCCAACCGATTGCAGTCATGTACATGTACCGCTGGAGGCCTTGAAAACAGTGGAGCGGGTGAAGGGAATCGAACCCTCGTTATCAGCTTGGGAAGCTGATAACGATTGGGGGGATAGCTTTGCTGTACTCATACTTCATTGAAGGGGTGAAGTTCAAGCTGGAAGGAGTGATCAGCAGGGACTGCCTGAAAAATTTCTGCATGTGGATAGAGGTGCTTGATAGTTAATGATAAGGCGGTTTTCTGTTCAGATGGCATGCGGCAACCAAATACTGCACCTGTAAGTTCTCTAGCACCAAACTTCTTATCTTCATATGGAGCAAACTTGTTGCGGCCATCCCCTGCAAAAATTCTCCACTCATTCTCATGCTTCCATGCATCTGACTTGGTATAAATTAACGCGTTGATTCGTCGGGCCTGATCGAAAGTAACTAATCCAGCCAAGAAATCCGATAGTTCGTTTTCATCAAATAGCATCGGAATATCAGGCAAGTACGACATTTGTTTCGCCATTTGATATGGGCTGTCTTCCCCTAGCTCATCTTGGAATCGTAATGCCACGCCTCTATTGCTGTCAGCGTAATACGCCCACATAAGTTGGTTGGTAGGTGAGTCTGTTAAACATAGTATTTTGGTAGTGGAAAGACTCTCCCTTGTGACTTGGAATGTTTGGTGGATGTTTTTGTCAAAGGTTGCAAATACGTTTTTTATGCCTTTTTCCATTTTTTTTATAAAATGTTTTTTTGGTATACCTTGAAGATGTCCCCTCAGGATATTCATTGTGACTGACATTTGGTTATCTGGATGACCGGTGAGTTCACCACTAAAAACTTTCCATAGTTTGTCTAGCGAATATTGCAGTATTTTTTCACGGTCAAAATTAATGCGAAGATCGAACTGGATGTCGTAGGGGTCATTTAGCGTGGCTGGAGTACTCCAGCGAAGCGTTTGATTTTTAATCACGATATTTGCGGTGCTATAAGTCATGTACTTATAAAAAGCTTCAGGTATTGCCCGGTGCTCTAAGGGGCTGATGGGGCTGTTGCCATTTCTCGCCTGAAGAGTCAATGTGGGCAATTCGCCGCTAGTATTCACGATGCTGCCCCACCATTAGCTTTTTTCATTGCATTTGAAAGTGCCTTCCCGAAGCTGACGGACGAGAGAAGTTCACGGAGTGCCGCCATAAGGTCCTCTACGCTATCACAAATATACTCCTGCCCCTCAAAGGTTAACGTGCAAGGATATCCGTTAACGTGTTGACGCCATTTGGCTACTTCGTCATATATTATTTTAAAGTCGATGCTAACTAGTGCCAAAAGATCCATCTTGAAGAAATCTTTTTCTGGGCTTTCTTTAGAAACCGCACCGACATAGGCGGAAAGTTTTGAAGTTAAACTTGTAGTTCTGGCGAGCTTTATTTTGCCATCTGAGTAGTTGGAAAGCTCCATGTTAAGCTCTCTGAAAACGGTTGCAACTGCTGTTACATTTTGCTCCGCAACTTCGGCTTTTGCGATGCCAGACTTGATCGAGTCTAAAAAATTCATAATTCATTCCTCACAAGATGGCTTAGTACGGGGTAGTGGTCGGAAATGTCACTCCAAACCATTTCTAATTCAAGTGAGGATATATCGCTGACTATTGATCCTGCACATTTAAACATCCAGTCACGCAAAAAATGAGACGAAAATAGTATCTGGTCATAAACCGCGCCGCCGCTTCCTTCTATAGCCGATGCGTGGATGAATGACCCTGGCGGCACTGCCTCATCGCGAGGTCCGAGGCATATCCAGTAAGGATTATAAAAATAATGTGGGCGCTTGCGCACAAACTCGGTGTCACGGCTAGCGCCAATTCCGCTTACTATGGAGTCATGATACGGTTCGTCGTTATAATCCCCGAAAAGAATAATTGGGGTGGTCGGATTTTTATTCATTAGTTCGGAAACTTTAGTGCGTAACGCTTGCCCAAGCCGAAGGCGATTTACACTTCCTTCCGGATAGGTCTGTCTACTCTGCCAATGAGATAGGCCAACAAATAGATCTTCGAAGTCCATAAGACGAAGCTGAACAAATACTCCTGCTTTAAGCCAGGTATTAGTCAGTGGGTCTCTTATGTTTGCGGAGTCTAAAGCGTGTGCGGCTGAGATTTTTTTTGAGTTATAAATTAAACAGAAGTCGTCAATTGATTTTCCTCCGGTATACAAGTCTAAAACTTTGTAATGTTCGAGATTGTGAAGTTCTAGTAAAGTCTCCAACTGATTGAAGTGCTTTCTCGCAACCTCACATAGCCCTAGGAGATCGACACCGCGATGCAGTAATTCACACACTGCAACAGTGAAGCCATCAGTAATGGCATATTCTTTTGCTCCATTTTTCGGTGGGGATAATCGACAGTTCCACCAAGCGCACATCAGCTCCACAAATCACCTACGCGCCAAAAATATCCAATTGAATAAACGCTACAGCATCAGTTGATGCTCAATCTATTTACCTAGTGTATCCGTTGTGATGGTAGCGATCACTCCCTATTAGGAGCGGTCTATTAATTTTTTCAGATGAACGCGCCACTACAGAACGCAAGCACTCTTTGTAAGCTTAACCAAAAAGCTCCATCTTGCTGTGCCATGATGCATGCGATAACCGGAGACTGCCCACTTTTGGGCCAATAGCAGCCAACCGGTGTCATAGCGTCATGATAGTCACCTTGATGAATTCTTCATTTCGGTCGATAGCCGCTAGGGTGGCGTGAACATGGTCGGAAGCCTCTGCCGAGCATGCGAGTTCCAAAATCGTGGTTTCCAGGGCTCGCTGGTTTTCATTGCTTTTGTACAACAAGGAAGGGGCAAGTCTGAATATGGCATCGAAGTTCCTCCGCGAAAAGGGAAGCTTAGCAACTTGAAAATTTCATGGATCGGGTTGATTCGGGGACGTTGAGCGGAAATGCATAAAGATGTTTGAAGGTGACAACAGGGCTTGGGATTGTAGCTGGCAACGGCTGCTTAGAATTTCCTACAGCGGGTAGGAGGGAAGGCAGAATTTGATGATGGGCGAAGATTGCTGGTACGAAATTGGTACGGAAGTTTTTTGGTCGCGATCTGGGGCCTTTATTTTCTGTCGTGTGGCGATTAGTGCGCTCAATCCATCATTGGTACGTCTGGGGGGGCTGAGTCGACTCGTCATCTGCTGCATCCAACCCCTCAAGTTTAGGGCAAATCTAGGGCAAAACCAGGACCTATCAGCACCTGTAGAGGACTCCTCAAGGCGCCAAAAGTCCTTATTTTACTGGTCCCCAGCGGTCTGAAAGACCATTCCAGAGGGTTCGAATCCCTATCTCTCCGCCATTACATAGAAAAAGCCCCGTAACTGAAAAGTTACGGGGCTTTTTCGTTTCTGGTGGTTTGGTTATTCATCTCGACGAGCGGTCAGGGCAGAGCAGGCAGATCCCCCTCATTAGCTATCATGCATAAAGAGCTAATTCACCGGATGGCGGGGCAGACCATGAACAGATGGCGACGGCTTTGGTTGATTATCAAGCTGATGGCAGCCGTTGCGGCCTGTGTCGCCGTCGCTATTCAGGCTTTTCTCTACATGCTGGATAGCCCCGACGCAGCGCAAATTCATCCTTTGAGCATTGTGGTTGCCGGGCTGATTTTTGGCTTCATCACCTTTGGCGTTCTTTCACTGATTGAAATCGTGCTCTTGGGGCTTGTAGGCTTTTTCCTCCCCAGCACTCCTCCACCTCCTGCAACACCTGAGAGCGATGAAGGGCTTTCGCCGCAAGGCCCACTGGCTCTGCAATCTGACGACCCGGCTCATCAGAAAAATCTGTGAATCGACGTTTTTCAGCCTCAGAAAAAAACGTTGTGGACGGATCCTACAGAGAGAATTCCGGGCTTACGCAACGGTGCGAATCTTCTTACTTCGTACGCAGATACGTCCGAGATTGATCGAGGGTATATTCGATTTGTAGCGAAGGCCCGGATATAGACGTCGAGGTCACGCAAATAACCGAACGTGGCACACCATCTGATGGTTGTTCGTTTAATCGAAGATTTATTCCCTCAAGGAAGAGGTGGCGATGTACAACGGCGGTGAAGAAGATTTTCAGAATGGCGATCAGCCCGGGGATGTCGCGAGGTTAGCCAATGCCTAGGGATATTCATCTGGATACGGGGCGGTTAGCCAATATTTTCAAGGCGCGAATAAAAAATACCGGGTGCCCATTCTGTGAGCACGATGAGTGGGAATTGCCACTCCAGGCCGGTGCAACAGGTGTCGGATTGCCTTGGGCGCGTGGCCAGGAGTATTTACGTTTTGGCACGCCGGCGGTGATGCTTAACTGCAAGCATTGTGGGTTTATACGTCTGCATTCGCTCAATGCTCTGGCAAATATCATCGTCCAGGACGAGTGTAAAACCAGTGTGCTGGAGGTCAGCGATGAGTGAGCCTTTTGTGCTGGTAAACCTTGATGAGCATTACCCCGATCGTTTCCCTGGCAGCAAAAAAAACGGCAGTGACGATAATGGAAGAAGACCACCAGGTCCTCCAGGAGAAAACCCGATGGAACCGCGTGTATCCCAACTTGAGACACATATCGAATACGTGCGGCGGGACCTCGGCGACCTTCGCGTGGAGTTTCGTGAGCACCGTAAAGAATCTCAAACGGATTTTTGTGAACACCGCAAAGAAGCTCGTACGGATTTTCGTGAGCACCGTAAAGAGGCCCGTACGGATTTTCGCTTACTGTTCAGCGCGTTGATCACCACTGCATTGGGCTTGGCAGCCATGATGGGAAAAGGGTTTGGGTGGTTGTAAACGGACGCGAAAAGAAAACCGGTGAAATGCCGGTTTTTTTGTGCAGTTTGCTGGCACCTGAATTCTTTGGCTCTAGAGGTCGATTGCCCCTCAGAACGAAGGCGGCGTGATCACCCAAATGACCACTGCGTCTACCTCACCAGGATTCCCATACCGATGCGGCTCCTGGCTGGAAAAGCTGAAACTGTCGCCTTCACTCAACTGAAAATAGCGCTCTCCCACCCACAACTCAAAACTGCCCGACAGCAAATATCCAGCTTCTTCACCTTCATGGCTATAACTCTGCTGACTGTAAGTCCCCGGCGGAAACCTCGAGTGCAGCATCTCCAGCTGTCGATTCGGTTGTGGTGTCAGCAGTTGATCCACAATCCCGTCTTCGTAATGCACGCTCATTCGCGTGTTTTTGCGCACCACCACCCCGTTGTCCTCGGGCGCGGTATTGCCCTCACTGGCGAAGAACCACTGAATGGTCACGCCCAAACTACGAGCGATGTTGAACAGTGCCGGAATAGAGGGATAAGCCAGATTCCGTTCCAACTGACTGATATAGCCCGCCGTCAACTCACTCATCTGCGCCAGTTCTGCCAGAGTCATGCCCCGACGTTTACGCAACCCACGAATCCGTGTGCCGAGAAAATGCGGTTCTGCCGCTGCGCTGTCCTGGGTGGGCGCGCTGCTGGCAGGCGGCATCTTGCTGCTGTTGCTCATGGCGTGCTCCAAACCGGGGATCTGTAAAGCCCCGGAGTATAAAACAGCCTCAAAGCTCCCAGGCGACTTTCAAACCTTCGTAGATGGCTTCTTCGGCGGTGCGCGGGGCGAGGCAGTCGCCGATGCGCCGGAACTCCACCAGGCCTTGCAGCTCGGCGCCCAGCGTATCGACCGGTTGATGGCCTTGGCAGAGCACGAGTGTGTCGATGTTTTCGAAGAGCATCGGTTCACCGCTGGCAGTGTGCTGCAGGTAGACGGTATTGTCGTCGCAGCCATACAGGCGGGCGTAAGGCGTGATCGGGATGCCGAGTTTGTGCAGTTCGCCAGCCAGGTGATCGCGCACGTACAACGGCAGGTTTTCCCCGCAATGGGTACCGTTGACGGCCAGTTGCACCTGGTGCCCGGCGCGGACCAGACGTTCAGCGATGCCGGGTCCGATCCAGTCACAGCGCCAGTCGACCACCACCACGGAACGGCCGATCTGCACTTCATCGCGCAATACCTGCCAGGCGTCCACCACCTGCAATTCACCGCCGCGCTCGAACGCTGGCCAATACGGTTCGGCACCGGTGGCGACGATCACCATGTCCGGCCGTTCGCGCTCGACCAGCGCCCGGTCCACGCGGGTGTTGCGCACGACGCGCACGCCAGCCAGTTCCATTTCCCATTGCAGGTTGGTGCTGGCGCCACCGAATTCAGCACGTCGAGGTAACAACTGCGCGAGCAATACCTGGCCACCGAGTTGCGAGCAGGCTTCGTAGAGCGTGACGTCATGTCCGCGCTGAGCAGCGACGGCGGCAGCTTTCATCCCCGCCGGGCCACCGCCAGCGACCATGATGCGTTTGCGTTGCTTCGTCAGTTGCCGCTGGCCAAAGATCAGTTCGCGCCCGGTTTCCGGATGCTGGATGCAGGAGATCGGCAGGCCTTTGTGAAAGTGGCCGATGCACGCCTGATTGCAGGCGATACAGGCGCGCACATCTTCGACGTGGCCGGTATCGGTTTTGTTGGGCATTTGCGGGTCGCAGATCAGGGCACGGGTCATACCACAAACATCGGCCTGACCGCGCGCCAGAATCAGTTCGGCTTCCTGCGGTTGGTTGATGCGCCCGGTGACGAACAGCGGAATCGACAGACTGGCCTTGAAGGTCCCGGCTTCCTTGGCCAGATACGCCGCTTCGATCGCCATCGGCGGCACGATGTGTACGGCGCCGCCCAACGAAGCCGAGGTCCCGGCGACGATGTGCACGTAATCAAGCGTCGTTTGCAGCGATTGCACGGCGGACAGTGATTCGTCCTCGGTCAGGCCTTCAGGGTCGCGTTCATCGGCGGAAATACGCAGGCCGATGATGAACTGGTCATCAGTGTTGGCGCGCACGGCCGCGATCACTTCGCGCAGGAAACGCAGGCGCTGGTCCAACTCACCGTTGTAGCCATCGGAGCGACGGTTGACCCGCGGGTTGATGAATTGCGCCGGCAGGTAACCGTGGCTGGCGACCACTTCGACGCCGTCGATTCCGGCCTGATACAAGCGTCGAGCCGCCGCACCGTAACCGGCGACGATCTCATCGATCATTGCTTGATCGAGCGCACGCGGCATCACTCGAAAGCGTTCGTTGGGCACCGCCGAAGGCGAGTAAGCGACGGCCAGCAGGCCATCACTGGACTCCATGATCTCCCGCCCCGGATGGAAGATTTGCGACAGCACCACCGTTCCATGCGCGTGGCAGCTCTCGGCGATCTTGCGATAGCCCTCGATGCAGGCATCGTCAGTGGCCATCAGCACATGCGAGGTGTACCGCGCGCTGTCATGCACACCGGCCACTTGCAGCACGATCAGCCCGACGCCGCCTTCGGCACGCGCAGTGTGGTAGGCGATCAGTTGCTCGTTGACCAGGTTGTCGGTGGGCATCGAGGTGTCGTGACCGCTGGACATGATGCGGTTTTTCAGCCGTTTGCCACGTAGCTGCAAGGGTTCGAACAGGTGCGCAAAAGCAGGGGACGAGGTCGGCATGGTGCGGGTACTCCAGGCAGGCTGAAGCCGAAAGGCCGGGTTTTCGGCGTTGTTATTATTTGCCTATAGAAATTTACCTTCAGTAAAAAATCAACTTGTTTTTTTACTATGGCTCGCAGTAGATTCATTTGGCGCCCGTACCTGGGGCGAACCTCACAACAATAAAAAGGGCCACGTCGGCGTTCAGTCGTATGGCACCTGCAAGAGGAACCACTGATGAAATCGAACACGCTCAAGCACGGTTTCTTGTTGCTGTCCCTGGCCATGGGCCTGGGCAGCGCTCAGGCAGCACCGGACATGGTGGTGGTGGGTTACGGCGGCGCCGGCCAGAAAGCCCAGGATGTGGCGTTTTTCCAGCCGTTCAGCGCGGCGGATCACAGCAAGCTGATCCAGAGCGAATACAACGGTGAGATGGCCCGGATCAAAGTGATGGTCGACACCGGCAACGCCGATTGGGACGTGGTGCAGATTGAAGGCCCGGACCTGATGCGCGGTTGCGACGAAGGCATGTACGAAAAACTTGACTGGAAAACACTGGGGCGCGCCGAGCAGTTGATTCCCGAGGCAGCGCAGGCGTGCGGTTCGGCGGCGCTGGTGTGGAGCGTGGCGATTGCCTATGACACGCAGAAACTGGCGCAGGCCCCGACCTCATGGGCCGATTTTTGGGATGTGCAGAAAATCCCCGGTAAACGCGGGCTGCGTAAACGCGCGGTGTACAACCTGGAATTCGCCTTGCTGGCCGACGGCGTGAAGGTCGAGGACGTGTATTCAGTGTTGAGCACGCCGCAAGGTGTCGACCGCGCCTTCGCCAAACTCACCGAACTCAAACCCTACATCCAGTGGTGGGAAGCTGGCGCGCAACCGGCGCAATGGCTGACGGCCGGGGATGTGGTGATGACCTCCACTTACAGCGGACGCGTGGCGGCTGCCGCGCAAAATGGCAGCCACCTCGGGGTGGTGTGGCCGGGCAGCCTGTATGGCATGGATTATTGGGCAATCATCAAGGGCTCCAAACACGTCGATCAGGCCAAGCGCTTCATTGCCTTCGCCAATCAGCCGGACGCCCAGGTCAAGTATGTCGAGCAGATCCCTTATGGCCCGACCAATACCGAAGCCGCCGCCAGACTGGACAGCAAACTGGCGCAATGGGTGCCTACTGCGCCGCAAAACCTCAAGGGTGCGCTGTCGATGGACGTGGCGTTCTGGGTTGATCACGGCGAAGAACTTGAAGAACGCTTCAACGCCTGGGCCAGCAAGTAGTCGCAAACGGCTGGACGTTTGAAAGCGTCCAGCCTTACGGCCTTGCGCGGTCGATCAGCCTGGAGAACCAAAACAATGAACGAGATCGCTACCCCTTTGCGCAGCGCCACGGAACAAAAGCTGCGAGAGGAGCTGGCCGCCTGTTACCGATTGATCGCGCACTTTCGCATGACTGATCTGATCTTTACCCATATCTCGGTGCGCCTGCCGGGGCCTGACCATCATTTCCTGATCAATCCATATGGGCTGATGTTCGATGAAATCACTGCGTCCAATCTGGTGAAGATCGGTCTTGATGGCCGGGCCGTCGAATCGTCGCCGTACCCGGTGAATCCGGCAGGGTTTGTGATTCACAGCGCCATTCACGGTGCGCGTGAAGATGCGCAGTGCGTGCTGCACACCCACACCAAATCCGGTTGTGCCGTCGCCGCGTTGAAATGCGGATTGCTGCCGGTGAACCAGATTTCCATGGAGTTCTACGGACGGGTCGCTTACCACGACTATGAAGGTGTGGCGCTGGACATGAGCGAGCAGCAACGTCTGGTGCAAGACCTTGGCGACAAATCGGTGCTGATGCTGCGCAACCACGGTTTGCTGACTGTCGGAGAGACTGTGAGCCAGGCGTTTTTGCGCATGTATTACCTGGAGAAAGCCTGCGAAATCCAGCTCGCCGCGCAAGCCGCCGGTGAGTTGGTATTGCCGCCCGCCCAGGTGTGCGAACACACCGAGCGTCAGTTCAACGACCCCGGCCGTCCGCTGGACGAAGGCGAGTTGAGCGACCCGGACGCCATGCAATTGGTTTGGGCCGCGTTGTTGCGATTGCTGGATCGGGTGGCGCCGGGTTATCGGGATTGACCCGTGGCCCTGCATTTGTGGGGCTGGCGCCATCGCGAGCAGGCTCGCTCCCACAGGGTTTTGCTGCTGGCGCGAATACCAAGTGCCCGCGGATTAATTGTGGCAGCGAGCCTGCTCGCGATGGCGGCAACTCGGTCCCATGAGGTATGCAACTGCTGGAGACTTGCCACGCTCTTGCTGTACAGTCGTTCAGCCCGCGCGCTTTACCGCCGCGTCCCTAACGATTGATCCACTGAGAGTATCGCGCATGAGTCAGGAAGCCCGTTTTTCCCGCATGGAGCCGGAGTTGCGCAAGGCCAACCTGATCGAAGCGACGCTGGTGTGCCTCAAGCGTCATGGTTTTCAGGGCGCTTCTATCCGCAAGATTTCCGCCGAGGCCGGGGTTTCGGTCGGGTTGATCAGCCACCACTATTCCGGCAAGGATGAACTGGTCGCCGAGGCCTACCGAGCGATTACGGGGCGGGTCATGAGCCTGTTGCGCGACGCGATGGAGAAGGCCGCGCCGACGGCCCGCGAACGATTGTCAGCGTTCTTTCGCGGTTCGTTTTCGGCCGAGTTGCTCGACCCGCAACTGATCGATGCCTGGCTGGCATTCTGGGGCGCGGTGCGCACGGCCGAGTCGATCAACCTCGCGCACGAACATTCCTACGGCGAGTACCGTGGGATCTTGCGCAAGGTGCTGACCGAGTTGGCACAGGAAGAGGGCTGGGAGAACTTCGACGCCGATCTGGCCGCCATCAGCCTCAGTGCGTTGCTCGACGGCTTGTGGCTGGAATCGGGCCTCAACCCCGGCACCTTCACCCCGGAGCAAGGCATTCAGATTTGCGAAGCCTGGGTCGACGGATTGCAGGCCGGCGGTCGCCAACGGTTTTGCGTCCAGACGACGGGCTGTTGATCGTTCGTTCAGCTGTCGATACTCTCTGGCGCCACGGCAACAAAACACTCTAATAAGAAACACGCCTTCGGGCATTTGCGGGACACCTAGCGATGATTCCTCGGGTATTGATCGTCGATGACGATCCGCTGATTCGCGAACTGCTGCACGCCTACCTGTCCCAGGAAGGTTACGAAGTGCATTGCGCCGCCACGGCCGAATTGGCCGACACCTTCCTGGCGAGCCAGACCGTCGATCTGGTGATGCTCGATATCCGCCTGCCCGGCAAGGACGGCCTGACCCTGACCCGGGAGTTGCGAGTGCGTTCCGAGGTCGGGATCATTCTGATCACCGGGCGCAACGATGAAATTGATCGTATCGTCGGCCTTGAATGCGGCGCCGATGACTACGTGATCAAACCGCTCAACCCTCGCGAACTGGTGTCCCGGGCGAAAAACCTGATCCGCCGGGTTCGCCACGCGCAGACGCCGCAACCGGTCGCGGCTGTTGCCAAGCCCGTCAAACAATTCGCTGATTGGGCACTGGACACCGACCGCCGGCGGCTCATCGACCCCACCGGCAGCGAAACCCTGTTGACCCACGGCGAATATCAGTTGCTCAGCGTGTTCCTGCGCAACAGCGGCCACACCTTGAGCCGAGATCAGTTGATGGACCAGATCCGTAATCGCGAATGGGTGCCCAACGATCGCTCCATCGACGTGCTGGTCGGACGGTTGCGGCGCAAACTGCACGACGACCCGGCCGAGCCGCAACTGATCATCACCATCCACGGTGCCGGGTATTTGTTCACCGCCAGCGTGGCGGCCTGAGTCTGATGTGGCAGGTGTTTGCGCTGCTGCTGGCGCTGATCGCCAACAGCGCGACGGCCGCCGAGAACATTCGCTACTGCGACTATCCGGTGTATCCGCCGATCTCCTGGAGCGACGGCAAACAAGTGCGCGGCCTGGCCCCAAGCGTGGTGAAAAACCTCTTTGGGCGTCTGGGCTATGACGTCGAAATCGTCGTGCTGGGCAACTGGAAACGTTGCCTGCTCGATGTCGCCGAAGGCCGGGTCGATGTGGCCCTGGCCTACAGCACCGCGCAACGGGAACAGAGCATGATTTTTTCGACGGTGCCTGTGCTGCGCGAAGAAGTCGCGCTGTTCATCAACCGTCAGCACCCGGTGAAATTTGATCGTTTGCAAGACCTGGCCAATTACCGGGGCGGGCTGTTGTTCGGCGAAAGTTACGGCGTCGAATTCGACCGTTTGGTCGCCCAGCAACAGAACATCGAATGGGTCTCCGACAGCCGCCAGAACTTCGGCAAACTGATTCGCGGGCGCATCGATTTCATCACCTCGGAACGGCGCACCGGTCAGTTGTACGTCGAAAACCTGCCGGGCGCGCAAGACATTGTCGCGTTGCCCAATGCCTTGAGTGTCGATTACCTGCGGGTTGCGGTTTCGCGCAAATCCCCGCTGGCCAGCCGCATGCCGGAGATCGACGCGCAATTGCAGCGCATGGTCAGCAGCGGGGAGGTCGAGCGCTTGCTCAACGAAAGCGAAGTCACCTACCGCGACATGATCAACCTGCCGGTCAATTCCAAATGATCCGTGCCCGGTCCGGTGGACTGTTGCGGCGTCTGCTGCTGTTCATTCTGTTGTTCAGCCTGTGCTTCACCGTGCTGGCGAGCACCGTGCAGTTGTACTTCGAATACCGGCGCGAGATGCGCGACATCGACTCGCGCATGGAGCTGATCCGCGCCGGTTATCTGGCCAGCCTGGAGCGCAGTCTCTGGGACTTGAACCAGGAACAATTGAACGTGCAGTTGCGCGGTCTGGTGGACTTCTCCGACGTGGCGCGGGTGCACCTGATCAGCCCCGATTTCGATCTGCTGCAAGGCAACGCCGACCCGGTCGGGCCGCTGCGCATCGAGCGTTTCGAGCTGGACTATCAACCGCCGTCCGGGCCTTTGCGGCATCTGGGGCAATTGGAGGTCAGCACCGATCTGGGCGCAGTGCATCAGCGTTTGTACGCCACCGGATTGACCAGCCTGCTGTGGATGAGCGTGTTTCTGTGCGGTTTGGCGGTGGCGTTGTCGGGGCTGTTTTACCGCTTGGTCACCCGGCACCTGCAAGTCATGGCCGAATTTGCCCGGCGCATCGCTGCCGGTGATTGGCACGAGCCCTTGCATCTGGACAAGCGGCGCAGCGCGAACGAAGACGAAATCGACACCGTGGCTCATGCCCTGGACGACATGCGCCGGGCGATTCTCAGTGACATTGAACGACGGGAAACCGATCGACTGGCCTTGCAGAACAACCGCGACGAATTGTTGCGAATGGTCGAACGTCGCACCGCCAGCCTGATGCGCGCCAAGGACGAAGCCGAGGCGGCCAACCTCGCCAAGTCGCGTTTCCTGGCGACCATGAGCCACGAATTGCGCACACCGCTCAACGGCATTCTCGGCATGGCCCAATTGCTGCGCGGCGCGAATCTGGATGAGCGCGATGGCAAACGTCTGGATGCGCTCTACAAGGCCGGCGAAGGGTTGTTGTCGATTCTCAATGAAGTGCTGTATTTCGCTCGACTGGAAGAGGGCGTCAGTCACCCGGAACCGGTGGATTTCTCGCTCAGGCATTTGCTCGACGAAGTGCTGACCCTGCTTGAGCCGCGCGCGCTGAGCAATGACACGACGCTGCACTGCCGAGTTGATCCGCAGGTTGCTGTCAGGCATCACGGTGCCGAGCAATTCCTGCGTCAGGTGCTGAGCAACTTGCTGGCTAACGCGATCAAATTCACCGAGGGCGGCGAGGTTCGCGTCGATGTGGCGTTGCTGACGCCCGCTCCCGGGCAGGCCGGGCAACGGCTGCGATTGAGCGTGACGGACAACGGCATCGGCATTGCCCAGGCGGTGCAGGAAAAGATTTTCGAGCGCTTCACCCAGGCCAGCGACGAGGTGGCGCAACGCTTTGGCGGAACCGGTCTCGGGTTAGCCATCAGCAAGCATCTGGTGGAGCAACTGGGCGGGCAGATCGGTGTTGAAAGTGAAGTCGGGCAGGGCAGTTGTTTCTGGTTCGAGGTGACGCTGCAACCGGGTATCGCCGGTTTGGCCGACGTGGCGATCCACAGTAAGCCCGATTACGCGCTGAATGTTCTGGTGGTTGAAGACGTGGCTCTGAACCGTGAAGTGGTCGGCGGTTTGTTGCAAGTGGACGGGCATCGGGTCTGGCTTGCAGAGGAGGGCGAACAGGCGCTGATCCACTGCGCTGCGCAGACCTTCGATTTGATTTTGCTCGATGTGCATCTGCCGGGCATCAGCGGTGTCGAGTTGTGCAAACGGATTCGCACCACCGAGGGACCGAATCGTCACTGCCGCATTTTCGCCCTGACCGCCAGCGTGCAGCCGGCATTGGTACGCAGCTATCTGGATGCCGGGATGGATGGCATCCTCGCCAAACCCCTGAAGCTCGATAATTTGCGCCAGGCCTTGGCCGGACAAGCGCTTTTGCCTGCACCACAAAGGGCGGATGAGGCGATGGACTGGCCGTTGCTGGACACGCATCGCACCTTGCTCGGGGAACAGAAACTTCAGGGCTTGTTGGCGGTGTTGCGCGACGCGATCACGCAGCATCGCGAAGCACTCAAGGAAGCGATCGAGGCCGACGATTGCACCGAAGTCGCTCACCTTGCCCATCGCCTGGCCGGCAGCAGCGACTCATTGGGTTTTCGGGCATTGGCCAATGTGCTGCGTGCCTTGGAAGAGGCTGCGCGGATCAACGATGAGTTGGCCGTGCGGGCATTGGCGACGCAGGTTCAGGCGCATTTGCAACGTTCGCAACAGACGCTGGCCGAGCTGCTGCACACCTGACGTACAAGTTCGTTACGACTTTTTACAACTTCGATCTTTACGGTCAACCGGACCTTACATGGTCTTCCAATAATCGAGGCAACCGCCACCGCGCGGTCTTCGAAGCTTATTGGAGATAATAATAATGAACTGCCGTAAAGCTGATCCTTTCTCGCGCCTCGCGCACCTTGCTGACGGGGTGCGGACATGAGCGAATCCACCGAACGTAAAGGCATCCAACTGACCCGCGCCCTCAAGAGCCGGCACATTTTCATGTTGTCGCTGGGCGGCGTGATCGGCACCGGGTTGTTCATGGGCTCCGGCGTGACGATCAACCAGGGCGGACCGGTGGGGGCGATTCTGGCCTACCTGGTCGCCGGTTTCCTGATGTACCTGGTGATGGTGTGCCTGGGCGAATTGTCCGTGCAGATGCCGGTCTCCGGTTCGTTTCAAACCCACGCCACCAAATTCATCGGGCCGGCCACCGGTTTCATGATCGGCTGGGTGTACTGGATGAGTTGGGCGACCACCGTAGGGCTGGAGTTCACGGCGGCGGGCATGCTGATGGTGCGCTGGTTTCCGGCTGTGCCGATCTGGTACTGGTCGGCGCTGTTCGTGGTGGTGCTGTTCGGCCTGAATGCGTTGGCGACGCGTGCTTTCGGTGAGGCGGAATACTGGTTCTCCGGGATCAAGGTCGCGGCGATTCTCGGTTTCATTGTGGTCGGAGTGCTGGTGATTTTTGGCGCGATTCCGCTGACCAGTGGCGCACCGGCGCCGATGATGACCAACCTGATCGGCGACTCACTGTTCCCCAACGGCCTGTCGGCGGTGTTCGCGGTGATGATGACCGTGGTCTATGCCTTTCAGGGGTGCGAGATCATGGGCGTGGCCGCCGGTGAAACTGATCAGCCAGAAAAAAGCATCCCGCGCGCAGTGCGCAACGTGGTGTTTCGCGTGTTGATTTTCTATGTGCTGGCGATTGTGGTGCTGTCGGCGATTGTGCCGTGGCAGCAGGCCGGGTTGATGGAAAGTCCGTTCGTACAGGTGTTCGACATGGTCGGCATTCCCTATGCCGCCGACCTGATGAACTTTGTGATTCTCACCGCGATTCTTTCCGTCGGTAACTCGGGCCTGTATGCCTCTACGCGGATTCTGTGGGCGATGTCGAAGACGGGTATGGCGCCCAAAAGTCTGTCTCCGCTGAGCAAGCGTGGGGTGCCGCTGCGGGCGCTGAGCATCACGTTGTGTTTTGCGTTGGTGTCGTTGATGACCAGTTTTGTTGCGGCAGACACGCTGTTCATGGTGTTGATGGCGGTGAGCGGGATGTCGGGCACGGTGACCTGGATTGTGATTGCGCTGGCGCAGTACAAATTCCGCAAGGCTTATCTGCGTGATGGCGGCAAACTCAGTGATCTGAAATACCGTGCGCCGTGGTTTCCGCTGTTGCCCCTGACGTGCATTGCGCTGTGCTGTTCGTTGTTTGTGTTTTTGGCGCTGGATGAGACGCAGCGACCTTCGTTGTATTGGGGGTTTGGGTTTATTGCGCTGTGTTATGGGGCGTATTTCCTGATTCATCGCAAGCGTTCGGTGGTTTTGGCGCCGAGTGCTGTTTGATTGGTTGTGTGTATATCCGTTGAGGGGCTAACGGAGCGGGTCACTTGGAAGAGCACCAAGTAACCAAGCACTTTCGTGATCGTTCCCACGCTCTGCGTGGGAATGCCGCCGGGGACGCTCTGCGTTCCGCTGTCGACACCAGGCTTGAGTCTTGCTCAAACCGCCGCTACCGCAGAAACGGATATGCCCCCCAATCCCAATCCCTTGTCCCCAGTTGTTCAAAGTTGTAACAGCCCCATCCCTACAACGCCCCTCATAAAAAATAAACCGTTTAAAACCAATAACTTAAAGTGAATTTCAAGCTGTTACAGCCAAATCGGTCACAGATTGCCGCCTTGCTGAACACTCGTTTAGTATGGCCTCAAGTCGCATCACCTCATGCCAAACACAATAATTCGAGGATTCGCATGACTACTCACTCCTCTCTGCTCAGCCAGGTCGAAGCCGGCGTGGCCTGGATCACCCTCAATCGCACCGCCCAGCGCAACGCGCTGGACATCCCGACCCTGAAAAACCTGCACGCCTTGCTCGACCAGCTCAACACCGATCCCGCCGTTCGAGTCGTCGTACTCACCGGCAGCGGCCGCAGCTTCTGCGCCGGCGCCGACCTCGCCGAATGGGCCGAAGCCGAAGCCCGTGGCGCCCTCGAAACCTATGGCTGGACCGAAACCGCCCACGCCCTGATGAGCCGTTTGTACAGCCTGGAAAAACCCACCATCGCCGCCATCAACGGCACCGCCGTCGGCGCCGGCATGGACCTGACACTCTGCTGCGACCTGCGCATCGCCGCGCAATCGGCGCGGTTCAAGGCCGGCTACACCAGCATGGCCTACTCGCCGGACGCCGGAGCCAGTTGGCACCTGCCACGCCTGATCGGCACCGAACAGGCCAAACGCCTGCTGTTTCTCGACGAGTTGTGGGGCGCCGACCGCGCCTTGGCGGCCGGCCTCGTTGGCGAAGTCTGTGCCGATGAACAACTGCTCGAAGTGACGACTGAACTGGCCTCGCGCCTGGCCAGCGGCCCGACATTCGCCTTCGCCCAGACCAAAAAACTCATGCGCGAAGGCGCCCAGCGCAGCCTGCCGGAGCAACTGCAAGCCGAGCTCGCCGCCGGTCTGCTCTGCGGTCGCAGCGAAGACGGTGTGGAAGCCTTACGCGCCTCCATCGAAAAACGCCCGGCGAAGTTTGCCGGCAAATAAGCCCGCCGCTCCCCAACCCGTGAACGAACAACAGGTAGCCCCATGAATTTCCAACTGACCCAAGAACAAGAAATGTTGGTGGACGCGGTACGCAGCTTTGTCGCCAAGGAACTGCTGCCGCATGAGGAAGTGGTCGACCGCGCCGACGAAGTCTCCCCGGAGCTGGCCGCGCAGATTCGCGGCAAGGCCATCGCCGCCGGTTTCTATGCGTTCAACATGCCGGAAGAAGTGGGCGGTGGTGGTCTGGATTATGTGTCCCAGGCGCTGATCGAGCGTGAGCTGTCGAAGGTGTCATGGGCGCTGCATGTGTTCGTCGCGCGGCCGTCGAAAATCCTCATGGCCTGCACCGGCGATCAGATCAAGGACTACCTGTTGCCGTGCATCCAGGGCGAGAAAATCGATTGCTTCGCGCTGACCGAGCCGGGCGCCGGTTCCGATGCCAACGCGATCAAGACCCGCGCCGTGCGCGACGGCGATGACTTCGTTCTGAATGGCAGCAAGCACTTCATCAGCCACGCCGGGCACGCCGATTTCGCCATCGTTTTCGCCGTCACCGACACCTACGAGCACAACGGCAAACAGCGCAACGCCGTGACCTCGTTCCTGGTCGACCGCGACACGCCAGGCATGACCATTCGCCGTGGTCCCAAGTGCGTGAGCAACCGTGGTTACCACACCTTTGAGATGTTCTTCGATGACTGCCGCGTGCCGGCCAATAAGGTGCTGGGCGAAGTCGGCAAGGGCTGGGACGTGGCCAACGCCTGGCTCACCGCCGGGCGCGTAATGGTCGCTGCCAACTGTGTCGGCCAGGCGCAAC
Organism: Pseudomonas sp. fls2-241-R2A-110; assembly: GCF_030209165.1. Lineage (NCBI taxonomy): Bacteria > Pseudomonadati > Pseudomonadota > Gammaproteobacteria > Pseudomonadales > Pseudomonadaceae > Pseudomonas > Pseudomonas sp. fls2-241-R2A-110. The sequence continues at coordinate 27,217 of NZ_JARVSN010000005.1, read as the reverse complement.
GTGCGCTCGACGTGTCGCTGCAATGGGCGGCGGATCGCAAGCAATTCGGCCAACCGATCGGCACCTATCAGGGCATCTCGTTCAAGCTCGCCGACATGGTCACGCAGATTCGCGCCGCTGAACTGCTGACCCTGCACACCGCCTGGAAAATGGACCAGGGCAGCATGACAGATGGCGAGGCTGGCATGGCCAAGCTGTTCGCCAGTGAAGTGCTCGGCAAGGTCGCCGATGAGGCGGTGCAGATCTTTGGCGGCATGGGCCTGATGGATGAATGTCCGGTGGAACGTATCTGGCGCAACGCGCGGATCGAGCGGGTCTGGGAAGGCACGTCGGAGATCCAGCGCCACATTATTTCCCGCGAACTGCTGCGGCCGCTGTTGCGCTGACCGGTCTGGAGATTACCCATGTCGCAGATGATTCGTGACAACCTCAAACGCCTGCTCGCGCCACGCCACCTCGCGTTTGTCGGTGGCCGCAGCATGGCACGGGCGCTCAAGCGCTGCGCCGAAGGTGGCTACCTTGGGCAGATGTGGCTGGTCAATCCGCAGCACGACAACCTTGAAGGTGTGCCGTGTGTGCGCAGCATCGCCGAGTTGCCGTGTGGTCCGGACGCGGTGTTCATCGCGACCAACCGCGAGCTGACCCTGACCTGCGTCGCCGAACTGGCCGCGAAGGGCGCGGGCGGCGCCATTTGCTACGCCTCAGGCTTCGCTGAAACCGGCGCCGAAGGCCAGGCCTTGCAGCAGCAGTTGCTCAACGCCGCCGGTCATATGGCGCTGCTCGGTCCCAATTGCTACGGCTTGCTCGACTACCTGCACAGCGCCGCGTTGTGGCCGGTGGCCCATGGCGGCAAAGCGGTAGAGAAGGGCGTCGCGGTGCTGACCCAGAGCGGCAACTTTGCCTACAACCTGTCGATGAGTGACCGCTCGCTGCCGGTGGCCTACATGGCGTCGGTCGGCAACCAGGCGCAACTGGGCATCGCCGAATTGATGGACGTGTTGCTTGATGAGCCGCGCGTCACCGCCATCGGCTTGCACCTCGAAGGTTTGAAGAATGTTCCGGGTTTCGCCCGCGCCGCGCACAAGGCGCTGGAAAAGGGCATCCCGATCATCGCCCTGAAAACCGGCGTGTCGCAGATTGGTGCCGAGTTGGCGCTCAGTCACACCAGCTCGCTGTCGGGTTCGGACGCTCTGTACGACAGTCTGTTCGCGCGTCTGGGCGTGATCCGCGTCAGTGGCCCGGTGAGTTTTGTCGAAACCCTGAAAGCGGCAGCGTGCGGCAAGCTACCGTCGGGCAACAGCCTGATCGCGCTGGCCTGTTCCGGCGGTGACGCCGGTCTGATCGCCGACTACGCCGAACGCAACGAACTGAGCTTGCCCAAACTCGACGAAGGTCAGCGTGAAGAACTCGCGCAGGTGCTGCCGAGCTACGCCAATCTGGTCAATCCGCTGGATTTCACCACCGCAATCTGGGGTGACGGCGAGGCCCTGAACCGTATGCTCGACAGCGCCCTGCGCACCGAAGCGGATGCGGCGATGCTGGTGCTCGATTACCCATCGGAATACACCGGCGAACGCAAGGAGTGCGACCTGCTGCTGGAGCTTTACTGCGCCGCCCTGGTCCGTCACGGCAAGACCGGTTTTGTCACCTCGGCGTTCCCGGAACTGCTGCCGGCCCACGCTCGCGAACGCCTGCATGCTCAAGGCGTGGCGGCGCTGCAAGGTGTCGAAGACGGCTTGGCCGCGTGGGGCCGGATCGCTGGCTATCAACGCAATCGCCAGGCGTTGCTGGCGCTCGGTGAATCGGCGCTGGTGCCACTTTGTCCGCAAGCGTTGGTCGGTGAAGGTCGTTTGCTCAACGAGTGGGACTCGAAAACAGCCTTGCGCGCCTTTGGCCTGCCGACGCCCAACGGCGTGTTGAGCACGCCGGACAAGGCATTGGCCGACGCTAACGCCCTGGGTTATCCGTTGGTGCTCAAAGCGGTGAGTGCGCAACTGCCGCACAAAACCGAAGCCGGCGCCGTGGCGTTGAATCTCAAAGATGAAGCGGCCCTGAGCGCGGCGCTGAAAACAATGCGCGCCAGCATTGCCGCGTACGCACCACAGGTGCCGTTCGATCAGGTCCTGCTGGAGCCGATGGCGACACCGCCCCTGGCTGAATTGATCGTCGGCATCAAGCGCGAAAACGATTTTGGCCTAGCCCTGGTGATTGGTGCCGGCGGGATTCTGGTGGAGTTGCTCAAGGACAGTCGCAGCCTGCTGTTGCCGACCACCGACGGTGCCATTCGCAATGCCGTGTCGAGCCTGCGCAGTGCGGCGTTGCTGCAAGGTTTTCGCGGCCGCGATGCGGCGGACCTGGACGCGCTGGTCGCGGCGATCCGTGCGGTGGCCGATTACGCCTGCGAGAACGCCGGGCAATTGCTGGAACTCGATGTGAACCCATTGTTGGTCGGTGCCCACGGCACGACTGCGGTCGATGCGTTGATTCGCCTCGGCCACGAGTGAGGAAGTGAACATGCAAACCACAACATTGACCGGCGGCCAGGCCCTGGTGCGTCTATTGGCCAACTATGGCGTCGACACCGTGTTCGGTATTCCCGGCGTGCACACGCTGGAACTGTATCGCGGCCTGCCCGGCAGCGGCATCCGCCACGTGCTGACCCGTCACGAGCAAGGCGCGAGTTTCATGGCCGACGGCTATGCGCGCGTCAGTGGCAAACCGGGCGTGTGCTTCATCATCACCGGCCCCGGCGTGACCAATGCCGCGACCGGTATCGGCCAGGCGTATGCCGACTCGATTCCGATGCTGGTGATTTCCAGCGTCAACCACACGGCCAGCCTCGGCAAGGGCTGGGGGTGCCTGCACGAAACCCAGGATCAGCGCGCCATGACCGCGCCGATCACGGCGTTCTCGGCGGTCGCGTTGAGCACAGACGACTTGCCTGAATTGATCGCCCGCGCCTACGCGGTGTTCGACAGCGAGCGTCCGCGCCCGGTGCACATCTCGGTGCCGCTCGACGTGCTGTCGGCGAAAGTCAGTCGCGACTGGAGCAATGACGTGGTGCATCGCCCAAGCCGTGGCGCCGCTTCAAGCGTCGCGCTGGATGAAGCCGCAGCAATACTGCAAAACGCTAAACGGCCGATGATCATTGCCGGTGGCGGTGCGCTGAATGCGCAACACGCCTTGCAAGAAATCAGCACCCGACTCGCCGCGCCGCTGTTCACCAGCGTTGCCGGCAAAGGCTTGTTGGCGCCTGACGCACCGCTGAACGCCGGTTCGACCTTGTGCGTGGAACCCGGCTGGCAATTGATCGCCGAGGCCGATGTGGTGCTGGCCGTGGGCACTGAAATGGCCGACACCGATTTCTGGCGTGAGCGCCTGCCGCTGACTGCGCAGCTGCTGCGCGTCGACATCGATCCGCGCAAGTTCAACGACTTCTATCCCTGTGCAGTGGCATTGCACGGCGATGCACAACAAACCCTCGCCGGTCTGCTGGAGCGGTTGTCTTTCTCAGCTCGTGACGCCAGCGCTGCGACCGCATCCGTCGCCAAACTGCGTGAAGCGGTGAAAAACAGTCACGGCCCGTTGCAGTCGATCCACCAGGCGATTCTCGAACGAATTGCCGCCGAACTGCCGGACAACGCGTTCATCAGCACCGACATGACTCAATTGGCCTACACCGGCAACTACGCCTTCAACAGCCTGGCGCCGCGCAGCTGGTTGCACCCGACCGGCTACGGCACGTTGGGTTATGGCTTGCCGGCCGGCATCGGCGCCAAGTTCGGCGCGCCGCAACGGCCGGGGCTGGTGCTGGTGGGCGATGGCGGTTTCCTTTACACCGCGCAGGAACTGGCCACCGCCGTCGAAGAGCTGGACAGCCCGCTGGTGGTGTTGCTGTGGAACAACGACGCGCTCGGGCAGATCCGCGACGACATGCTCGGGCTCGATATCGAGCCGATTGGCGTGCTGCCGCGCAACCCGGATTTCGCTGCCCTCGGTCGCGCCTTCGGTTGCACCGTGAGCCAGCCGCAAAGCCTGGCCGAGTTGCAAACCGACTTGCGCCACGGCTTCAAGCGCAACGGCGTGACCCTGATCGAACTCAAGCATGCGTGCGCGCACTGACTTTCAATTTCCGGCTGAGGTATCGCCATGCGCTTTTCCGATCTGACTCAACGTATCGCCGGTGACGGCGCCGCCGCGTGGGACATCCATTACCGCGCCCTGGCGCTGCAGGAACAGGGTGAAGACATTTTGCTGTTGTCGGTCGGCGACCCGGATTTCGACACGCCAGTGCCGATTGTGCAGGCCGCCATCGACAGCTTGTTGGCGGGCAACACTCACTACGCCGACGTGCGTGGCAAGCGTGCGTTGCGTGAAAGCATCGCCCGGCATTACGGCCAACGCAGCGGCCAGCAGGTCTCGGCGGATCAGGTCACGGTGCTGGCTGGCGCGCAATGTGCGTTGTTCTGCGTCGCTCAGTGCGTGCTCAATCCAGGCGATGAAGTGCTCGTCGCCGAGCCGATGTACGTGACCTATGAAGCGGTGTTCGGTGCGTGCGGCGCGGTGGTGGTTCCGGTGCCGGTACGCTCCGAGAACGGCTTCCGGGTGCTGCCCGAAGACGTCGCCGCGCGCATCACGTCGCGCACTCGGGCGCTGGCGCTGAACAGTCCACACAATCCTTCGGGCGCCAGTTTGTCGCGCGACACCTGGCTCGCGTTGTCGAAGTTGTGCATCGCCCACGACCTCTGGTTGATTTCCGATGAGGTCTACAGCGAGTTGCTGTTCGACGGCGAACACGTCAGCCCGGCGAGTTTGCCGGGCATGGCCGAGCGCACCGCGACGCTTAACAGCCTGTCGAAATCCCACGCCATGACCGGTTGGCGGATCGGCTGGTCGATTGCGCCGCCATCCTTGGCCGCGCACCTGGAAAATCTCGCGCTGTGCATGCTTTACGGTTTGCCGGACTTTGTTCAGGACGCCGCTGTGGTCGCGCTCGAAAGCCACCTGCCGGAGCTCGAGGCGATGCGCGAAGCCTATCGCCAGCGCCGTGATCTGGTCTGTGAATGCCTGGCCGATTGCCCTGGCGTGCGCGCCTTGAAACCCGATGGCGGGATGTTCGTGATGGTCGATATTCGCGACACCGGGCTCAGCGCCCAGGCGTTCGCCGACCGCTTACTCGACCGTCACGGCGTGTCCGTGCTGGCCGGTGAAGCGTTCGGTCCGAGCGCCGCCGGGCATATCCGTCTGGGCCTGGTCTTGGGCGAGGAGCCGTTGCGTGACGCTTGCCAGCGCATCACCCGTTGCGCCACTGAATTGCTGGAGGCTCAGGTCTATGCATAACCACAAAACATTGTTTATCGAAGGCCGCTGGCAAACCCCGTCGGGGCAGGGCATCGCCGAGGTGATCAACCCGGCCACTGAAGAAGTGACCGGTTCGGTGCCCTTGGGCGATGAGCGCGATGTCGACAACGCGGTGGCCGCCGCACGCCGTGCTTTCGGTCCTTGGTCGAGCACGCCATCAAGTGTGCGTGCCGGCTATATCCGCGCACTTGCCGAGCAGTTGCGCGTGCGGGCCGACGAGATGGCTGCGGTGATCACATCGGAACTGGGAATGCCGGTGCAATGGTGCCGTTCGGTGCAAGTCGACGGGCCGATCCTCGGGCTTGAACAATACGTCGAACTGGCAGGCTTGATGGACGAAGTGCGCGAAGTCGGCAACTCGCTGATCATTCGCGAAGCGGTCGGCGTTTGCGCGTTCATCAATCCGTGGAACTACCCGCTGCATCAACTGATCGGCAAGCTCGCCCCGGCGCTGGCTGCCGGCTGCACCGTGGTGGTCAAGCCGAGCCAGGAAACCCCGCTGCACGCCTTTTTGCTGGCACGGATGATCGAGGCCATCGGCTTGCCGTCCGGCGTTTTCAATCTGGTCAGTGGGCCTGGTTCGAAGGTCGGCGAAGCGCTGGCCAAACACCCGGACGTGGACATGGTGTCGTTTACCGGCTCCACCGGTGCCGGGGTTCGCGTGGCGCAAGCGGCGGCGCCTTCGGTCAAGCGCGTGTGCCTGGAGCTGGGGGGCAAGTCACCTTTGTTGATCGCCGAGGACGCCGACCTGGCCGCCGCCGTGCGCTACGGCGTGCAGGACGTGATGATCAACTCAGGCCAAACCTGCACCGCGCTGACCCGCATGTTGTTGCCCGCCAGTCGTTACGTCGAGGCCGTGGAACTGGCCATCACCGAAACCCGCAGTCTGCGTATGGGCGATCCGCTGGACCCGCAAAGTTTTCTCGGGCCGATGTGTTCGGCAGCGCAACGGCGCACCGTGCGTGACTACATTCAGGTCGGTCAACAGGAAGGCGCACGCCTGGTGTGTGGCGGCGACACCGCTGACGAATACGAACGCGGTTACTACGTCAGCCCGACGTTGTTCGCCGACGTCGACAACCGTATGCGCATCGCTCAGGAAGAAATCTTCGGCCCGGTGCTGTGCCTGATTCCTTATGCCGATGAAGCGCAGGCAATCCAGATCGCCAACGATTCACCGTTCGGTTTGTCCAGCGGCGTGTGGGCCGGCAGCCCTGAGCGTGCCTTGCAGTTGGGGCGCCGGCTGCGCGCCGGGCAGTGTTTCCTCAATGGTGCGGCGTTCAATTATCAGGCGCCGTTCGGTGGCTACAAGCAATCGGGCAATGGCCGTGAATGGGGCGAAGAAGGGCTCAACGAGTTTGTTGAAGTGAAGGCGATCCAGGTGTGACCGTAAACGATTCAAACGATCTGCGCACCGGGCCTTGGCCCGGTGTTTTACGTGGTTTTAAACCGGTCATTCATTACTCACCGCGCAACGCCATTTTCACGCCGCCGCATCAGGATTACACCGGGCTGTTGTTTTCATCCGAACCGCAAATGGACCCGGACTGGCTCGACCGGTTACTGGCATCGCGCGCGTTACCTTCTTCAAACTCCACACTTGTAAACGTTTAAGGAATTGTCATGAAAGTACTGATTGTCCACGCCCACCCGGAGCCGAAATCCTTTACTGCCGCCTTGCGTGACCAGGCTGTCACGACCCTGGAAGCCCAGGGGCATGAGGTACAGGTCAGCGACCTGTATGCGATGAACTGGAACCCGGTGGCCAGCGCCGATGATTTTTCGTCGCGGGAAAACCCGGAGTACCTGGTGTACGCGCTGGAGCAACGTCTGGGGGTGAAAAGCCAGTCACTGGCGCCGGACATCCAGCAGGAGCTCGATAAACTGTTGTGGGCGGACCTGTTGATCCTCAATTTTCCGATTTTCTGGTTCTCTGCACCGGCCATGCTCAAGGGCTGGATTGATCGGGTGCTGGTATCCGGTGTCTGCTACGGCGGTAAACGTTTTTACGATCAGGGCGGATTGAGCGGCAAGAAGGCGCTGGTGTCGGTGACCCTGGGCGGACGCGAGCATATGTTCGGTGACGGCGCGATTCATGGTCCGCTGGAAGACATGCTGCGCCCGATTCTGCGCGGCACGCTGGCGTATGTCGGTTTTGATGTGCTGGAACCGTTCGTGGCGTGGCATGTGCCGTACATCAGCGACGCAGCGCGCAAGGATTTCCTGGTGGGGTATCAGGAGCGTCTTGAGCACTTGAGTGATGACCAGCCGATGCAGTTTCCGCGGTTGGCGCAGTTTGATGATGCGTTGTATCCGTTGCCCCGTTGAAGGAGGCTTTTGGCCATAGTTTGATGGTGTTTTTTCGGGCCCTATCGCGGGCAAGCCCGCTCCCACAGGAATCTTGAATGAACACACGATTGTGTGGCCCCAGTAGATCCCTGTGGGAGCGGGCTTGCCCGCGATGGGGCCAGTGAATTCAACCTTAGATTTCTTTCACCGGCGTTTCACACTCAACCCCCTTGATCAACCCGATGACGTGCAGGCAATCGGCCTTGTTCACATACGATTCGCCACTGGCGATCGTCTCGTGATTCCCGGCCCTCAGGCGCCAGCGCCATTGGCCTTTTCCGGTGCTAGGGGTGCCTTTGGATTGTCTGTAAATCTCGAAATACATACTGCTCGCTCCATGCGATGGGTTATTGCGACAACCTGTGTGGCGCATCGAAGCAAGCCTAGCGGAGCAGGATTTTTTGGCCAACAGGCATGTGTTTCCAATAGTTTGAAGGCTTTTCCTACGGCGTAACCGGCCATGAATGAATGGCCAGAACCCCCGCAGTTTCGCCCTTGCATCACCACTCCCGGTCCTGCTTAATACGATTCGGCTCTCGGTGTCGAACATCTGCCGTCGACCCCGGATTGTAGAAAAATCACTATAAAAAAGAGCAATCAATTGACTCATCAGCACGGACCGCAACTGACCGGGCCTTTGGCGCTTTCGCTCGTCATCCCGGTCTTCAATGAAGCCGCGACGCTTGATGTATTCATCGCGCGGATCACTGACGTCTTCAAGGATCAGGCGCTGATCGCGCTGGAGATCGTGTTCGTCAATGACGGCAGCACTGATGCAACGCTGGAGGTGCTGCTGGAGCGACAGAAGAGCGACTCGCGCATTCGTATCGTCGACCTGAGTCGCAATTTCGGCAAGGAAGCGGCCTTGACCGCCGGTTTGCAGACGGCGACTGGCCAGGCCGTGGTGCCGATCGATGCCGATTTGCAAGATCCACCCGAAGTCATCCTCGAAATGATCGCCCGTTGGCGCGAAGGCTATGAAGTGGTGCTGGGCCACCGTGTGAGTCGCAAGACCGACTCCTGGGCCAAGCAAACCTCGGCCAACTGGTTTTACCGTCTGCACAACAGAATTGCCGAACAACACCTGCCGGAAAACGTCGGTGATTTCCGGCTGATGGACCGTTGCGTGGTCGATGCCTTGCAAACGTTACCGGAGTCGCGGCGATTCATGAAAGGCCTGTTCGCCTGGGTCGGGTTTCGCAGCACTTGCGTGGACTATGAGCGACCAGAACGTGTGGCTGGGACGACCAAGTTCAACGGTTGGCGCTTGTGGAATTTCGCCCTGGAGGGCATCACCAGTTTCAGCACGGAGCCACTGCGCATCTGGACGTATCTGGGGCTGTTCGTTTCACTGATCTCTTTTTCGTTCGCCATCTTTATTGTGCTGCGCACCCTGATCTCCGGGGTTGATCTGCCGGGTTATGCCTCGCTGATGGTTGCCGTCACTTTTCTGGGCGGCCTGCAATTGATCGGCATCGGGGTGCTGGGTGAATACCTGGGGCGAACCTACATCGAGTCAAAACGTCGGCCGGTATATCTGGTACGGCGTGTCTATGATCCCAAGGACTGAACCATGGATCTCAAGGAAACCGACATCCTCGGTTCAAGCATCGATCAGCATTGGTATTACGCCTCCAAGGCCGCAGCGACCATGCGGTTGCTGGGCACTACGCCGTACAAACGAATTCTCGACGTGGGCGCCGGTTCGGGGTTCTTTTCCCGGCATCTGCTGACTCATTCATCGGCGAGTGAGGCGTGGTGCGTGGACATCAGCTATGACGCCGATTCCGACGCCACAACCGGCGGTAAACCGGTGCATTACCGTCGCAGTATCGACGCAGTGGACGCCGATCTGGTGTTACTGATGGACGTGCTGGAGCATGTCGATAACGACGTCGGACTCCTCAAGGCCTATGTAGATAAGGTGCCGTCCGGCAGCCGTTTCCTGATAACAGTGCCGGCGTTTCAGTTTCTCTGGAGCGGGCACGACGACTTTCTCGAACACAAGCGTCGCTATACCCTTGCGCAACTGGAAGCGGTTGTGCGCAATACCGGTTTGACCGTGAAGCAGGGCACCTACTACTTCGGCCTGGTGTTCCCGATCGCGGCTGCCCTGCGCTTGTTGCCCAAAGGTGCACAACCGTCGCCACCGCGCTCGCAACTCAAGCAGCACCATCCACTGGTGAATACGATGTTGAAGACGCTGTGCAGCGTCGAGCTGCCGTTCATGGGCGCGAATCGCCTGGCCGGGTTGACGGTGTTTGTCCTGGCGCAAAAGCCGTGACGTCAGCCGAAAGATCCGCCTTGATCCAGCGCGGGCTGCGTTTTGCCGTGACCGGGTTGTTCGTCACGGCTTTGCATGCGCTGGTGGCCGTGTTGTTCATCAACTATGTAGCGCCATTACCGCCCATTGCCAATGGCGTCGCATTTGCCGTGGCGACCGTGGTGTCCTACCTGATCAATACCACCTGGAGCTTTTCCGCGCGGCTGCACGGCCGAACGTTGCTGCGTTTCATGATGGTATCGGGCGCCGGTTTTCTCCTGGCGATGCTGGTGGCCTGGGCCGCGCAAATGGCTGGTTTGCATTATTTGCTGGGTATTTGCGCGGTGGCGCTGACCATTCCGGCCTTCACCTTTGTATTGCATAACTTCTGGACGTACCGATGACCGACTCAGTCAAACGCCTGGCGATCAACCTGTTGCCATTGTTGATCGGTGTCATGGCCTTTTTCATTGTCATCGGACCTCGGCCGCTCAATCCGCAGAACATTGCGTGGCTGGGCAACGGAGACCCGGCGACGCATTACCTGGGGTGGGTTTTTTTCCGGCAGTCGCCGTGGACTTTTCCGATAGGACTTAACCCTTCCTACGGACTGGAGTTGGGCAACGGCATCATCTTTTCTGATTCCAATCCGCTGCTGGCCTTTGTGTTTAAACCGTTCGCCTCGATTTTACCGACGCCTTTCCAGTATTTCGGCCTGTGGTTCCTGGCGTGCTTCGTTTTGCAGGCTTGGTTCGCGTGGAAAGTGGTGGGGCTGATGACCTCTCATGTGGCTGTGCGCGCCGTGAGTACCGCGTTGTTTCTCTTTGCTCCGCCGATGCTCATGCGCCTGCCGTTCCATTTGTCCCTGGGCGGGCATTTTCTGGTGCTGGCCTCGTTGTACCTGGGCCTGCATCCGCAATTGCGCCGTCGACGATTGGCTTGGGGCTCATTGCTGGCGGTGGCTGCGTTGGTCCATGCGTACTTTCTGGCAATGGTTGCCGCGATCTGGATCGCAGACCTCGCAGCCGGCTACTTCAGGAAAAAACTGACGTTACAGTCTGCGGCCATCGAATTGATCGGGCTGTTTTCACTGGTCAGTTTCTGTTGCTGGCAGGCGGGCTATTTTTCAGTAGGCGGCGGCGCGGTTTCGGATGGTTTTGGCATGTACGCCATGAACCTGCTGTCACTGTTCGATCCGGGCAATTGGTCTGGTCAGTGGTCCTACATCCTGAAAGATATACCCGGTGTTCAAGGCTACGGTGACGGTGAGGGGTTTCTCTTTCTGGGGCTCGGGCTGATCACCCTGGGGATTTGTGCGCTGGTGGGTCTGCTTCAAGGCAACACCGGTTTTGCTCGGCGACTGGGGCATCGACCCATTTTGCTCGCGACGCTGGTGGGGCTGAGCCTGTTCTCGATCTCGAATAATGTGGCGCTCGGCTCACTCGAATGGACCTATCCACTGCCAGCGTGGGTGATCTCGGTGGCCAATATTTTCAGGGCTTCAGGACGAATGTTCTGGCCGGTGTACTACGCAATCATCATCGCCATCATTTTCCTGGTGATTCGCGCCAACACGCCGCGCACAGCCTTGAGTCTGCTGTCACTGGCGCTGCTGATCCAAGTGCTGGACACCCATGCCGGCTGGGTAGGGGTTCGCAAGCAATTGATGGTGGCGCCGGCGTCGAAATGGGCATCGCCCATGGTCGATCCGTTCTGGGAAAGCGCTGCGGCCCATTACCGCAAGATTCGCTGGATTGTTCCGCAGAACCTGTCCCCGAAGTGGATGGCGGTGGCCGATTTTGCCGGTGCCCATGGCCTGGCGACGAATGCCGTTTACCTTGGCCGGATGGACACCGCCAGCTGGATTGAATCCGAGCAGGAAACGGCTCGGGCCATGGCGTCGGGCAAGTATGACGCCGACTCGTTGTACCTGCTCGACGAGCGTGCGCTGATCCAGTCGGTGAGAAACGTCGATACCCAAAAGGACCTCTTCGCCAGGATTGACGGCTTCACAGTGCTGGCTCCGGGGTGGAAACAGTGTGGCACGTGCTTGCAGGCGGCCTCGCAGATCGATCCGCTGGAGCTGGTTCCCGCTATCGAGCCCGGACAAAAAACGCTGTTCAATGACGCCAGCCCGGGTGGCGCGCTGCTGGCCAAGGGCTGGTCCGAGACCGAACCCTGGGGCACCTGGTCGAAAAGTCCGGACGCCGAAGTGATGTTCCGGGTTCTGGCGCCCGTGCATTCGCTGCGTCTGGAAGCCACGGCGTTTCTACCCCCTGGCCACGAGCGTCAGCGTGTCTTCATTAGCATCAATGACATGCCGGCCATCACCGCCCAACTTGAGCAGGCCGATGGCAACCTCATCGAGATTCCCCTCACGGCCGAGATGCAAGAGCGAGTATCGAGTCAGGGCGTCTTGAGGCTGCAAATGCAGTTCGCTGATGCCGTCAGCCCAAAACAGTTCGGGCTCGGTCCGGACGTTCGGCAACTGGCGCTCGGCTTGAAGACGTTGACGGTCAATTAAGGGGGGCTGCACGTAGACGCCTTCCTCGGGCCTTTCTACACTGCCCCAAGTATCAGGGACCGGGGACAACGAATGAATCGCAATGAACTGCGCAAGGCTGACATCAACCTGATGGTGGTGTTTGAAACGTTGATGCTAGAACGCAATGTGACGCGGGTGGCAGAGAAGCTGTTTCTTGGCCAGCCGACCATCAGTGCGGCACTCAACCGTTTGCGCACGATGTTCAACGATCCGCTGTTCATTCGGGTCGGTCATCGCATGGAACCGACGGCGCGGGCTGAGGAAATCATCCTGCACTTGTCGCCGGCGCTGGATTCATTGTCGGTGGCGTTGAGCCTGACCCATGACTTCGACCCGGCCAGCAGCACCATGACCTTTCGCATCGGTTTGTCGGACGACGTCGAGTTCGGCCTGCTGCCACCGCTGCTACGGGCCTTGCGCCAGGAGGCGCCCAAGGTGGTGTTCGTGGTTCAGCATGTCGATTACTGGCGTATTCCCGACTTGCTGGCGTCCGGCGACATCACCGTCGGTATCAGCCAGACCCGCGGCTTGCCGGCCAATGCCAAGCGCAAGCTGTTGCGGCACATCCAGCCGTACATTTTGCGCGCCGATGCGTCCGACACGCCGCTGACCCTCGATGAATATTGCGCACGGCCACACGTATTGGTGTCACACACGGCCAATATCAGTGGCTACGCCGATGAATGGCTGGCGGAGATTGGCCGCACGCGTCAGGTCGTGCTTTCGGTGCCGCAATACAGCTCGCTGCCGGCTTTGCTTGCCGGCACCGACCTGATCGCCAGCCTGCCGGATTACGCCGCCGAGGCGATGGCCGCGTCCGGTCAGTTGTTCAAAGAACCCTTTCCGTTCAAGACCCCGACGCTGGACCTGTCGATGGTCTGGCTCAGCCACGTCGATACCGACCCGGCCGAACGCTGGTTGCGTTCGAGGCTGGAGGCGTTCATGAGTGAGCGCCATGAGTCGCCTCTCTGAAACTCGTCAAGTAAGGGCGATGATTCATTCGGACGGAGAGGCGTGTGATCAAACCATCGGAATGTGGATTTCCTTTGACTGACACTTTTCGCCGATTTGCAGGTTTCGGTCCTCGGTGTAAGGCTGGCCCTGACGATCAATCAGAAAGAACACTTCGAATAAATATTGTTTGCCCTTGTGGTTGGCGCAACGAAAAGAGGTATTGGCTGGAAACAGTGATTTCAAATTGTCCAGACCCAGGGATTTACCCTGATATTGGTTGAACGCCTGATTGTATTTGACCACGCTGCGCAAATTCACAAAGTCCTCGAAATATTGAATCTGGCTGGTGCCATAGCAAGTGCCATGTTTTTTCCATTCATGTTTCATCAGGCTTTCGGGTGACTCGGTGACCATTTCAGAAAAATCGGGGTAGGCCTGTGCCTGCTTCTGGTCCTTGTCGGTGAGCTCGCAAACGGCCCCGGCCTGATCACACCCGACTGACTTGGTGCAGAAAGAAGGGTGACGATTCGCCGATTGGTCGGTGCTCTTGTAATAGGGCCAGATACCGTGGGTGTTAAAGACGTTTTTTGGTTTGTCGCAACCTGCAGTGGTTGGATTCAATAGGCAGAACGTTGGTTGCCAAGTGACAGCATATGCGCGGTAGTCAAATTGAGCGCTAGGTGCTCCCTCCAGGCTTTCTTCACCTTGGTCCAGAGCGTGTGCACAGAGAGAGATAACAGAGAGGGCCATTGAGGCGTAAAGACGTTTCATCGTGTTCGATCCTTGATGTCGTAGGTTTCGGGTTACCTCCTCACTGCTTGAGAGGACGCTTGCAGGTTCAGCGTCATGATCAATTAACTGCGCACTTCTAAATTTCAGACCTGATCCAGAAACCCTAGTACATTACGGGTCTTTGGGAATTCCAATTGGATGTACGGTTATCGTCGTCCTTTTGGAGTACTGCAATTCAATCAGGAGCCAAACCATGCCCCACCTGCACATGGAATACACCGCCAACCTGCCCGGACTGAATGCCGACCTGGCGTTGATCCGGCTCAACAATACGTTGGTGGGTTCCGGTCAGTTTGCTGCGGAGTTCGACATCAAGAGTCGCGCCGTGAAGGTCGAGACGTTCAAGGTCGGGACCGCATTGGCCGAGCGGGCATTCGTGCATGTGAAGCTGGCGTTGTTGAGCGGTCGCTCGCCGCAGATCAAAAAGCAGTTGTCCGAAAGTCTGCTGGCCGTGGTCCAGGACCTGTGTGAATGGCCGACCGATGTTGAAGTCCAGGTGTGCGTGGAGATCCTCGACATCGATCGAGAGTCCTACACCAAGACGGCCATCGGCCACTGAGTTTCAGGCCATTTCCTGCTCGGCACAGGCCTTGATCACTTGCTCGCGCAGCCATGTATTGGCGCTGTCCTGATCGGCGCCTTGGCTCCACAGCATGTCCAGGGTGAATCCCGGCAAGCCGTTGGGCGCTTCGCAGTGATTGAAAATCGCCTCGTTGGCCAGCAATTGCTGGACACGGCGGGGCAGGGTCAGGATGAAGTCGGTGCCGGTGATCATCTTCAGTGCCGCGCTGTAGCTGTTGGCGCGCGCGACAATCTGCCGTTTGTGCGCCTGTTGTGCCAGCCAGCCGTCGACCATGTTGGTTGTGGAGGTCCACGGGGTGGGGAACACATGCCGACGCTCGACAAAAGCTTGCAAGCTTAAACGCGGCTGCAGTGGCGTAGCGCGTTTGTCGAAGACGCAGACCAGATCATCTTCCAGCAGTTGTCGGGATTTGAAGTCACTGTGGCTTCGATGAAAGTGGGGACCGAAGCAAATCACCAGGTCGAGGCTACCCTCGCGCAATTCTTCAGCCGGGATGTCGGTTTCGAACTTGTGCATGTTGACCATCACCGGCAGGTCGGCGAAATCAAAGCTTTTCAACAGCCGTGGCAGGATCAACTGCTCGAAATATTCCGGTGCGCAGAGGTTGAACGTCACCGGTTGCAAGGTCGGGTCAAACGTCTGGGCGCCGGCATGGCACAAGTTGATGCTTTCGAGGATTTTCAGCACATGTGCGTACATGGTGCCGGCTTTGTAGGTGGGGCGCATGCCCGTGCGGGTGTTGATGAACAACTCGTCTTCAAAACTGGTCCGCAGTTTTTTCAGGCAGTAACTGACGGTGGACTGACTGACGCAAAGCGCCTCTGACACACTGGTGACGCTGCTTTGCTCATACACGGCGACAAACACCATGAGGTCCTGCATGTCGAGCTTTCTTAGCAAGTTACTGTTCAGCATCCGTTCTGTCTCGCTGTGCTCCTTGCGCTGACAGTGCGCAAACTTGTGCGAAAGATCCTAACGGAACGATGGTGCCAGGAGAATGCCCCGTAGGAAGTTTCACAGTCAGTTGTGGGACAGAAAATGTTCCGAACACGACTTACGCGATGTTACCGAAGGTCCCATAGTGTATTCCGCGTCAGTGGATGTGCCGGGCGTAATGTCGCGGATTGAAGCGCAACACTATCAGGATCATCAGCGCCATGACGCCGGTCAGGCACCACCAGGCCCATTCGAAGCTGCCCAGTCGATCGCGGACCATCCCGGCCATCAGGGGCGAGAGGCCGGCGATCAGGTAGCCGATGCCTTGTACGAAGGCTGTGAGTCCGCCGGCGCGTTGCGGGTTGTCGAGATGGTCCAGCGACACAATCAGGCTCATCGGGAACAGTCCGCCAATGCCCAGTCCCAACAGGCACGGCCACAGCAAGCTCAAGTGCAGCGGGCCGAGAATCAGCCCGCAGAAACCGGCGATGATCAGCGCCAGTAACACCACCAGCACCCGGCGCCGGTCGCGGCTGCGGTTGGCGATGGCCGGAGTGATCAGCCCGGACACCACTTCCATGGCCGTCAAAAAGCCCAGCAACAAACCGGCGTCTTGTTCGCTCCAGCCTTTTTCAACGTAGTACGGTGCCAGCCAGGCCAACACACAGGTGTAGGACGCAGTGCCCAAGCCGAAGAAGATCGCGAGCAACCAGGCGCGGGAATTGGCGAAGAAAGATTCCTTGCGTGGCGCTGGCGCATTGCGTGTCGGCGTTCCCGATCGTCCCGCCGCCCAGAACAGCAACGCGACCACCGCCAGTGCCGCCCAGATGGCCAGCCCCACACGCCAACTGCCGGTGCGGGTCATCGCCAGCGGGGCAAACGATGCCGCCATCGCCGCGCCACCCATGATCGACGTCACGTAGAGCCCCATGCACACGGCGACGTTGTCGCTGAAACGGGATTTGATCAGCGCCGGCATCAGTGCCTGGATCAGTGCAATGCCAATGCCGGCGAGCATGGCGCTGAGGATCAGTTCGACAGCTGAGTCGACGAACAGTCGCGACACCGTGGCCAGGCCAATGATCACCAGCGAGATCACCACGGTGCGCTGTTCCCCGAGCTGTTGACTGACCCTCAGGCCGAAGAACATTGCCAGCCCCATCGCCATGACCGGCAGCATCGTCAGCAGCGAGGCCAGGCTGAAACTCAACGGGATGTCTGCGCGAATGGACGACAGCAACGGCCCGACAGCAGCCATCGAGGGGCGCAGGTTCAGGGCGACGAGAATGATGCTGACCATCAGCCAGAGGGCAGGGCGGGCAGTGGCGCGAACGTTTTCCATCAATCGGACCTTGGATAATCAGGTGCCGATTAAGCGCGCGAGGCCTGAAGGCGGCAAATCAGAAAATCCTTGGATGTATTTAAAAATTAAATAACCAGGCCGTGCCACAACTCCCCTGTGGGAGCGAGCCTGCTCGCGATTACGGTGTATCAGTCGCCATTAATGTTGAATGTCAGTCCGCAATCGCGAGCAGGCTCGCTCCCACAGGGGATTTGGGGTGATTTGGGAATTGAATGTTTAGCCAAGCTGCACCCAAAGTTCTTCAAATCCCGATTTAACGACCTGAGCTGCCGTGTGAGGCTGCGACTCATCTGTTTTCTTCGGTTCTCTCTATGGACGGTTGTCCCGTCGCACTTCCCTCCGAATTAGCCTTCTGGGCGCTGTGGCACTGTCGTCACGCGCGTCCACCGGATTCCTGCCTTTCCCGTTGATTGTTCCTACGGGTCCCGCGCTGTGCGCCGGGATCTTACCGGCGACGCCTGCGCGTTCGCCTGACGCGGAAAAAGAGAATCCCCATGAGTTGTGCCACGAATTCCTTCGCTCCCCAGCAAGAAGCCCTGAGCTTTCTCGAACAGAACCCGGATATCGAGATGTTCGAGCTATTCATCCTCGACAACAACGGCGTGCCCCGGGGCAAGTTGTTGCACCGGGATGAACTGTTGGCGGTCTACCAAAGCGGGCGGCCATTGCCGAGCACCATCCTGGGCTTGACCATCAATGGCGATGACGTCGAGAACTCCGGCCTGGTCTGGGACGTCGGCGATATCGATTGCCGGGCGTACCCGATCAGCGGCAGCCTGACACGCATGCCCTGGCGGTTGATGCCTACGGCGGCGGTTCAGGTCAGCATGCACCCGAAGGAAGGCCTGCCCGCGACGATTGCCGACCCCCGACATTTGCTGGCGAAAGTGATCGAAGGCTTGCAGGCCGACGGCTATTACCCAGTCATGGCGGCGGAGCTGGAGTTTTATTTGCTGGATCAGCAGCGCGACAGCAACGGTCGGCCGCAGCCGGCACGGGATGTCGACGGCGGCCGGCCGCGCGGCACTCAAGTCTACGGATTACGTGAGCTGGAGCAGATCGAGCCGTTCCTGGCTGACCTCTACAGCGCCTGCAAACTGCAGGGCATTCCGGCGCGCACGGCGATTTCCGAATACGCGCCGGGGCAGGTGGAAATCACTCTCGAACACCGCACCGACGCCCTGCAGGCGATGGACGAAGCAGTGCGCTACAAACGGCTGGTCAAGGGCGTGGCGCACAAACACGGCATGACGGCCTGCTTCATGGCCAAACCGTTCGATGATCTGGCGGGCACCGGCATGCACATGCACGTCAGTCTCGCGGACAAAGAGGGCAACAACCTGTTCGCCAGCGACGCCCCTGACGGCACGCCGCTGCTCAGACACGCGGTGGGCGGCATGCTTGGCACATTGCTCGATTCATTATTGCTGTTCTGCCCGAACGCCAATTCCTACCGTCGATTCCAGACCAACAGTTACGCGCCGCTCGCGGCCACGTGGGGCGTGGACAACCGCACCGTGAGTTTGCGCGTGCCTGGTGGGCCGGCATTCTCCCGGCACATCGAACACCGCATCTGTGGCGCCGACGCCAACCCGTATCTGGCGGCCGCGGCGATCCTGGCCGGCATTCATCGCGGTATTCGCGAGCAACTCGACCCTGGCGCACCGGTTCAGGGCAATGGATACGCCCAGGCCACGAAATTGTTGCCGACCGATTGGCTGACCACATTGCGCGCGCTGGAAGGGTCGACCTGGGCGCGTGAGGCGTTCGGCGACGAATTCCTTGGCGTGTACCTGGCGGTGAAACGCGCAGAATACCGGCAGTTCATGGGCGAGGTAGGGGAGCAGGACTGGCGCTGGTATCTGCATCAGGCCTGAACGAAGGCTGAACCCTTCGCAAATAAACAGGCAGTAATGGGTTGAATTCTTGAGCCAACTATTCGATTGCTTGATTTTCACAAAAAATTGATGGTTGACTGGTTACAGTTAGTGACGCCTCGGTCAATGAATTTTTCACATTGGCCGAAGGCGCTTCTCTTCAGGACCCGCCGATCATTATGTTGAAAATCAAACCCGTGCGCCCCGAGTGGGTGACACTGATTGCCAGTGCCTTCTTGCTAGCCGGCTTTAATTTAGTCCTTTGGCAGCACCTGTTTGAAATCACCGAATCCGATGGCAAGGGTCTTGTCATGCGCGTCGCGTTCGGCGCGATGGTTCTGGCTGCCTTCAACATTGTGCTGACGTTGCTGGCGTTCCGGCGCGTGATGAAGCCGGTGTTGATATTGATGTTCATGATCAGCGCCGGGGTTGCGTATTTCATGAGCCAATATGGCGTGCTGATTGACACCGGCATGCTACGTAACTTTGCACAAACCAACGCGACCGAAGTGCGTGACTTACTGTCGTTGAAGTTGCTGGCCTATATTGTGTTGCTCGGTGTTTTACCTTCATGGTTATTGTGGAAAACGCCGGTCAATTATCGTCGCTGGCACCGTGAACTGTTGAGTAAGGCGCTGGTGACTGTCGCCTCGGTTGCGGTGATCGGAGGTGTCGCGCTGGTCAACTATCAAGGCTTGTCCTCGCTGTTTCGCAATCACCATGAACTGCGACTGATGGTGGTGCCCAGCAACTACATCGGTGCCTCGTTCGGTTATTTGCGTGAGCAAGTTGTCTCCGCGCGACAGCCCTTCTTGAAAATCGGTGAAGATGCCCAACGCGATGCTTCATGGCAGGCCCATGGCCGTAAATCCCTGACGGTATTGGTCGTTGGCGAAAGTGCCCGGGCCGAGAACTTCGGCATCCTCGGTTATTCCCGCGACACCACACCCAAACTGAATAAAGAAGCCGGCCTGATTGCCTATACCGACGTGCACTCCTGCGGCACGGAAACGGCCGTCTCGGTGCCGTGCATGTTCTCGGACATGAACCGCAAGGACTACGACGCCAGCAAGGCGAAGAATGAAGAGGGCCTGTTGGACGTGCTCAAACGTGCCGGTCTGGACGTGATCTGGCGTGACAATCAGTCAGGCTGCAAAGGCACGTGCGACAGGGTCACCCTTGATGACGTCAGCAATCTGAAGGACCCGGTGTTGTGCGCCGACAGCGAATGCCGCGACGAAATACTCCTGCAAGGTATGCAGCAGTTCATCGATAACCTGAATAAAGACACGGTTCTGGTCTTGCACCAGATGGGCAGCCACGGTCCTGAATACTTCAAGCGCTATCCGAAGGAGTTCGAACGCTTCACGCCGGTCTGTGAAAGTAATGCGCTGAACAATTGCAGTCGCGACAGTATCGTCAACGGCTATGACAACACGCTGGTCTACACCGACCACGTACTGTCGACCCTGATTGATCTACTGCGCAAAAACCAGGGCAAAGTGGACACCGCAATGCTTTACCTGTCGGATCATGGCGAGTCGCTTGGCGAATACAACCTGTACCTGCATGGCACGCCGTACATGCTGGCGCCGGAACAACAGAAGCACGTAGCCATGCTGGCGTGGTTCTCCGACAACTATCAAAAGTCGTTCTCGGTCGACACCCAGTGCCTGCAACAGAGTCGTGACAAACCGTTGAGCCAGGACAACCTGTTCCATTCGATGCTGGGCTTGCTGGCAGTCAACAGCAAGGTCTACGACAAGGGGCTGGATATGTTCGCGGGTTGCCGTGGGGTGGCCGACGGCGTGTTGGCTAAAAAGTGAGTGTATCGACCTTTTTTACGCACCGGCCGCTAACCAGCGGCCTGTAGTTCCTCCAACAAGAGTCATTGCACATGTCTGCGCAACCTCCATCAGCCATTGAGCTTGAGTTCGCCCGGCGCTACGACCAGGAACACACTCGCGTCTGTCTTCAGCCGCGACCACGTGGCTTGGCGGGTCGCTGGGCGTTCTGGCGCGATGAGCAGTTGGTGCGCAGCGCGCTCAAGGTCGCCGGCGAGCCAGGCTTGATTCTGGATGTGGCTTGCGGTGCCGGACGTTTCTGGCCAGTGTTGGCCGAGCACGCGAACCGCGTGATCCTCGCCTCCGATCCGTCGCAGGACATGCTCAATCACGCCCAGACCCACCATCCGCAGAGTCTGCTCAAACGGATCAAGACTTTTCAAAGCTCGGCCTTCGACATTGGCTTGCCAGAGAATGCGGTCGACTGCATTTTTTGCATGCATCTGTTTCAAGACATCGATAGCTCCGAACATCGGTTGGCCATGCTCAAGGAATTCCATCGGGTCAGCCGCGACACGGTGATTGTGGCGGTACGGGTCGATGCGCATTTCAAGCTCCAGCGTTCAGGCGCGGCGGGTGCTCAGCCCCAGTATCTGGCCAGCAAGGCCGAAGTCGAAGCCGAGTTCAAGCGTGCGGGATTCTGCTTGCTCAGCCATCAGGATTTCCTGCCGGGCTGCGCACGGACGCGCGTCTATGTTTTGCGTAAGGCAGGTTAGCCTCCATTTGTCAGACATTTCTTGCCGTCTGGCAGGCCTTTTCGCTAAAGCTCTTGTTCAGTGGATGCGCGGAAATCGCCGGGGGCGATATATACTGCGCGCCATTCTTCAAGGGAGAGCCGTGTGGCCATCGATATTCACTGGATTCGCGACAACGAAAGCCTCGGTCAGTTTTGCGCCGAGTGGCAGCAACTGCCGTTCGTTGCCCTCGACACCGAATTCATGCGGGTCGACACCTTTTACCCGATCGCAGGCCTGCTGCAGATTGGCGATGGCGTACGCGCTTACCTGATCGACCCGCTGACCATCGACAACTGGCAGCCTCTGGCCGCATTGCTGGAAAACCCGGCGGTGGTCAAAGTCGTCCATGCGTGCAGTGAAGACCTCGAAGTCTTGTTGCGCCTGACCGGCAGTCTGCCGACGCCGCTGTTCGATACCCAACTGGCCGCCGCTTACTTGAACCTCGGTTTCTCCATGGGGTACTCACGGTTGGTACAAGAGGTGCTCGGCATCGACCTGCCCAAGGGCGAGACCCGTTCCGATTGGCTGCAACGTCCGCTTTCCGACACTCAAATCAGCTACGCCGCCGAAGATGCCTTACACCTGGCGGAAGTTTTCGTACAGCTTCGTCCGAAGCTTTCTGACGACAAATACGCCTGGGTCCTGGAAGACGGCGCTGAGCTGGTCGCCAACCTGCGCCGCGAGGTCGACCCTTACGAGGTCTATCGCGAAGCCAAGCTGGCCTGGAAGCTGTCCCGCGCCCAACTGGCCGTATTGCGTGAACTCTGCGCCTGGCGTGAGCGTGAGGCTCGCGCCCGTGATTTGCCGCGCAATCGCATCGTGCGTGAGCATTCGCTGTGGCCGTTGGCGCGCACTCAGCCGGACAACCTCGCAGCGTTGGCGAAAATCGAAGACATGCACCCGCGTACCGTGCGTCAGGACGGCGAATTTCTGCTTGATCTGATCAAGCGCTCTGGCAGTGTGTCGCCTGATCAATGGCCGCCTGCGGTGCCGGAGCCGTTGCCGGTGGACGCTGCCGCGCTGGTCAAACAGCTGCGAGCGATCGGCCAGGCTGAAGCAGAGCGCCTGAACATTGCGCCGGAGCTGATGCTGCGCAAGAAAACCCTGGAAGCGCTGCTCAAGAGCGGCTATCCCAACGGTCCCTACCAATTGCCTGATTCGCTGCGTGGCTGGCGCCGCGAATTGATGGGCCAGGCGCTGCTCGACAGCCTGGCCACCGCCGGAGAACAGCCTTGAAACGTATTTGCTCCATCTACCGAAGCCTGAAGAAAAACGAGATGTACCTCTATGTGCTCAAAAGCGATGCACTGGAGCGCGTCCCGGAAAGTCTGATGGCCGCTTTCGGCAAACCCCATCATGCTTTCGACCTGGTATTGACCCCCGAGCGCAAACTGTCGCGCGAGGACATCACCGTGGTCCTGGAAAACCTCGAGAAGCAGGGTTACCACCTGCAAATGCCGCCGGCGGAAGACGAATACATCGAACACTTGCCGGAAGAGTTGCTGCGACGCAACGACCCGATGTGAGCCGCAGACAGGCGCTGTTCAGCGTCTGTGTGAAAAACTGGAATAATTTTTGGCAATGGCCAGGACGATGGGGGAATTCTCCGTCGGTGGCCGTGTGCACTGTTTTTGAAAGGTTTGAACCATGCGCGTTCTGATTGCTGAACACGATCACCCTGTTTATGCCCAATTGCTGCGTCAGGCCGCGCCTGAGCTGGAAGTGCTGACCAGCGGTGACTCCGCCGAACTGGCCCGCCAGGCCGCCGACTGCCCGATCTGGCTCGGCCAGCCGGACCTGCTGGCCACTCTGCTGCGTCAGGGCCATCAGCCGCAATGGCTGCAATCGACCTGGGCGGGCATCACGCCGTTGCTGGCCGATGGCTTGCCGCGCCACTATCGCCTGACGCGTGCCGTGGGGATTTTCGGCCAGGTCATGGCCGAATACGTGCTGACCTACATGCTCGGCCACGAGCGCGAAGTGCTGCCGCGTCTGGTCAGCCAGGTCGAGCGCAAGTGGGACAGCCGTCACGGGCAAAGCCTGGCGGGACGCAAAGTGTTGATCGTCGGCACCGGCGACATCGGCCGCACCGTCGCGCAGTTCTTGCTGCCGTTTGGCGTCGAGTTGTACGGCATCGCCAGCGAAGCCCGCGAGCAGGCGCCGTTTGTCGAAGTCGGCGCGCTGGCGGATTTGCCGCGTCTGGTCGGTGAAGTCGATTACGTGATCAACCTGCTGCCGAACACCCCCAATACCCATGACTTGTACGATGCGGCACTGTTCAAGCAGTTCAAGCCGACCGGCGTGTTCATCAACGTCGGGCGCGGTGTGGCGGTGGTCGATGCGGACCTGGTGGAGGCCTTGAAAGAAGGGCACCTGGCGGGCGCGGTGATCGACGTCTGCCGTCAGGAGCCGCTGCCACAGCGCCATCCATTCTGGACCGCCTGGGGCTTGTTGCTCACCGGGCACAGTTCCGCGCCGACGTCGCCGCCGATGATGGTCAATCTGTTCCTGGAAAACTTGCGGGCGTATCAGGCGGGTGAAGCGCTGCGCGGGGAAGTGGATTTCAATCGCGGGTATTGAAACCACCGCTCACTCAAATAGTGTGCAAACCCTGTGGGAGCGAGCTTGCTCGCGATGGCGGTGTGTCAGTCAACATTGATGTTGAGCATGACGGCCTCATCGCGAGCAAGCTCGCTCCCACATTGGTTTTGCAGTGGCGACTTAGAGGGTGAAATCGCCTTCTGCCGCCAGCTCGCTCAGCGGACGGCGCGGGCTTGGCTCTTCACGGGCTTGCAGGTAATCGGCGAGCGTCGCCTTGTCGCCCAGTTTGCCCACCGCAACCGCTGCGTGCAGCGCATAACCTTCAGGGATGTTCAGCTCCTTGCGGGTCAGTTCCTGATCGAAACCGGCCATGCCGTGGGTGTGCCAGCCGCTGATGCTTGCTTGCAGCGCCAGATGGCCCCATGCCGACCCAGTGTCGAAGGTGTGCCACAGGGCCGGGGTTTCTTCGGTGGCACCCGGGGCCGTGAAGGTGGTTTTCGAGATCACGATCACCAGCGCCGAGGCGTGTTGTGCCCAGGAACGGTTGAATTCGTTCAGCAGACCCAGATAACGCTCCCAGTTTGGCGTGTCGCGGCGCGCGTACAGGAATCGCCAAGGTTGCGAGTTGTAGGCCGAAGGCGCCCAGCGTGCCGCTTCGAAAAAGCTCAGCAGGGTTTCTTCGGGAATGGTTTCGCCGGTGAAGGCGCGGGGCGACCAGCGATCGGTGAACTGAGGATGGATCGCATAGTCGGCAACGCGTGGATTTGCACTCATCAAGAGATTCCTTGCAACGTTTGAAAGTGAGGGTCGTCTGAAACCTGCGGGCGCAGTTGAGCTGGGCGTTAAGGTTTGTCGAGAGCCGGCAGTTCACCTGAATGCAACGCGGTTGAGCGTTAATGGCATCCGGGCATGGCTCCTTGCGACTGGCAAAGCTACGTGGCGGCGCAAAAACTGACAAGCCCGTTCTACCGGCAGTCGCCAATGCTTGGCCCGCAGGGGCCTTGGCACTAGACTGGCGGCCTTTTCACCACCTGATATTGATGCTTGAGCCATGGCCGCCAAAGTCGAACCGTTCTGGATACGCAAAACCCTCGATCAACTCGATCAAGAGGAATGGGAATCGCTGTGCGATGGCTGTGGCCTGTGCTGCCTGCAAAAGCTCGAAGATGAAGACGATAACTCCGTCTATTACACACGTATCGCCTGCAAATTGCTGGACCTGAAAACCTGTCAGTGCACCGATTACCCAAACCGGCGCGACTTTGTGCCTGATTGCATCCAGCTCACGCCGGGCAAGGCTGACGAGTTCAAATGGCTGCCGCCGACCTGCGGCTATCGCCTGGTCAGCGAAGGCAAGGACCTGCCGCTTTGGCATCACCTGGTGTGCGGTGATCGCGATGCGGTGCACCACGAACGTATTTCCCAGTCCGGGCGCATGCTTGCCGAAGGCAGTGTGGCCGAAGATGACTGGGAAGATCATCTGATCTTCCGGGCGGGTTAAGCGCTGTCGGTTTTAACGTGTCACGAAGGAGTGTGTATGGCTGTGGGATTGCGCCGGGCGTTGACCGTTGGGCTGTTGCTCCTGAGTTCGTCGGTGTGGGCGGCGAAGAAGGTCGATCTGGACTACCACGTGCGCCTGTTGCCGCAAAGCGATCAGGCTGAGGTGCGTCTCACCTTGGCTCGGGGCTCCGCGGTGCGCAGCCTGGATTTTGACCTGGGCGATGGCAGTCTTTACAGCGACTTCAAGGCCGATGGCCAATGGCAACTCACCCCGGGCAAACAGACGCGCGGTGTCTGGCGTCCCACCGCGGACAAGGCCAGCCTGAGCTATCGCGTGCGCATCAGCCACGGGCGCAAGAACGGCAGCTTCGACACCCGCATGACCCCGACCTGGGCGCTGATGCGAGGCGACGACCTGGTGCCGCCCGCCAAACTCGATCAGCAGGACGGCATCGAGCTGGTTTCACGCCTTGAATTCGAATTGCCCAACGGCTGGAAAAGCGTCGAGACCGCGTGGCCGCGAGTCGGCAAGAACAAATTCCGCGTGGATAACGTCTCTCGACTGTTCGACCGGCCCACGGGCTGGATGCTTGCCGGCCACTTGGGCAGCCGTCGCACCCGGCTTGGGGAAACCGAAGTCACCGTGGCCTCGCCCAGGGGGCAGGGTATGCGCCGCATGGACGTGCTGACCTTGCTGACGTTTGTCTGGCCGCAAGTGCAGGCTGTGTATCCCCGCCACCCGACCAAGCTGCTGATCGTCGGCGCCAACGACCCGATGTGGCGCGGCAGTCTGGGCGCACACGAATCGATCTACCTGAACTCACGCCTGCCGTTGGTGAGCGAAAGTGGCACCAGTGCTGTGGTGCGGGAGTTGGCGCAGGTGTTCGGGCGGATCAACGATCAGCAGCGCAGCGACTGGATCAGTGAAGGGTTTGCCGAGTATTACGCCATCGAACTGGTGCGTCGCGCCGGCGGCATGAGTGATGAGCGGTATGAGGGTTTGCAGAAGAAACTGGCCAGGGACGGCCAGAACGTCACGACATTACGTGGCGAGCAGATTAACCCGGCGCAGGTGTCGAAAGCGGTGCTGTTGCTGCAGGAACTGGATCGCGAGATTCGCTTGAAAACCCGCAACAAGCGCTCGCTGGATGATGTATTGCGCGGGGCGATGCACCTGGGACGTGTGGACACCAAGGCATTCGTCCAGCTTGCCGACAGTGTGATCGGCGAGTCCTCCAAAGTCCTTGATACCGAGTTACTTCAGTAACACCGCCATCGCGAGCAGGCTCGCTCCTACATAAGACCAATGTGGGAGCGAGTCTGCTCGCGATGGGGCCCTGAGCCTCAGTACAACTTCCAGATCAAACCCCGGATTTAGGCGATTTCAACGAATCGTTCGCGGTCAC
Organism: Pseudomonas sp. fls2-241-R2A-110; assembly: GCF_030209165.1. Classification (NCBI taxonomy): domain Bacteria; kingdom Pseudomonadati; phylum Pseudomonadota; class Gammaproteobacteria; order Pseudomonadales; family Pseudomonadaceae; genus Pseudomonas; species Pseudomonas sp. fls2-241-R2A-110. The sequence continues at coordinate 166 of NZ_JARVSN010000005.1, read as the reverse complement.
GGTAGCGGTTTTGGTCGCCGCTTCGGCATTGGCCTTCAACTGGTTCAGTTCTTCCCCGGCCCGCTGGATCTTTGCCCGCACGTTGTTCATGTCCTGACGGCTTTTTTCCAGCAGGTGTCTCGTCCTGAATAAGGTTTACACCTTCTGGCTTCTGATCAGGGGGGTG
>NZ_JARVSN010000022.1:0-40600 GCF_030209165.1 Pseudomonas sp. fls2-241-R2A-110 | reverse complement strand
GGTTACTTGGCGCTTCTCCAAGTGACCCGCCGTAAAGGCGGAACCAATAGCAGCCATGACCGTAGAAACGGATATGTACCCAACCCCCTATGTACCCAACCCCCAACTCCAAAACTTTCTTAAGTGAACCGCATCACGCCCTTAAAAGCGGGGGCTTTTTGCTGGAACAACGCCCTAAAACTCTGAAAACAAGAAAACCCCCGACAATTCATGGCCTTAGGCCCAAGGCAAAACCCGCAACTTGCATGTAGAGAATCACCAAGTCATGCATTTTGCATGAATCCGAAAATCGGGCTATTTCTTAAGTTGCTGTTTTATATAGGTTTATTCGTTGTCTCAAAGTTGGCACACCGTTCGCAACATACCCAGTAACCCTGCTGAATAAGACACACAGCAGACTTTATAGAAAAACAGGAGTTACTCGTATGAAGAAGTTCGCTATCGCTGCCGCTGCTGCTACCGCGCTGACCCTGACCATGGCCAACGCAGCATTTGCACAAACCACTACCACCCAAGCCCCGATGACTCTGGCGGCGGGTGAAGTGACCAAGGCCAAGGAAGCTACTTCCGATACCTGGATCACCACCAAAGTCAAAAGCGACCTGGTAACTGAAAAAGGCATTCCTGGCACCGACATCAAAGTTGAAACCAACAAAGGTGTTGTATCGCTGTCGTCCACCGTTGCAGTGACCGAAGCTCAGAAAACTACCGCTGTCGCGATCACCAAGAAAATCAAAGGCGTCAAAGCGGTCTCCGCTGACGGCCTGAAAGCCGAGTAAGGCAAGACTTCTCGCCTGAACCGGGAGAAGGCGCAGCAGGTGGGCTGAGTAATACGCCTGTTGCATCTGAAGAGTTCATGCGAAGGCCACAAGGATGTGGTCATTACAGGCCCCCGACATTCGTGTCGGGGGCCTGTTCTATTGTGGGCGCCGCAAAACCCATGTGGGAGCGAGCCTGCTCGCGATGGCGGTATAACCGTCAACATCGATGTTGAATGTTATGGCCTCATCGCGAGCAGGCTCGCTCCCACATGGGGGTGTGGTGTCTTCAGTTTCCGCGTTTGCTGGTGATCTGTTTCAGCCGATTGCCTTCAAACCGCAAGTATTGATACATCCCGCTGTTGGGCCCGTAGGTCCATTCCTCGACCTGGAACTCTTCCCGTCGGTTGGCGCTGCGCTTGTAGCCCAGCAAGTCGCGGGCAATGGGCTCACCGCACTTTTGCAGCACCTCGCTGGTCCTGTCCCCCACGCTGACCAATTGACTGCCGCAGCGCAATGTATCGGTCGCCCAGGCCTGGCTGGCTGCCAATGCCAAGGTTACGCTCAAGCTCATCAGCACTCGTCTGATCATCATTCGGCATCCAGGTGCATCGGCGTCACCACACGACCATCACTTTGCGCCTCGCCAAGGTTGGCGTCGACGAAGTAGACACGGTCATCGGCCATCTGGGTCTTGTCCACCAGGAAATCCTTGATGCTGCTGGCGCGATCCTGACCGAGTTGTCGCAGCAGCACATCGTTGGTACTCCAGAACTTGATCACCTCGGCACGCATTTTGGCGGTGCGTTCTTCCTTGCCCAGGTCCTTCCATTCGGCGGGTGGCTGGGTCTTCAGGCGTGTGCGGTAGATCCCTTCCAGCAACGGGCCTTTCTCGCTGTCCGGCACGTCGACCAACGACGCCTGTGCCGGAACCTTGTCGCCGCGACGCTGGAGCATTTTGTAGTAGTTGTATTGGTATTCACGCTCAAGCCGTTGCTCGGCAATCAGCGGACCGTCGCTGCTGGCAGCGGCAGTGCCTTCAATTTCCAGATGCAGGGCAGGGCGTTCCTTCAAGGCTTGCGACAGTTTGACCAGTGCCGCTTCGGCCTCCTTGCTCAGATCGCTCGAACCCGGCTCGAACGAAACACTGCCCAGATCTTCGGAACCGCCGCCACTGACCAGCCCACCAATCATTTTGAACGGCGCTGCGGCGGCCTTGACGATCAGGTTGCGCAAGGTCTGCCAGACAATCGGCATGATGCTGAACTGCGGGTTGTTCAGGTCGCCGGTCACCGGCAGCTCGATGGAAATCTTGCCGTCGACGTCCTTGAGCAAGGCAATCGCCAGTTTCAACGGCAGACTGACGGCATCCGGGCTGTCGACTTTCTCACCCAGTTGCAGTTGCTCGAGCACCACTTTGTTTTCAGCTTTGAGCTGGCCTTTGGTGATCATGTAATGCAGGTCGAGATTGAGTCGGCCCTTGCGGATGCGGTAACCGGCGAACTTGCCGGAGTAGGGCGTCAACGTGGTCAGTTCCACGCGTTTGAAGCTGGTCGCGATGTCGAGGCTGGCCATCGGGTCGAACGGGTTGACCGAGCCCTTGATGGTCACGGGCGCATAGCGGTCGACCTTGCCTTTGATGTCGACGCTGGCCGGTTTCGCCTGGCGGCTGTCGATGGTGCCGATCTGCCCGTTGAGTTGTTGCACGGCGGTGGCGAAGTTGGGTGTCAGGCTGAAGTCGGCGAAGTTTGCCGAACCGTCATTGATGGCCACGCCGCCGACATGGATGCCCAGGGGTTTTTCCTGGCTGGCGGGTTTGGCCGCCGCAGTCTTGGCAACACCTGAGTCGGCCGGTTGCGGGATCAGCAGGTCGTCGATATTGGTGGTGCGATCATCATTGATCATGAAGCGCGCATACGGCTGGTACAGGTTGACCTTGTCGATCGACAGGCTGTCGCCGTGTTGATAGTTCAGGCCTTCGAGCACCAGTTGCTGCCACTTGAGGAAGTCGCGGGTTTTCAGGGTGTCGAGGGTATGCAGTTGATCGACCTGAGCGCGGCCGGTGACGTTGAACGCCAGCGGCTCGGTGCTCTTGAGATCGACAGCCAGGTCACTGCCGAGCATGCCGCTACGCAGTTCGAGGCGGATGAACGGGTTGATGTAGGACTGCGCGACCCGCAGATCGATGTCTTTGGTCTGCACCTTCAGCTTGGCGCTGACCGGCGCCAGATTGACCAAGCCGTCGACCGTAAGTTTGCCTTGGTTGCCCACGCCGGTGTCGAGCTTGAGGTTGAAAGGCGAGCCGTTAAGGCTGTCGAAGTTTTGCAGGTCCAGGTTCAGCGGACCGACGTCCAATGCCACGGCAGGTTGTGCCTTGCGGTCGGCCAGGTGCACCTGGTAATTGCGCAGTTGCACGTCTTTGAGCAGCACTTGCCACGGTTTTCCTGGCGCGGCGGGTTCAGCTTTCGGCGAATCGGCTGCCGCCGGCGTTTTCTTCGGCTCGGCGTTGGCTTTTACCGCCGCTTTGGACGGTTGGCTGGCGAACAGTTTTTGCCAGTCGAGTTGGCCATCGGCTTCGAGGGCAGCCCAGGTTTCCAGCTTGTTACTGCGGATCTTGCCGACCACCACTTGTTGCTTGGCCAGGTCCACGGTGGTGTCACTGATGTCCAGGCGCTCCAGTCTTGCCAACGGCCGACCGTCCGGGGCCTTGATGGCGAAGGGCGCGACGCTGACGGCAACGTTGCTCAGCAGCAGGTGGGTTTCTTTGGACAGGTTGAGTTTGTAGTCGGTACTCAGGTTGACGACGCCGTTTTCCAGCACCAGCGGCAAAGCGTCACGGACATAGGGCCAAAAGGATTTCATCTTGCCGTCGGTGATTTTCAGCTTACCTTCGGAGGTAATCGGGATCAGACTGAAATTGCCGGTCCAGTCGAGCTGTCCACCTCCCGGGCCGATGGCCACCAACGTCATGTTGGCACTGTCTTCGGGCAGGGTGCTGAGGTTCTTCAGTTCGAAGTCGAGCTTGTCGTAAAGAAATTCAATGGGTTCACTGGGGCGTGAATCCTGAAAATGCACATTGCCGCCAGCCAGTTTGATGCGCTCGATGCGCAGCGGAAACGGCTTGGCGTTCGGGTCTGTCGGGGTCGGTTCGCTGGCGGGTATTTTGAACAGGCCCAGCAGATTGAGTTTGCCGTCCTTGCCAAAGAGGATTTCGGTCTTGGGCTTGTCTATTTCGATATCGGACAGGTGCAGCGCCTTGGTCCACAGGCTGTCGATCTGCAGGTTGGCGTACAGGCGTTCGAAGCCGACCTGTTCCTTGCCAGGTTCACCGATGACCAGGCCCCAAAGGGTCACTTCCAGGCTGAAGGGGTTGAGTTCGATCCGCGAAATCGTGGCGGGCGTCGTGGCATAGTGGGCCAGTTGCTGATTGGCAATGCGCAGCGCGATGCCCGGTAAAATCAGAAACCCCAGCAGGCTATAAAGGGCCAGAGCAGTCAACAAAGCGCCGATAGCGCGAATCAATCCTTTGGGCATGTGTGGCTTCGTCTGTCTGAATCGGAGTGCGTTGGAGTATGGCACGCGTTTCCGGTTCCGAAGCCATCCTGCTTTCCAGGATTAATCTGATTTTTTGCTGAATCTTAGAATTGCAGGATCAGGGTTTTCAGCGGTGGTTGTTGATCCAGCGATGGGAAATCACCGCCGGGCTTCATCACCGTCCACTCACGGACGGGCCGGCCAGCCTTTTGCGCGCAACGCAAAACCTGTTCGCGCCAATCGTCCATGCTGACCTTTGCCAGGTTGTTGCAGCAGATCAGCACGCCATTGTCGGCGGTCGCCAGCAGGGCGGGTTTGAGCAGGCTCTGATAGTCACGCAACAAATCGACCGTGCCAAATGCACTTTTGGCCCAGGCGGGCGGGTCGAGCAGTACGAGGTCGTATTGACGCTGCTCAAGGCGCGGGTAACTCGGTAGTTTCTGCCCGCGCCGTTGACTGATGGGCAGGCCCGCCAGTTGACGGATAGCCGGGAAGTAATCGGACTGGATGAATTCCATGGTCGGCAGCTGTGGGTTGAGCAGGCCGTTTTCACGACCGACCGCCAGGTTGCCCTCGGCGAAATCCAGATTGCACACCTCGCGTGCGCCACCGGCCGCGGCGCTCAAACCCACGCCGCAGGTGTAGGCGAACAGGTTGAGCACGCTTTTGTTTTTGCTGTGCTCCTTGACCCAGCCACGAGTGTTGCGCAGGTCAAGGAACAGCAGCGGATCCTGGCCGGCATGACGTCCGCGCACCCGATAATTGAGCCCCCATTCGTGGCCGACCAGGTCCTGCAGCGCGGCGTCGTCGGCGCGGTAGACGGTGTCTTCGCGGTCGATACGCGAGTTGCCCCGGGAACGATCGTTGTAGACCAGCAGCGTTTCCAGGCCCAAGTGTTGATTAATCGCATCGTGCAGTTGCAGCAGCGCGTCACGTTCCAACGCCTGGTGAAAGCTTTGCACCAGCAATTGCGGGCCGTAGCGGTCGATGGTCAGGCCACCGGCGCCTTCCTGGCTGCCGTGAAACAGGCGATAGCAGTCGGTGCCTTGCTGATGCAGCTCGGCAAGCAGGTCCTGGCGATGATCGAGGGCGGCGCGCAGCGCCTGATTCAAGGAAGACATGCTGGGCGCCTTGCAGGAGGGAATTTGGCGCGGGAGTTTAACAGCTTGGCGCGAAACCTTGGTGCTGCCATCGCGAGCAGGCTCGCTCCCACACTGGATCTTTATGAGTCACCTATTTAGTGAGCAACACAAAACCCATGTGGGAGCGAGCCTGCTCGCGATGCTTTTTATCAGGTGAGTAGCCCCATGCGTCGCTTGGCCCGCTGCACCGAGCCATTTCGCATCGCCCAACGCAGCATCGGTGCGCTGCGCTTGACGCTGGCACGGATCAGTTGGCGTTGCAGCGGGTTCTGGCGCACGTCGAGCATGTCACTGGCCCAGTCTGGCAACAGGTCGATCCCGGCCTGCATCATCAAGCCGCCGAACGGTTTGGCGAGGCGACTGGGGGCAGGGGCGTTCAGCAGCAGTCGCAACACCTCGCGACTGCGTTGGTCGCACAGCAGTTGCGGGCGGACTCGTTCAAGATAAGCCGCGATTTCCTTGCGGTTGCGCGGCACATCGCGCGCGCCCAGGCGTTCGGCAATCATCGCGATTTCGCCGTAGTAACGGTCTTGATCAAGCGCAGACAGGTGCGGATTGCGATACCGCAGATGCGCGGCGAGGAAGTTACTGACCTCGGCCACGTGCACCCACGTCAGCAGGTCGGGATCGCTGGCGGCGTAGGGCCGGCCATCCGGCGCGGTGCCAACCACTTGCAGGTGAATGGTGCGGACTTTCTCGATCAACCAGTCGGCGTCCTTGCGCGATCCAAATGTCGTTCCGGAGATGAACTGACTGGTGCGGCGCAAGCGGCCGATCATGTCTTCGCGAAAATTCGAATGATCCCAGACCCCGGCCAATGCCAATGGATGTAGGGCCTGAAGCATCAGCGCGCTGATGCCGCCGATCAGCATGCTGCTGAAATCGCCATGGACTTGCCAGCTCACCGAGTCGGGACCGAACAGGCCGGGATCGCCCTTGGGATTTTCCAGGTCGAGTTTGCCCAGGGACAGACCGGTCAGGCTCATGAGCTGGGTTTCGATGCGGCTGCGGATAAATTCCATGGCGACTCAGTTGTAGAAAGAAAACGCGGCCATTGCCGGCCGCGCGGGGCTTACTGGTTCAGACGCTTGTCGATCAGGCCTTGCACCACACTTGGATCAGCCAGCGTCGAGGTGTCACCGAGGCTGTCCAGTTCGTTGCAGGCGATCTTGCGCAGAATGCGCCGCATGATCTTGCCTGAGCGGGTTTTCGGCAAGGCCGGTGCCCACTGGATCAAGTCCGGCTTGGCGAAACTGCCGATTTCCTTGATGACGTGGGCCAGCAGTTCTTTCTTCAGTTCGTCAGTGGGATCGGTTCCGTTCATGGGGGTGACGAAGGCGTAGATGCCCTGGCCCTTGATGTCATGGGGGTAACCGACCACGGCGGCCTCGGCGATGCTGTCGTGCAGGACCAGCGCGCTTTCCACTTCCGCGGTGCCAATACGGTGCCCGGAAACGTTGATCACGTCGTCGATGCGCCCGGTGATCCAGTAATCGCCATCCTCGTCGCGCCGCGCGCCGTCACCGGTGAAGTAATAGCCGGGGTAGGGCTTGAAGTAGGTGTCGACCATCCGTTGCGGATCGCCATAGACACTGCGGATCTGTGCCGGCCAACTGGACTTGATCGCCAACACGCCGCTGCCGGCGCCTTTGATTTCCTTGCCCGTCTCATCCAGCAGCACGGGCTGTACGCCGAACATCGGTTGTGTGGCGCAGCCGGGTTTGATCCGTTTTGCGCTGACCAGCGGGCTGAGCATGATGCCGCCGGTTTCGGTCTGCCACCAGGTGTCGACGATTGGACAACGTTGTTCGCCGACGGCATTGAAGTACCAATCCCACGCTTCCGGGTTGATTGGCTCGCCGACGCTGCCGAGTAATCTCAGGCTCGCGCGCGACGTTTCCTTCAACGGTTCCGGGCCTTCACGCATCAGCGAGCGCAGTGCAGTCGGGGCGGTGTAGAAGATATTGACGTGATGTTTATCGATAACCTGCCAGAAGCGCGAACTGCTCGGGTAGCTTGGCACCCCTTCGAAGATCAGCGTGGTCGCGCCGTTGGCCAGCGGGCCGTAGACGATGTAGCTGTGGCCGGTAACCCAGCCGACGTCGGCGGTGCACCAGAAGACTTCGTCGTCGCGGTAGTCGAGCACGTATTTGAAGGTCATTGCCGCTTGCAGCAGATAGCCGCCGGTGGTGTGCAGCACGCCTTTGGGTTTGCCGGTGCTGCCGGAGGTGTAGAGGATGAACAGCGGGTCTTCGGCGTCCATCGGTTCCGGCGGGCAATCGTCGCTGACGTCGCGCAGCGCCTGGTGATACCAGAGGTCACGGCCCTCGACCCAGTCCACCTCGCCTTGGGTGCGCTCAACGACTATGACCGTGCTGACATTCGGGCAGCTTTTCAGGGCCTCGTCGACCTTCTTCTTGAGCGGCACGAATTTACCGCCACGCACGCCTTCATCGGCAGTGATCACGGTGCAGCAATCGGCATCGAGAATGCGGTCGCGTACGGAATCAGGTGAGAAACCACCGAATACCACCGAATGCACTGCGCCAATCCTCGTGCAGGCGAGCATCGCGTAGGCGGCTTCGGGAATCATCGGCATGTAGATGCATACGCGGTCGCCCTTTTTCACGCCACGGCTTTTGAGCACGTTGGCCAGGCGGCAGACGTTGTGATGGAGTTTTTTGTAGGTGATCTGCGCCGATTCAGCGGGGTCGTCGCCTTCCCAAAGAATGGCGGTCTGGTCGCCGCGCTTTTCCAGGTGGCGGTCGATGCAGTTGTAACTGACATTCAACTTGCCGCCGGCAAACCAACTGGCCTCGCCGGTTTTCAGGTTGTAACGCTGGACGGTGTCCCAGTGTTTACTCCAGTCGAGAAACCTTGTGGCCTGTTCAGCCCAGAACTCAGTGGGGTGTTCGATGGATTGGCGGTAGAGGCGCTTATAGTCGTCTTGACTCAAGTGCGCAGCCCGGCGGACGGCATCGGCTTTGGGGAACGTGCTGATATCGAACATGACGGTTCCTTATTCTTGTTGCGACAAGTAATAAAGATGCGCCGAGTAGCGGAAGGGTTCAAGCCGAACGCCTTGGGAATGGGTAACCCAAAACAACTGTGGGAGTGAGCCTGCTCGCGATAGCGGTGGATCAGTCAACATCGATGTTGATGACAAACCGTTATCGCGAGCAGGCTCACTCCCACAGTATTGGTGTTGCCCACAGAATGTATGCCTGGCACAAACCCTGTGGGCGGGGCGTTAGATCAGCCGCGGTGACGACCACGGAAATAGTTGATCAGGCCTTGGGTGGAAGCATCGTCAGCCGGGGTTTCTTCGCTGCCGACCAGGCGGTTGTAGACGCCTTTGCCCAGCTCCTTGCCCAGCTCCACGCCCCACTGGTCGAAGGCGTTGATGCCCCACACCACGCTTTGCACGAAGACTTTGTGTTCGTACATCGCCACCAGTGCGCCGAGACGACGTGGGCTGATGCGCTCGACCACCAGGGTGTTGCTCGGACGGTTGCCCGGGATCACCTTGTGCGGTGCGAGTTTATGCACGTCTTCTTCACTCATGCCTTTGTCGCGCAGCTCGTTTTCAGCTTCGGCAAGGGTCTTGCCGAGCATCAATGCCTGGCTTTGCGACAGGCAGTTGGCGTACAGCCACTGGTGGTGGTCGGACACCGGGTTGAAGCTGACGATCGGCACGATGAAGTCAGCCGGGATCAGTTGGGTGCCCTGGTGCAGCAACTGGTGGTAAGCGTGTTGACCGTTGCAACCCACGCCGCCCCAGATGACCGGGCCGGTGTCGGTGGACACGGGCGTGCCGTCCTGACGTACGCTCTTGCCATTGGATTCCATGTCCAGCTGTTGCAAGTGCTTGGTGATGTTACGCAGGTAGTGGTCGTACGGCAGGATCGCGTGGCTTTGCGCGCCCCAGAAGTTGCCGTACCAGACGCCGAGCAACGCCAGCAGCACCGGCATGTTCTGTTCGAATGGCGCGCTCTGGAAATGCTGGTCCATGGTGTAGGCACCGGACAGCAGTTCCTTGAAGTTCGACATGCCGATGGCCAGGGCGATCGGCAAACCGATGGCCGACCACAGCGAATAACGACCGCCAACCCAGTCCCACATCGGGAAGATGTTTTCTTCGCGGATGCCGAAGGCCACAGCGGCGGCGTTGTTGCTCGACACGGCGATGAAGTGGCGATACAGCTCGGCTTCCGAACCACCCTGGGCCAGGTACCAGGCGCGTGCGGCCTGGGCATTCTTCAGGGTTTCGAGGGTGTTGAAGGATTTCGACGAGACGATGAACAGCGTGGTCTCGGCGCGCAGCTTCATGGTCAGTTCGTGGAATTCACTGCCGTCGATGTTCGCCAGGTAATGGCAACGCACGCCTTTCTGGGCGTAGGACAACAGCGCTTCGGACACCAGTTCAGGGCCGAGGAACGAGCCACCGATGCCGATGTTCACCACGTCAGTGATCGGCTTCTCGGTGTAACCGCGCCACAGACCATCGTGGATACGGCCCACAAGATCAGTGATCTGGTTCAGCACTTTATGCACTTCGGGCATCACGTTGACGCCGTTCACCGACAACTTGTCGCCAACCGGGCGGCGCAGAGCGGTGTGCAGGGCCGGGCGGCCTTCGGAGGAGTTGACGATTTCGCCGTCGAACAGCGACTTGATCGCGCCCTTGAGGTCGACTTCGTTGGCCAGGCCCACCAGCAGATTGCGGGTCTGGGCGTTGATCAGGTTCTTGGAGTAATCGAGAAACAGGCCGCAGCTGCTGAGGGTGAATTGAGTAAAACGCTGCGGGTCGGCATTAAAGGCTTCGCGCATGCTGAAATCCTGCATGGCTTGGCGGTGGTCTTTCAACGCTTGCCAGGCGGGCAGAGCGGTCACGTCATGAGGAGTGCGGTAGTACGCCATCGCTGCGGGTTTCCTTTTTACTTGAACGGCTTTTTGAACACGAAAAATCCCGGAACGCTGCGGGCGGGCGCTCCGGTCAACTGCGTCGAGACGATTTCATGGCGCAGGGCGAATACAGTAAACCCCGCGCATTGATCTGTCTTGCCTTTGTCTGACCCGTTTCCGGTACTTTTTTAACATCGAGTAGCGTATGGGCCGACAAACGGGCAGGTGACAGGACGTTGGTTCGATCAGGCGACCTGGATCGGAATGGCGTTGCTGGTGTGGCTCAGTTCGTTGCCCGGCGCCATGTAGAGCATCCGCGGCTTGAAGTTGAGCAGCTCGGCGTCGCTGTAATGAGCGTAGGCGCAGATGATCACTCGATCACCGACCTTGGCCTTGTGCGCGGCAGCACCGTTGACGGAAATCATCCGCGAGCCTTCTTCGCCACGAATCGCATAGGTGGTGAAGCGTTCGCCGTTGTCGACGTTATAAATCTGGATCTGTTCGTATTCACGGATACCGGACAAGTCCAGCCACTCGCCGTCGATGGCGCAGGAGCCTTCGTAATCGAGTACAGCATGGGTGACTTCGGCGCGATGCAGCTTGGCCTTGAGCATGATGGCGTGCATGAGTGTTTCCCCAGGTCGGAATCGAACGGCGGGCAGTTTGCCCGAAGGCTTGAGGGGCGGCAATACAGTGCGTGGCCACTGCTTACCCCTTGTGGGAGCGAGCTTGCTCGCGATTGCGGTGGATCAGCCAACATCGATGTTGAATGACAATCCGCTATCGCGAGCAAGCTCGCTCCCACAGGGTTTGGTGGTGTTTATGCGTGCGCGTCGAGGTTCAGGTGCAGGTTGTCGATCAACCGCGTGGTCCCCAGGAACGCTGCGACCAGAATCACCAGATCCCGATCTTCGGTCGTCGCCGGACGCAAGGTCAGTGCATGGCGAATTTCCAGGTAATCCGGACGCAGGCCAGCGACTTCCAGTTGCTTGATCTGCTCATTGATCAGCGTCGGGTAATCGCGCTCGCCCTGTTTGATTGCGTCGCTGATCCGGGTCAGGGTGCGATAGACCTCTGGTGCGATGGCCCGCTGTTCTTCGCTGAGGAAACCATTGCGCGACGACAGCGCCAGGCCATCGGCCGCCCGCACGGTCGGTTCGCCAATGATCTGGATCGGCATGTTCAAGTCGTGCACCAGCGCGCGAATGACCGCCAGTTGCTGGAAGTCTTTCTGGCCGAAAATCGCCAGATCGGGCTGGACCATGTTGAACAGCTTGCTGACCACCGTCGCCACACCTTCGAAATGCCCGGGACGGCTGGCGCCACACAGGCCTTCGGAGAGTTGCGGCACGCTGACGCGGGTCTGGCCGGCCATGCCATCCGGGTACATTTCTTCAGCGGATGGCGCGAACAGCAAATGGCAACCGGCCTGGAGGAGTTTTTCCTGGTCGGCGGCAAGGGTCCGCGGGTATTTGTCGAGGTCTTCGCCGGCGCCGAATTGCAGCGGGTTGACGAAAATGCTAGCGACCACGAAATCCGCCCGTTGGGAGGCTTTGGTGATGAGCGCCACATGGCCGCTGTGCAGGTTGCCCATGGTCGGCACGAAGCCGATGCGCTTGCCTTCATTGCGGGCGCGGGCCACGGCGGCTCGCAGTTCGCGTACGGTTTTGACGGTGTTCATGCAGAGAATCCGTGTTCGATCCCAGGGAAAGTGGCTGCTTTGACTTCAGTGACGTAGGCGCTCAGTGCCGCGTGAATACTGGCTTGGCCATCCATGAAGTTCTTGACGAATTTTGGCACGCGACCGGTGATGGACAGGCCCAGCATGTCGTGCAACACCAGTACCTGGCCGTCGGTGCCACTGCCGGCGCCGATGCCGATCACCGGAATCTTCACGGCCTGGGTGATTTCTTCGGCCAATTCGCTGGGCACGCATTCGAGCAGCAACATCGCCGCGCCAGCCTGCTCCAGGGAGATCGCATCGGCGCGCATCTGCCGCGCCTGGTTCTCGTTGCGGCCCTGGACTTTGTAGCCGCCCAGAATGTTCACCGATTGCGGTGTCAGGCCCATGTGGGCGCAAACCGGGATGCCGCGTTCGGCGAGCAGGCGGATCGAATCGGCGAGCCACAATGCCCCTTCAACCTTGACCATGTGCGCACCGGCCTGCATCAACAGCGCGCTGTTGGTCATGGCTTGTTCGGTGGTGGCGTAGGCCATGAAGGGCAGGTCGGCGAGAATCAGCGCATCAGTGTTGCCGCGTTTGACGGCCGCCACGTGGTAAGCCATCTCAGCGGTGGTCACGGGCAGGGTGCTGTCATGACCTTGCAAAACCATGCCGAGGGAGTCGCCCACCAGCAGCACTTCGACGCCAGCCTCATTACAGGCGTGGGCGAAGGTTGCGTCATAGCAGGTCAGCATGGTGATTTTTTCACCTTTTTGCTTGAGACCTTGCAGCGTGGTCAGGGTGATGGCTGGCATGAAAAGTTCCTCATTCAGGCGCTGTGGAAACTACTGCGAGTAACGCGCGTGATTCTTCGTTAAATACAGGCGCACGGTCTGTTGTCGTGCTTTTAAGGCCTGGATTGCGCCCTTTAACGCCGTGTTGGCGGCAGCGGGACGCCTATAGTCGTGAGGAGAACTCGGGAAGTCAATTGGATGTGTTACCGCGTTGTTACGAGGCGGGTGTTACCGCTGTAACTGATGCGTTTCAGCAGCTGCAATCTCGCGTTCGACACATAAACCAGTGTGGGAGCGAGCCTGCTCGCGATAGCAATTGAGCAGGCGATAGAGAAGTTGACTGACAGTCAGTCATCGCGAGCAGGCTCGCTCCCACAGGGAATGGTTTCAATTCTGAGGGAGGCGTTCCAGGCCGACGAACGGGCAGGCAGCGAGCAAGTCGCTTAGCGTGCGGCCATCGGCCAGGCGCAAATCCGCAGGCGCAAGCTCGGCCAGCGGATACAGCACGAACGCTCGTTCCTGCAAATGGTAATGCGGCACCTTGAGGCGCGGTTCATCGATCAGCCGATCGCCAAACAGCACGATGTCGAGATCCAGCGTGCGCGGCCCCCAGCGTTCAAGTCGCTCGCGGCCCTGTTCGTTCTCGATGGCTTGCAGTGCATCGAGCAGGTCGAGCGGCGCGAGTGTGCTGTGCAGCGCCGCCACCGCGTTGGTGTAACGCGGTTGGCCGGGTAGCAGCGAGTCGCTTTGATAAAACGCGGACACCCCGACCAGTTCGGTCTGCGGCAACTGAGCGAGCGCATTGACGGCGCTGCGCAACTGTTCAGCGGGGTCAGCCAGATTGCTGCCCATGCCGATGTAGATGCGTTCCATGGATTACTCGCCCGTGGCACTCGGTGCGCCGGCTGTGCGTTTGCGCTTGGCGCCACCGCTGCGACGACGTTTGCGTGGAGCGCCGGTGCCTTCATCCTTGCCGCTGAGGTCGCGAATCATGTCGCGACGTTCGCTGTCGTTGGCGTCCTGATAGTCCGTCCACCATTCGCCCAGGCCATCGGTCTGCTCGCCAGCGCTTTCGCGCAGCAGCAGGAAGTCGTAGCCGGCGCGGAACCGCGGGTTGTCCAGCAGCAGGTCGGCACGTTTGCCGCTGCGCCGTGGCAGGCGCTCCTGCATGTCCCAGATCTCGCGGATCGGCATGGTGAAGCGTTTTGGAATCGCGATCCGCTGGCACTGTTCGGCAATCAGCTCGTGCGCCGCTTCCTGCATCGCCGGAATCGGCGGCATGCCGCGTTCTTGCAGGCGCAGTACGCGCGCCGGCAGGGCAGGCCACAACAGGGCCGCAAACAGGAACGCCGGGGTGACCGGTTTGTTCTGCTTGATCCGCAGGTCCGTGTTGACCAGCGCTTCGCTGATCAGGGTGTGGGTGTAGGTCGGGTTGTATTCGAGCGCTTCGGCACTGGCCGGGAACAGCGGATCGAACAGCTGCAAGTCGACGAGCATCTCGAAGGTGTCTGCGGCATGGCCGGAGAGGAACAGCTTGAGCACTTCTTCGAACAGGCGGGCCGAGGGAATCTCGCGCAGCATCGGTGCCAGGTCGCGAATCGGCAGGGCGCTGTGTTTTTCGATACCGAAATTCAGCTTGGCGGCGAACCGCACGGCCCGCAGCATCCGCACCGGGTCTTCCTGATAGCGCTGCTTGGGGTCGCCGATCAGACGGATCAGGTGATTGCGGATGTCGTGCACACCGTTGGCGTAGTCGAGGATGCGCTCACTGACCGGATCGTAATACAGGGCGTTGATGGTGAAGTCGCGGCGTTGCGCGTCTTCTTCCAGCGTGCCGTAGACGTTATCGCGCAAGATGCGCCCGCTTTCGTTACGGGAAGACTGGTTGCTGTCTTCTTCCTCGTCATTTTGCGGGTGATTGGCGCGGAAGGTCGCGACTTCAATGATTTCGCGACCGAAGTGGATATGCACGAGTTTGAAACGGCGACCGATGATCCGCGCATTGCGGAATTCGGCACGCACCTGTTCAGGCGTGGCGCTGGTGGCGACGTCAAAATCTTTAGGCGTGATGCCGAGCAGCATGTCACGCACACAGCCGCCGACCAGGTAGGCTTGGTAACCGGCGTTCTGCAGGCGTTCGACGATATTCACCGCATAACGGCTGAATTGGGCCTTTTGCAGCGAGTGTTGGCCGCTGTTGAGGACTTCAGGCGTGGTGCGAATGTGTTGCGTATGACGCTTGGGAGAACGGAATGACTGGAACAACTTCTTCAGCATGGGATGCACTGTTTGAAGGAATGTTCGGCCATAACGAAGAATGACCGCATGATGGGCGGGGATTCTAGCATTTAGTCGGGGGATGGTGTAGGAAGCTGCGCAAGCGTGTGCAGGGGATGTCGCGTACAAGGCCAAACGCCAGAAACCACAAGGGGAGCCGAAGCTCCCCAAGAAGTAGTTGCATGCTCTATTTTTATTATTGGTTTCGGGCTTTTTGTTTTTGTTAAGTGCCCTCGCCATGAAGTTTTTCCTTCATGACCCTCCCAATCGGGAGCCAAGAGCAAACGGATTGCTTTGGTCGCTGTGCTGCAGTGATCTCGCGATCCAACCAGTTCAGGCACTGTCTTAGGACAGTTTTTTATTATTCTCGGCCTGGTCGTGGGGCAAGCCCCAAATACAACGCCTCTCCAAAAGAATCAGTTAGCTGCGCCTCTCGCCGTCTTGTTTTTATAGTGCGTGAGTCGATTCGTCTTATTTTTATTGTCTTGTGCATTGCTTGTTATTGTTCTTGTACCAAACATATAGCAGGGGGCGTGCCAACTTTTGCGAAGGCCAGTAAAACAAGGGGTTAGGCCGGCTGGCGGGGGTTTTCAAGGCCCAAAAAAACCGGGGCTTCGTTACCGTAAGCCCCGGCTTCTGTTACGCGAAATAGGTGGGGTAACAGTTTCTTCGCAAAGTCACGTGTTACCCGCACATCAGACAGCTGTGGTTCAGCTCTCGCTGGCGACCCCTGTCTTGCGCCGCGGGATACCCAGGCGCTGACGGCGTTCCCACAGACACTTGCGACTGACCCCAAGTTTGCGGGCCAGCTCGGTTTCGGTCATGTGGTCCTGATGTTCCAGAACGAAGTGCTGGAAGTAGTCTTCCAGTGACAGGTCTTCGGTCGGCTCATGGCTGTTGTTGCTGGCATTGTTGCCCGGTTGCGGCGCCAGGCCCATGAAGTCGTCGTCTTCCAGGTCGCTCAGTTCAATGTCGATGCCCAGTAGCTCGGCGGAAATTTCCGGGCTTTCACACAGGATGACGGCGCGTTCGACCGCATTTTCCAGCTCGCGAACGTTGCCCGGCCAGGTGTAGTGACGAATCGCTTGTTCAGCATCCGGGGCAAACTTCAGATCGGTGCGGTTGACCCGCGCGCTCTGTCTGGCCAGGAAGGCGTTGGCGATTTCGTTGACGTCGGCACCGCGCTCGCGCAGGGCTGGCAGTTTCAGGGCGATCACGTGGAGGCGGTAGTACAAGTCCTCACGGAACTGGCCGATTTTCGCCAGGCTCTTGAGGTCCCGGTGAGTGGCCGCGATCAGGCGCACATCGACCTTCTGCGACTGGACCGAGCCGACCCGGCGAATCTCGCCTTCCTGCAACACGCGCAACAGGCGGGCCTGGGCTTCCAGCGGCAGTTCGCCGATTTCATCGAGGAACAAGGTGCCGCCATCCGCAGCTTCGACCAAGCCGGCACGCCCGGCGCTGGCGCCGGTGAATGCACCTTTTTCGTGGCCGAACAGTTCGGACTCGATCAGGCTTTCCGGGATGGCTGCGCAGTTCACCGAAATCATCGGTGCCTTGGCGCGCTTGGACAGGTTGTGCAGCGCGCGCGCCACCAGTTCTTTACCGGTGCCGGATTCGCCCTGGATCAGGACATTGGAATCGGTCGGCGCGACCTTGCGAATTTTGCTGTACAGGTCTTGCATCGGCGGGCATGAACCGATGATGCCGATTTCGCCGTTGCTGTTATCGACACCCGGTTTCGCCGCGCCATTGCCGGCTTTGCCGGTGGCAGGTTCAACACTGGCTTGCACCGATTGGCGGTCGCGCAGGATCCGGGCGACGGCCTGGAGCATTTCGTCGTGATCAAAAGGCTTGGCGATGTAATCCACCGCGCCCATCTTCATCGAGTCAACGGCCGAACGCAGGCTGGCGTAGCTGGTCATGATCAGCACCGGAGTGCCCTGGCCAAGTTTGATCAGCTCGGTGCCCGGGGCGCCAGGCAGACGCAGGTCACTGACGATCAGGTCGAACGTGGGAATGGTGAAGCGTTCTTGTGCTTCCTGCACTGAACCGGCTTCGCTGACCTGGTACTGGTTACGTTCCAGCAGGCGGCGCAAGGCGGAGCGGATAATTGTTTCGTCTTCGACGATCAAAATGTGCGGCATTGATTCGATTCTCTCGACGGTCTCAGTTCACAGCGGACGTCGCTTCGACATGACGCGGCAAGGTCACCCGGATACGGGTGCCGCGTTGGCTTTGAACATCAGCCGGGCTGTCGATGGTGATTTGTCCATAATGCTCTTCAACGATGGAATAGACCAGTGCAAGGCCCAGACCGGTGCCTTCGCCAGGATCCTTGGTGGTGAAGAAAGGTTCGAACAATCGGTCCATGATGTTCTTCGGAATACCGCTGCCTTCGTCTTCCACGATCAAGTCGACCGTGTGTTCGCCGGCTTCACTCTTGACCCGCACCGCACTGCCGGGAGGCGAGGCGTCACGGGCGTTTGAGAGCAGATTGATCAGGACTTGGGCTAGTCGCTGCGGGTCACCCTCGACCCAGTGATCGGGGTCGCAGAGGTTATAGAACTGCACTTCGAAATTGCGCCGGTTCAGGGCCAGCAAACCGATGGCATCCTGCGCCACTTCGGCCAGACAGACGGGCTCGTCGCTGTGCTGATGACTGCCTGCGTGGGCGAAGCTCATCAGCGACTGGACGATGCGCGAGACACGTTTGGTCTGCTCGAGAATCTGCCCGCTGATTTCCTTCAACTCGCTATCGTCTTCGCGTTCCTCGCGCAGGTTCTGCGCCAGGCACGCGATGCCGGTGATCGGGTTGCCGATTTCATGCGCCACGCCGGCGGCGAGTCGACCGATGCTGGCCAGTCGCTCGGAGTGCACCAGTTTGTCTTCAAGCATCTGGGTTTCGGTCAGGTCTTCCACCAGCAGCACCAGGCCACTGTTGCCAGGTGCGAGCGGTTCATCGATCGCCGCTTTGTGAAGGTTCAGCCAGCGCGTCTGGCCATCGAGCGCCAGGTGCTGTTTGTGCAAGTGCTCGTCCGGCAGATTGATGAAGCCTTGCAACAGCTCCTTCCACGGATCGGCGATGGTGCTCAGGCGCGAACCGACCACACGCTGCGCGGCGATCCCGGTCAGCTCCTCCATGGCTTTGTTCCACATGAGGATTTCCTGATCCTTGGCCAGCGAGCAGACGCCCATCGGCAATTCCTGCAAGGTCTGGCGGTGATAGCGGCGCAGGGCGTCGAGTTCGGCGGCAAGTCCGGTCAGGCGCGAGTGGTAATCCTCGAGGCGGCTTTCGATGAAGTGAATGTCTTCGGTGACGTAGTTTTCGCCGCCGGCCTTATAGGGCAGGAAGGTTTCGACCATGTCTTGCGCAACACTGGGGCCCATCAAGCCGGAAAGGTTGGCTTCGATACGGTCACGCAAACGGCGTAAGGCGTACGGCCGGCGCTCGTCGAACGGCAGATAAAGGTCGCGCAGCGCCTGTTCGACTTCCTTCTGTGCGGCTTTCGCGCCCAGTGGTTTGGCTAATTGCGTAGCGAACTCCTGAGGCGAGGCAGCGTGCAATTCGCGGCGTTGCGGGCGACGTACGTTGTCCACGGCGCAGGCTTCGGCGGCACTGGCCTCTTCGGGACTGGCATTGGTGAACAGCGAGATCAGGGTGAACATCAGCACGTTGGCGGCCAGCGACGCGATCGCTGCCATGTGCCAACTGGTGTCGTCCAGTACGTAGATCATGTTCAACAGTGGAATGTAGAAGCCTTGCAGGTTGCCGACCAGCGGCAACAGCATGGTCACCACCCACACCAGAATCCCCGCCAGCAAACCGGCAATGAACCCGCGGCGGTTGGCGGTCGGCCAATAGAGGACGGACAGCACGCCAGGCAAGAACTGCAACGTCGCTACAAACGCGACGATGCCCAGGTTCGCCAGATCCTGTTCGGCGCCCAGCAGCAGGTAGAATCCGTAACCGGCCATGATGATCGCGACGATCAGCGCCCGACGGGTCCACTTCAGCCAGCGATAGATGTTGCCTTCCGCCGGCGGCTGATAGAGCGGCAGCACCAGGTGGTTCAGCGCCATCCCGGACAACGCCAGAGTGGTGACGATGATCAAACCACTGGCCGCCGACAATCCGCCGACATAAGCCAATAGCGCCAGCGCTTTGCTGTTGGCGGCGATGCCGATGCCCAGCGTGAAGTATTCGGGATTGGTGGTGGCGCCGAGTTTCAGGCCGGCCCATAGAATCAGCGGCACCGCCAGGCTCATCAACAGCAGGAACAGCGGCAAGCCCCAGCTCGCACTGACCAGCGAACGCGGGTTGAGGTTTTCGGTAAACGTCATGTGGTACATGTGCGGCATCACGATCGCCGAAGCGAAGAACACCAGCAACAGCGTGCGCCACGGACCTTCTTGCAGGGGCGTGTGCAGCGCAGCGAGGGCGGTCTGGTTTTGCAGCAGCCACAACTCCAGCTGTTGCGGGCCATCGAACACGCCATAAAGGGCATACAGACCGACACCGCCAATGGCGATCAGCTTGATCACCGACTCGAAAGCGATCGCGAACACCAAGCCTTCATGCTTCTCGCGCGTGGCAATGTGGCGGGAGCCAAAGAAAATCGTGAACAACGTAATCAGCGCGCAAAAACTCAGGGCCACGCGATGCTGCACCGGTTCGCGAGTCAGGATGCCGATGGAGTCGGCCACTGCCTGAATCTGCAGCGCCAGCAACGGCAGCACGCCGATCAGCATGAAGATCGTGGTCAGCGCCCCGGCCCACGTGCTGCGAAAGCGGAACGCAAACAGGTCGGCCAGCGATGACAGTTGATAGGTGCGGGTGATTTTCAGAATCGGGTACAGCAACACTGGCGCCAGCAAAAACGCACCGGAGACACCCAGGTAGCTGGACAGAAAGCCGTAGCCATACTGATAGGCCAGGCCCACCGTGCCATAAAACGCCCAGGCACTGGCGTAAACGCCCAGCGACAAGGTGTACGTCAGCGGGTGGCGAATGATCGCCCGGGGGATCATGCCCCGTTCGCTGATCCAGGCAACGCCGAACAGCACCGCCAGGTACGCGGCGCTGATCAGGATCATCTGGGTCAGGCTAAAGCTCATCGGCATCTTTTTGGCTCTGCAGGATGAAGGTCACGACGATCAGAATCAGCCAGAGCAGATAGGGGCGATACCAGGCGCCAGTGGCGTCTATCCACCAATCCATGATGGCCGGGGAGAACAGATAAATCCCCACTACCAGGAGCAGGACCAAGCGATAGATGTACATCCCGGCCTCTCTTTTTTAGGCGCGTGCCCGAAAACGTGCGGCGATGGTAACGGATGGGTGCGCCACTGCAAGCGTGATCACAGCAATTGCGCCTCGGGCAGCGCCAGTGTGCGCGGGATTGACCGCGCATCCCAGTGGGCGATGCCCCAATTCAGCACTTCCCGTGGCGTGGCATATTCCAGTTCAGTGCCCGGCTTCTGACCCAGCGCCCGCAGCGCACGAAGTAGCAGCGGCGTGGCCTGATCTTCGGTCAATGGCGGCGAGCGGTAGGACTTGCCGAGTTTGTTGCCATCGGGTTGGGTGATCAACGGGATATGCAGGTAACGCGGTTGCGGCAGGCCGAGCAATTCTTGCAGGTAAAGCTGGCGCGGGGTCGAGTCGAGCAAGTCGGCGCCACGCACGATGTCGGTAATGCCTTGCCAGGCATCGTCGAGCACCACCGCCAGTTGATAGGCGTAGAGGCCGTCGCGGCGGCGGATCACAAAATCGCCGACGTCCCGGCCCAGGTGCTGGCGGTATTCGCCTTGCACCCGGTCGATGAAGTGGTATTCGAGTTCAGGCACGCGCAAGCGAATCGCGGCGTCTTCGGTGCCGTGCCCGGCATTGCGACAAAAACCCGGATAAATGCCGTGATACGGCTCCAATTGTTTGCGCGAGCACGTGCAGGCGTACGCCAGGCCCTGATTGAACAGGCGATTGAGGACTTCGGCATAGGCATCGTGCCGGTCGCTCTGGCGGACCATCTCGCCGTCCCACTCGAACCCGTAGCTTTCCAGGGCTTTCAGGATAGCGGCCTGGGCACCGGGTTCTTCCCGTGGCGGATCGAGGTCTTCCATGCGCATCAGCCAGCGCCCCCCGACCGCACGGGCGTCGAGGTACGAAGCCAGCGCTGCGACCAGCGAACCGAAATGCAGATGCCCACTGGGCGTGGGGGCGAAGCGGCCGATGTAGGGAGAGGCGATGGCGGTCATGGCTGGATATTACTTTGTTGGCAGCGATTGAGCGTACGGCTTGATACCGCCATCGCGAGCAAGCTCGCTCCCACATTGGCTCTGTAGCGTTCACAAATCCAGCGTGGGAGCGAGCTTGCTCGCGATGACGGTTTTAAAGACACAACAGGTATCAGCAAATATCAGAAACAAAAACGGAGCGTTCGCACGCTCCGTTTTTCGTTCAAGTCGATGTTACTTGCCGACTTGCTTTTCCTTGATTTCCGCCAGGGTCTTGCAGTCAACGCACATGTCGGCGGTAGGGCGGGCTTCCAGTCGCTTGACGCCGATTTCGACGCCACAGGACTCGCACCAGCCATATTCTTCGTCTTCGATCAACTGAAGCGTCTTGTCGATCTTCTTGATCAGCTTGCGCTCACGGTCGCGGGCGCGCAGCTCAAGGCTGAACTCTTCTTCCTGGCTGGCACGGTCTGCCGGGTCCGGGAAGTTGGCCGCTTCGTCTTTCATGTGATCAACCGTGCGGTCGACTTCCTGCATCAAGTCCTGTTTCCACTTGTTCAGGATCTTGGTGAAGTGAGCGCGCATGGGCTTGCCCATATACTCCTCGCCCTTCACTTCTTTGTAGGGTTCGAAGCCGCTGATCGACTGATTTTGCTGCTTTGCTTGGGTGGACATGAAATAGACCGCCTCTACTCTTGTAATCCATTGCGCAGGATTGCTCCATCACCGACACCTGCCGGCCCTGCGGCTGCAAGCGGGCGAACTTACCAGATCAAATCGGGGCGCGCTACTCCCGGATGTCGAGGTAGTGGCCCAAGGGGCTTGCAAATCATTGCAAAGCCTTGTCTGGCGGCGTTGGAGACCTGATCAATTATTGATTTTAGTCAAACCTGGGGGACGCGCTTGAGTCGTTTATGGCCAGGGGTATAAGCGCTCAGACCGCTTTAGGTTCTCGCTCGTTCCTGCGCTTGGGTAGAATCGATTCTTTTCCCCGTTGAGGAAGGCTAATGGCTCAGTCCTACAGTGCCCGCAGTCGCGCAATCGAACCTTTCCATGTCATGGCGCTGCTGGCGCGGGCCAATGAACTGCAAGCTGCTGGTCGCGACGTTATCCACCTGGAAATCGGCGAACCGGACTTCACCACCGCCGAGCCGATCATCCAGGCCGGCCAGGCCGCGTTGACGGCGGGCAAGACCCGTTACACCGCTGCGCGTGGCATCCCCGAGTTGCGTGAAGCCATTTCGGGCTTCTACCAGCAACGCTACGGGCTGAACATCGATCCGCAGCGAATCCTCATTACACCGGGCGGATCCGGCGCGTTGCTGTTGGCCAGCGCTTTACTGGTGGATCCAGGCAAGCACTGGCTGCTGGCGGACCCGGGTTATCCCTGCAACCGGCATTTCCTGCGGTTGGTCGAAGGCGCAGCACAGCTGGTGCCGGTCGGCCCGGACGTGCGCTATCAGTTGACGCCGGACCTCGTGGCCCGTCATTGGGACCAGGACAGCGTCGGTGCCCTGGTGGCCTCGCCGGCCAACCCGACGGGCACGATCCTGACCCGCGATGAGTTGGCGCGTTTGTCGACGGCGATCAAGGAGCGTCACGGCCATCTGGTGGTGGACGAGATTTACCACGGCCTGACTTACGGCACCGATGCCGCCAGTGTGCTGGAAGTCGACGACAGCGCCTTCGTTCTCAATAGTTTTTCAAAGTATTTCGGCATGACCGGATGGCGCCTGGGTTGGCTGGTTGCGCCGGAAGCGGCGGTCGGCGAGCTGGAAAAACTGGCGCAGAATCTCTACATCAGTGCCCCGAGCATGGCCCAGCACGCGGCGCTGGCCTGCTTTGAACCGGCGACCATCGCCATTCTGGAAGAGCGTCGCGCCGAATTCGGTCGTCGTCGCGATTTCCTGCTGCCCGCCCTGAGAGAACTGGGTTTTGGTATCGCGGTGGAACCGGAAGGCGCGTTCTACTTGTACGCAGATATCAGCAAATTCGGCGGCGATGCCTTCGCGTTTTGCCGGCATTTCCTCGAAACCGAGCACGTGGCATTTACCCCGGGCCTGGATTTCGGGCGTTACCAGGCCGGGCATCATGTGCGATTCGCCTACACCCAAAGCTTGCCACGCCTGCAGGAAGCGGTTGAACGGATCGCGCGCGGCTTGAAGAGCTGGCAAGGCTGATGCGTTTTCATCCTCCCCTTGAAGAAGGTCGCCTGATCCGCCGATACAAGCGCTTTCTCGCCGATATCGAAACCGTCGACGGCGAGTTGTTGACCATTCACTGCCCCAACACCGGCTCGATGCTCAATTGTCAGGTCGAAGGCGGGCAGGTCTGGTTCAGTCGCTCCAATGATCCGAAGCGCAAACTGCCTGGTACTTGGGAAGTCGGTGAAACCCCGCAAGGTCGGCTGTTTTGTGTGAACACCGGGCGCGCCAACGGTTTGATCGAAGAGGCGTTGCGCGCGGGCGTCATTACCGAGCTGAACGGTTTTACCGGGCTCAAGCGCGAAGTGCCCTACGGACAGGAAAGCAGCCGCATTGATTTCCGCCTCGATTACCCGAAGGGGCCGGCGTACGTGGAAGTCAAAAGTGTCACGTTGGGCTTCGACGGTTCATTGGTGGCGGCGTTTCCCGATGCGGTTACACAGCGTGGGGCGAAACATCTGCGTGAACTCGCGCATCTGGCCCGGGACGGGATTCGTGCGGTGCAGTTGTATTGTGTGAACTTGACGGGGATCGACGCCGTACGCCCGGCAGAGGAGATCGACTCGGCCTACGCGGCGGCATTGCGTGAGGCGGTGGCCTGCGGTGTCGAGGTGCTGGCTTACGGCGTGCACTTGACCCACGAAGAGATGGTGGTCGATCGGCGGCTGGACGTATTGCTCGGCGACTAGAGGCTGATCCAGATCCCTTGCGCGTCTTCGCGGCAGGCAACGGAGGTCAGGGATTGTCCGGCGCACGGGCCGGCGACGCATTCGCCGTCTTCGATCAGAAACAGTGCGCCGTGGGTCGCGCACTGGATCAGGCTGTTGCTGGGGTCCAGGAACTGGTCGGCTTTCCATTCAAGCCCGACGCCCCGGTGTGGACAGCGATTGATGTAGACATAGACTTGGCCACCCCGGCGCACGGCAAACAGCTTCTGGCTGTCGATGTCGAAACCGCGACTGCTGTTGTCGGGCAATTGCGCACCGGTACAAAGAAACTTCATGTCTATCCTCAAATCCGCCAGCCCGTGAGCAGAAATGTCCGGGCTTGATGTTCAACTGCAATCAGTTATCAAAATTGCGCTTCGCCCGTTGGGTGCAGGCGCCGGATGTCGAGGATACTTGGCCTGTCATCCCCGTGCCTGGGAAAACTTTAAAGGAAGCTGTCTATGCACCTGAACCCGGTTCTGTCTGCGGCCTGCACGGTGAACGCCGGGAACGTCCTTGAGCTTGATCCGACGTGTGTGGCGGCCCGATGACCCTTCTGGTTAAACCCCGTGCCTTGTTCGTTGGTTTGAGCCTGCTGTGTTTGCTGGCGATCTGGTTGTCGCTGGCGCTGGGCCCGGTGAGTCTGCCGTTGTTCGACACCTTGCGCGCGGCGTTGCGCATGATCGGCCTGCCAATTGCGCCTGATGGTCTGGAGCAGGCCGAACTGATTCTTGGGCAAATTCGCCTGCCACGGACCTTGCTGGGGCTGGCGGTGGGTGGCGTGCTGGCGTTGTCCGGCGTGGCGATGCAGGGATTATTTCGAAACCCTTTGGCCGATCCGGGGTTGGTCGGCGTGTCCAGTGGCGCGGCATTGGGCGCGGCCATCGCAATTGTCGGTGGTTCGATGTTCGGCGGCCTGCCGGAGTCTTTCGGCCCTTATGTGTTGTCAGTGTGTGCGTTTCTCGGCGGGTTGGGTGTGACGGCGCTGGTGTATCGACTGGGACGGCGCAATGGCCAAACGAATGTCGCAACTATGCTGTTGGCGGGAATCGCGTTGACTGCCCTGGCCGGCTCGGCGGTCGGACTGTTTACTTATCTGGCCGACGACTCGACCTTGCGTACGTTGACGTTCTGGAACCTGGGCAGCCTCAACGGCGCCAGTTATTCGCGGCTTTGGCCATTACTGTTGGTGACTGTCGGGGTGGCGCTTTGGCTGCCACGGCGGGCCAACGCATTAAATGCTTTGTTGTTGGGCGAGTCGGAGGCCGGTCACCTGGGCATCGACGTCGAAGGGCTCAAGCGCGAGTTAGTGTTCTGCACCGCGCTGGGCGTCGGTGCGGCGGTGGCAGCGGCGGGCATGGTCGGGTTTGTCGGTCTGGTGGTTCCGCATCTGGTGCGACTGCTGGCCGGTCCTGATCATCGGGTGTTGTTGCCGGCCTCAGTGCTGGCGGGTGCCAGTCTTCTTCTGTTTGCCGATCTGGTCGCACGGCTTGCGCTGGCGCCAGCGGAACTGCCGATCGGGATTGTCACGGCCTTTATCGGTGCGCCGTTCTTTCTGTATTTACTGCTGAGGGGGCGCGCCTGATGTTGCGAACGCAGAGTCTGCAAATCCGTCGGGGCGGCAAAATCGTTCTGACAGACATTACGCTTGAGCTCATGCCGGGCGAGGTCCTTGGCGTGCTCGGGCCAAACGGCGCCGGCAAAAGTACCTTGCTCGGTGCTTTGTGTGGCGAGTTGAAGGCCGACCTCGGCAGCGTCTGGCTCGATGAGCGGGAGTTGAGTCACTGGGGCGGGGCGCAGCGTGCTCGGCGATTGGCCGTCTTGCCGCAGGTGTCGACCCTGGACTTTGCCTTTCGTGTCGAAGAGGTGGTCGGCATGGGCCGTTTGCCTCATCAAAGCGGGCGGGTCCGGGATGACGAAATCGTCGCCGCTGCCTTGCGCGCTGCCGATGCGGCGCACTTGAGTGGTCGCAGTTACCTGGCTTTGTCTGGCGGCGAGCGTCAGCGGGTGCATCTGGCTCGGGTGCTGGCGCAGTTGTGGCCAGGTGAAGCCGGGCAGACGCTGCTGCTCGATGAGCCGACCTCGATGCTCGACCCGCTGCATCAACACACCACGTTGCAAGCGGTGCGTGAGTTTGCCGATCACGGCGCTGCGGTGCTGGTGATCCTGCATGATCTGAACCTGGCGGCGCGTTATTGTGATCGCTTGTTGCTGCTCGAAGGCGGGCGGCCGGTGGCGCTCGATACGCCGCAGCAGGTGTTGCAGCCCGAGCCCCTCAAAGCCGTGTTCGGTCTGGATGTCTTGGTGCAGCAACACCCGGAGCGTGGGCATCCGCTGATCATCGCCCGCTGAACATTTCATCGAGGTGAGCACATGCGTGTGATTTTGCTACTGGCGTTGCTGGCCTTGAGTGGGTGCCAGCATCTGACGAACCCACCACCGGTCGCCGGTGAGATTCGCGACCTGAACAGTGGCCAGGTCCTGACGGCCCCTGAACTGATTGCACGGCTGGCCGGATCTTCGCGGCTGATCGTTGGCGAGCAGCATGACAATCGTGATCATCATCAACTGCAATTGTGGTTGTTGCATGCCCTGGGCGAGCGGCGTCCGCAAGGCAGTCTGCTGCTGGAAATGCTCACGCCGGATCAACAGTTGCGTGTCGATGATGTGCACCACGCTTCGACGTTGCCGGCGGATCTGCCCGGTGCGCTAGCCTGGCAGCCGGGATGGGACTGGAATCTGTATGGGCCCATTGTGCGTTTTGCGCTGACTCAGCCCTACCCATTGTTGGCGGCGAATCTGGACAACCTCGACGTCCGCGCCGTCTACGCCAACCCGCCGGTTCTCAAAGGGGCGCGCTCCAATGCGGCTTCGGTCAAGACTGAGTTGCTGGGACAGATAAGCGATTCCCATTGCGGCCTGTTGCCCGCCTCGCAAATGCCGGCGATGCTGGCGGTCCAGCAACAACGTGACCGGCGAATGGCCGAGCGCTTGTTGGCGGCTGCGAGGCCTTCGATGTTATTGGCCGGCGCCTATCATGCGCGCAAGGATGTGGGTGTGCCGATTCATGTGCTGGATCTGGGAGAGGCGCAAATGCCAACCGTTTTGTTGCTGGCAGAGCAGGGCGCCGAGGTGACATCGGCCATGGCTGATTACGTGTGGTACACGCCTGTGGTCGCGCCAGCCCAGGATTACTGTGCGCAAATGCGTAAGCAGTTCAGCCAGTAATCCGACGACTTTTCCGCAGGCAAAAAAAGACCCGGCAAGCGCCGGGTCAAATAACCGTGATTAGCCTGATGAGGAGATATCTGAGAGTCCGAACCAAGGGCTTTTCAAATATCGACCAGTCTCGCGACCAGTTGTGATAATCATAGCGATTCTCATTTGCGTGTCAATCGCTGTTTTTTGATTTCTATCAGTCCGTCGTTTTTCTCACTACTAAAGCCCTGTAATGACGAGGTTTTCTCTCGCCAGAAATTTACCGGTTCAATTCTTGTGACGTGACGAGATGGCTTCCAGTTGTTTGTTCAAGGCGTCTTTGCGTTCTGCTGGAATGTCGTTCCAGTGCACGTCCATCAATGCGCCTTCGATCGCATACAACAACACCTTGGACGCTCGAAACCCGCGCGTGCGCACGGCCCGATAAGCATCCACCGCCCCCAGGCGACGCAAGTCCGATGCACTGTGGATGCCCACGGCATGCAGCCACTGCGCCGACGTCTTGCCAAGATTCTTCAGGTGTTGCAGTTCATCATTCATCAAGCCTCCTTGCGACGGCCGAACGGTGCGTGGGCGAGCTTCTCAGGAGTGTAGCCATCAGTAGGAAAAGCGTGATTGTTTGGTCGGTTTCGACGCAAAAGCTTCTAAGCGAAGGCGCGATGCGTTGGGGAAAAGTCTGCGGTTGCAGTAGGAGGATGCGCGAGGGAGTTGCCTATTGCGGCAAAATACACAGCGTCCAACGCTAAGCGGGGGCGTTGGACTTTCGGGGGGAACGTCGTTTTTAGCGGGTGCGGTAACGCAAGCGTGTCCCGAAATTCATCGACATCAGAATCTCGTCAGCGCTCAGCTCTGCCGGGAAGTAGGCCCCGGAGATCTGTGCGTGGGCTAGGCTGGCGCCTTCCAGGCAAGCGTTGCGAAAGTCGATGCCGCGCAGATCGGCGGAGCGGAAATAGGCATCGGTAAAATCGACGCCGTCGGCATTCAGTTCACGCAGGTCCAGACCACGGAAATCACCGCCGACCATGTCGACAGAAGCGTGGCTGGCACGTTCGGCATTGAAGCCGGTGATGTCGTCTTTGTGCAGCAAGGCATAAAGCGGGGTGTCGAGAAGTTTTGGCTGGCTCATGTCGCATCACCTGATGGTTTTATGACGCCAGTATAGTGCCACTATTTGACAGCCGTGAAGCCGGCAAAGACTTCACGGCTGAAATAGTTTTTACAGGCCTGGCATGCGCTGACGAATTTGCGCAACGACAGTGTCCAGGGTCCCGCTTTCGTTGGTCTGGATGCGTTTGCTGCACAGGATTTCTGCTGGCGTCAGTGGCTCACGATTCGCCTGCTGGGCTTCGATGACCGCCAGGTTGGCATCGGACGGGTCCTTGTTGTCGGCCTGACGCAACGCCAGCCAGCCCTCGATGACCGCTTGTGGTGCATTGCAGTCGAGGATCAGGAACGGAGCACCGGTAGCCTCGGCAATTTTTGCCGCGCCGTCGCGCTGGTCGCGCTTGAGGTACGTTGCATCGATGACGGCCGGGAAGCCGGCACGCAGGATAACGGCGGCAATCTCATGCAGTCGGTTGTAAGTAGCGACGCTGGCGTCGGCACTATAAATGCCGGCCTGTGGATCGTTCGGTACGGTTTGCTCGCCGAACAGACGTTTGCGCTCGACATCCGAACGCAGGCGAATGGCGCCGAGTGCTTCTACCAGACGCATGGCCACGCGGCTTTTGCCAACGGCCGACACACCGTGAGTAATGGCCAGGAAGCGCGAAGGAATGGTGCTGTAGCTTTCTGCCAGGTTGGCGTAGTTGCGGTACTGGCGCAGGGTGGTGGCGCGCTGCACCGGGTCGGCCTCGGCCGGCATGCTGAACAGGCTGACCTTGGCGCGAACCAGCGCGCGATAGGCTTTATAGAAGTTCAGCAGCTCCAGGCCCTGATAGTCGCCGGTCAATTCCAGGTACTGACTGATGAAACGACGCGCCAGGCTCTTGAGGCCACGGTCTTCCAGGTCCATTGCCAGGAAACCGGTGTCGGCATAAACGTCGGTGAAGCGGAACGGTTCGTTGAACTCGATGCAGTCGAAGATCACGACCTTGCCATCGATCACGGTGGCATTACCCAAATGGATGTCGCCATGGCATTCGCGGATGAATCCGCCGGCCTTGCGCTGAGCAAACAGCGGCTTGAGGCGTTCAAAGCTGCTTTCGGCCCAGGCTTGCAGTGCATCGAGTTGCTGCAGGTCAGCCTTATCGCTGAGGAACGGGCGGATCTGTTCGAAGTTCTGACGCACCGGCGCCATAACGCTGTCCGGGGTGCCGGCTTCGTGTTCGGCCGGGACTTTCGGTGCGCTGAGGTGAAACTGGGCAATCTGCTCGGCCATCTCGTCGATGTGCACAGTGGTCAGTTCGCCGTTGGCTTGCAGGGTGCTGAGCAACTGGCTTTGTGGGAACTGGCGCATTTTCAGCGCGTAATCGACAACCGGACCCTCACCGCCCAGTTGCGGTGCTTCGGCGCTGCCGGTGATCGGCAACACTTCCAGATATAAATCCTTGGTCAGGCGCTGGTTAAGGCGCAGCTCTTCACCGCAGAAATGCTTGCGAGCGTCGAGGCTGGTGAAGTCAAGGAAGCCGAAATTCACCGGCTTCTTCACTTTATAAGCAAAGGGGCCTGTCAAAATGACCCAGGAGATATGGGTCTCGATGACCTGGAACCCGTCTACCGCATGCGGGTAGAGGGCCGGGTTTTGCAGGGCGGCGATCAGGGACTGGCTCACAGGCGATCCTTCAGAGTCTGGGGGAAATTCACGGCCGCCATTATGGCCGCAAGTCCGCCTGACGCAAACCTCGGCAGGCTTCTGTTGAGGATGAATAAAGTGCGTATAATCCGCCGCCATGACTCGTACTCGATCCCCCCGCACCCCAAAAAAACCACCTTCCAAGGGCTTGAGCCCCTGGCTGGGCTGGGCCCTTAAACTCAGCCTGGTGGGCCTCGTCGTGCTCGCCGGGTTCGCGGTTTACCTCGATGCCGTGGTCCAGGAGAAGTTCTCCGGCAAGCGTTGGACCATTCCGGCCAAGGTGTACGCGCGCCCGCTTGAACTGTTCACAGGCCAAAAGCTGAGCAAGGATGACTTTCTCACCGAGCTCGATGCATTGGGCTATCGACGTGAAAGCGTCAGTAACGGCCCCGGCGCTGCGGCGGTCAACGGCAACACCGTCGACTTGAATACCCGTGGTTTCCAGTTTTACGAAGGCCTTGAGAAGCCTCAGCCGGTGCGTGTGCGGTTTTCCGGCGATTATGTAGCCGAACTTTCGGCGACCAACGGTTCGAAGCTGTCCGTGGTGCGCCTGGAGCCGCTGCTGATCGGTGGGATTTACCCAAAAAACCTCGAAGATCGCATTCTGATCAAAATCGATCAGGTCCCGCCGTATCTGCTGGAAACCCTGGTGGCCGTGGAAGACCGGGATTTCTATAGCCACTGGGGCGTGTCGCCGAAGTCGATTGCCCGGGCAGTCTGGGTCAACACCTCTGGCGGCAAGATGACCCAGGGCGGCAGTACCCTGACGCAACAGTTGGTGAAGAACTTCTACCTCACCAGCGAGCGCAGCCTGACCCGTAAACTCACCGAAGCCATGATGGCGATGCTGCTTGAGTTGCATTACGACAAAAAGGAAATTCTCGAGGCGTACCTCAACGAAGTGTTCGTCGGTCAAGACGGTCAGCGTGCGGTGCACGGTTTTGGTCTGGCCAGCCAGTTTTTCTTCGGCCAGCCATTGTCCGAGCTGAAACTGCATCAAGTCGCATTGCTGGTGGGGATGGTCAAGGGGCCGTCCTATTACAACCCGCGTCGCAATCCGGAGCGGGCGCTGGAGCGGCGCAATCTGGTGCTTGATGTCCTGGAGCAACAAGGCGTCGCCACTGCTGAGCAAGTCGCCGCCGCGAAGAACATGCCACTAGGCGTGACGACTCGCGGCAAACTGGCGGACAGCTCTTTCCCGGGTTTCCTCGATCTGGTCAAGCGTCAGCTGCGCGAAGACTATCGCGACGAAGACTTGACCGGAGAAGGCATGCGGATTTTCACCAGTTTCGATCCGATCCTGCAGATGAAAGCCGAAGCCTCGGTCAATGACACTTTTAAGCGCCTGGCTGGGCGCAAAGGCTCGGATGACGTCGAAGCGGCGATGGTCGTGACCAACCCGGAAACCGGTGAAGTCCAAGCCATGATCGGCAGTCGTCAGGCCAGTTTTGCCGGCTTCAACCGCGCGCTGGATGCGGTGCGGCCGATCGGTTCCTTGATCAAGCCTGCGGTTTATCTGACTGCCCTGGAAAAGCCAAGCCAGTACACGTTGACCAGTTGGCTGTCGGACGACTCCTTCTCAGTCAAAGGCGCGGACGGCCAGGTCTGGAAACCCCAGAACTACGATCGCCGCTCCCACGGGACTGTGTTCCTCTATCAAGGCCTGGCGCATTCCTACAACCTGTCGACCGCGCGTCTCGGGTTGGCGATGGGCGTGCCAAATGTCCTCAAGACCCTGGCGCGTCTTGGGGTGAGTCGCGAGTTCCCGGCGTTCCCTTCGATGTTGCTGGGGGCTGGCGGTCTGACGCCGATGGAAGTGGCAACCATGTACCAGACGCTGGCCAACGGTGGCTTCAATACACCGATGCGCGGAATTCGTAGCGTTCTGACTGCCGAAGGCGAACCGCTCAAGCGCTATCCGTTCCAGATTGAACAGCGTTTCGACCCGGGCTCCATCTTCCTGATTCAGAACGCCATGCAGCGGGTCATGCGTGAAGGCACCGGTAGTTCGGTTTATAACGTTTTGCCAAAAACCCTGACCCTGGCCGGCAAGACCGGGACCAGTAATGACTCGCGAGACAGCTGGTTTGCAGGTTTCAGTCAGGATTTGCTGGCGGTGGTCTGGCTGGGTCGCGATGACAACGGCAAGACGCCGTTCACGGGTGCCACGGGTGCTTTGCAAGTCTGGACCAGTTTCATGCGCAAGGCCGATCCATTGCCGCTGGACATGCCGCAGCCGGACAACGTTGTTCAGGCTTGGGTCGATTCGCGTACAGGGCAAGGCTCCGATGCGAACTGCCCAGGCGCGGTGCAGATGCCGTATATTCGCGGCAGTGAACCGCCTCCCGGCGCCGCTTGCGGTGGCGAAAGCCCTGCTTCCGGCGAGACGGTGATGGATTGGGTCAAGGGCTGGATGAACTAAGCAAAGAGGATTTCAAGTGAACAAGTGGTTGATTCCAGCGGTTACCGCCGTGGCTTTGCTCAGCGGTTGCTCCACCGTACAGCGCGGTTCGATTCCGGTTGTGGATTCCGGCAGCGCTGTTTCGAATAGCGAGCGGATTCAGGCGAATGGCGGCTTCCGCCAAACGACAGTGAAGCGTCCTGTGCAAGCCCAGCCTCAGGCAATCCCGCAGGGCGATACCGGTGTGGTGGTCATGGTTCCTGGAGGTGGCGCGGTGACGTCGGCACCGATCAGCACAGCGCCGATCACGCCGGGTCCGATTACGCCCGGCCCGATTGATACCTCGCCGGTGCAGTCGGCGCCAATCAATCAGGGCAGCTACAGCATGCCGTCGACGCCGAGCGGAATTCCTTCGGCCAGTACCGGCGGTGGCTTGTCTGCCGATGAACAACTGGACGGCCCGGTACTGGCATTGTTGACTACCGCTCAACAGCAACAGGCCGGCGGTGACCTCAACGGTGCTTCGTCCAGTCTTGAGCGCGCCCAGCGTGTCGCGCCGCGCGAGCCGCAAGTGCTTTATCGTCTGGCTCAGGTGCGCATGGCTCAAGGCGATGCGCCGCAGGCTGAACAATTCGCCCGTCGTGGCCTGACGTTCGCCAATGGTCGTCCTGCGCTTCAGGCTAGCCTGTGGGAATTGATCGCCCAGGCGCGTGAGAAGCAAGGGGATTCCGCAGGTGCGGCACTCGCCCGTCAGAAGGCCAAGGTTACGTCGTGATGGATGCACGCTTCCCCAAGATTGCCGAGCAGCTATTGCTGATCGAGCGTGAACTGCGAATTCAGGGATGGTGGGACGAGGTTTCGCCCTCCGCTGAAGCGTTGTCCAGCGTCGAGCCGTTTTCGGTTGATACGCTGGATTTCGAGCAGTGGCTGCAATGGATCTTCCTGCCGCGCATGAAGGCCATCCTTGAGCAGGATCTGCCATTGCCCAACGCGTCGGGAATTCAGGAAATGGCCGAAATGGTCTTCGCCGGACGCAATGTCCAGGGCAAGGACCGGCAGTTGCAGGTCTTGCTCAAAGAGTTCGATCTGCTGATCACTGCCTCCCGCTGAATTGGAAACTGCCAGTACCTACTGGCAGTTTTTCTCGATCTGTTTTTGTGCCTCGGAAATTCGTTCCTGACGCTGCTCGTCATTGAGGCGACGCATCTCGCCGTCAACTTCTTCACGCAAACGCGGATTGTTCTGCAGTTGAGCCAGGTTCGTTCGCGCCTGATTGCAGAATACCTTTAGCTGGGCTTGCTGCTCGGCGACCTGTTTTTTTACTGTCTTGTCGATGGCCTGTTGATCGCCGATCGCGGTGCTGTGCGATGGCGTGACCGGTTTGCCGGAAGGCGAGGAGGGCGTCACCACGGTCGTGACCTCCTCTCCTTGGGGCGGTTGTGCGTCAAAGTGAGTAACGCCTTGGGCGTCGACCCATTTGTAGATCTGTCCCGCCATACACAAAGGGCTGATCAGCAGACTGACCATGATGAACGTTCGCATGCCATTTCCTTGCCAGAGTTGCGCAATTGAAGCTAACACAGTTGCTGTTTAGCGGTTTTTTCTTGCTTTCTCATGTGCTTACTTCAATAAAGCACATAGACGACTTGACTTGCAGGGGACGAAACAGAAGAATCCAAAGTCCGCTGTAGAGGGACTGCCAGAAGCAGACCCACTCAGCAGATCATGAGGCGCACATCCGCGCCGACCTGTTACACCCGCAACGCGTTACCTCGCGCTGGGTGGGAAAGGCCCGCAACACTTGGGACGATCCCAATACTTGCTCAGTCAGTGCTGACGTAGTCGGCGACCACCGTCGCTCATGCTCTGCTGAGAAGTAAACCTATTAGACCCGTCCCTTCTTATGTGGGCGGTATTCTGGCGTTTTAGAGGTGGACAACGTGGAGCTTTTATCTGGCGGTGAGATGATCGTCCGCTTTTTGCGTGACGAAGGCGTCAAGTATATCTATGGGTACCCGGGTGGTGCCGCATTGCATATCTATGACGCGCTGTTCAAAGAACCAGCTGTTCAACATATTCTCGTTCGTCATGAGCAGGCTGCCACTCACATGGCTGACGGCTATGCGCGTGCTACCGGCAAGGCTGGCGTCGTTCTGGTGACTTCAGGTCCTGGTGCGACCAACGTCATTACCGGTATTGCCACGGCGTACATGGACTCGATCCCGATGGTGATCCTGACCGCCCAAGTGCCTAGCATGATGGTCGGTACCGATGCGTTCCAGGAAACCGACATGATCGGTATCTCCCGGCCAATCGTGAAACACAGTTTCATGATCAAGCATGCTTCGGAAATCCCTGAAGTCATGAAGAAGGCCTTCTACCTGGCGCAATCCGGTCGTCCCGGTCCTGTCGTTGTCGACATTCCGAAAGACATGACCAACCCGGCCGAGAAGTTCGAATACATTTTCCCGAAAAAAGCCAAGCTGCGTTCCTACAGTCCGGCGGTTCGTGGTCATTCGGGCCAGATCCGCAAAGCCGTGGAAATGCTGTTGGCGGCCAAGCGGCCGATCATCTATGCCGGCGGTGGCGTCATCCTGGGTAATGGCTCCGCGCCGTTGACCGAATTGGCGCAACTGCTAAACGCACCGGTCACCAATACCTTGATGGGCCTCGGCGCCTATCCGGGCAGCGACCGTCAGTTCCTCGGCATGCTTGGTATGCACGGCAGCTACACCGCCAACCTGGCGATGCACCATGCGGATGTGATCCTGGCTGTCGGCGCGCGTTTTGATGACCGTGTTATCAACGGTGCGTCGAAGTTCTGCCCGAGCGCCAAGATCATCCACATCGACATCGACCCCGCTTCGATCTCCAAGACCATCAAGGCCGACGTTCCGATCGTAGGCCCGGTGGAAAGTGTGCTGACTGAAATGGTCGCTACCTTCAAGGAAATCGGCGAGACACCTAACAAGGAGTCGGTTGCTGCCTGGTGGAAGCAGGTTGAAGAGTGGCGCGGTGATCGCGACATGTTCCCTTACAACAAGGGTGACGGCAGCATCATCAAGCCGCAGACCGTGATTGAAACCCTCCACGAAGTGACCAAGGGCGATGCCTATATCACTTCGGACGTGGGTCAACATCAAATGTTCGCGGCGCAGTACTACCGCTTCAACAAGCCAAACCGCTGGATCAACTCGGGTGGCCTGGGCACGATGGGCTTCGGTTTTCCGGCCGCGATGGGCGTGAAACTGAGCTTCCCGGACGCTGATGTGGCGTGTGTGACCGGTGAAGGCAGCATCCAGATGAACATCCAGGAGCTGTCGACCTGCTTGCAGCATGACCTGCCGGTGAAGATCGTTCTGCTCAACAATGGCGTACTCGGCATGGTTCGTCAGTGGCAGGACATGAGCTACGGCGCGCGTCACTCGCACTCCTACATGGAATCGTTGCCCGACTTCGTCAAGCTGGCTGAAGCCTACGGTCACGTCGGCATGCGCATCACGGATTTGAAAGATCTGAAGCCGATGATGGAGCAAGCGTTCGCCATGAAGGACCGCCTGGTGTTCATCGACATCAAGGTCGACGCTGGCGAGCACGTCTACCCGATGCAGATCAAAGACGGCTCCATGCGCGATATGTGGCTGAGCAAGACGGAGCGTACTTAATCATGCGGCACATTATTTCCTTGCTTCTGGAAAACGAACCTGGCGCTCTGTCTCGTGTAGTCGGCCTGTTCTCGCAGCGCAACTACAACATCGAAAGCCTGACCGTGGCACCCACCGAAGACCCGACCCTGTCGCGTCTGACGTTGACCACGGTGGGGCACGATGAAGTCATCGAGCAGATCACCAAGAACCTGAACAAGTTGATCGAAGTGGTCAAACTGGTCGACCTGTCGGAGAGTGCTCACATCGAGCGCGAACTGATGCTGGTCAAGGTCAAGGCCACCGGTGCCCAGCGCGCCGAGATCAAGCGCACCACCGATATTTATCGTGGGCAGATCGTTGATGTCAGCGCTAGCGTGTATACCGTTCAATTGACCGGTACCAGCGACAAGCTCGACAGCTTCATTCAGTCCATTGGCACCGCTTCGATTCTGGAAACCGTCCGCAGCGGCGTAACCGGTATTGCCCGCGGCGACAAAGTACTCAGCATCTAAACCAAATTAGCGAATGGCCTGAACGGCCTGGATATATAGGGGAATTTCATGAAAGTTTATTACGAAAAAGACTGTGACCTGTCGATCATCCAGGGCAAGAAAGTTGCCATCATCGGTTACGGTTCCCAAGGCCACGCTCAAGCGTGCAACCTGAAAGATTCCGGCGTTGACGTTACTGTTGGTCTGCGTAAAGGTTCGGCCACTGTTGCCAAAGCCGAAGCTCACGGCCTGAAAGTGACCGACGTTGCTTCCGCCGTTGCTGCTGCCGACCTGGTCATGATCCTGACCCCGGACGAATTCCAGTCTGCCCTGTACAAGAACGAAATCGAGCCGAACATCAAGAAAGGCGCCACCCTGGCCTTCTCCCACGGTTTCGCGATCCACTACAACCAGGTTGTTCCGCGCGCTGACCTTGACGTGATCATGATCGCGCCGAAGGCTCCGGGCCACACCGTGCGTTCCGAGTTCGTCAAAGGCGGCGGTATTCCTGATCTGATCGCTATCTATCAGGATGCTTCCGGCAACGCCAAAAACGTTGCACTGTCCTACGCCGCTGGCGTCGGTGGCGGTCGTACCGGCATCATCGAAACCACCTTCAAGGACGAGACTGAAACCGACCTGTTCGGCGAACAAGCCGTTCTGTGTGGCGGTACCGTTGAACTGGTCAAGGCCGGTTTCGAAACCCTGGTTGAAGCTGGCTACGCGCCGGAAATGGCCTACTTCGAATGCCTGCACGAACTGAAACTGATCGTTGACCTCATGTACGAAGGCGGTATCGCCAACATGAACTACTCGATCTCCAACAACGCTGAATACGGCGAGTACGTGACCGGTCCGGAAGTGATCAACGCCGAATCCCGTCAGGCCATGCGCAACGCCCTGAAACGTATTCAGGACGGCGAATACGCCAAGATGTTCATCAGCGAAGGTGCAACCGGCTATCCTTCGATGACCGCCAAGCGTCGTAACAACGCCGCTCACGGTATCGAGATCATCGGCGAGCAACTGCGCTCCATGATGCCGTGGATCGGTGCCAACAAGATCGTCGACAAAGCTAAAAACTAAGTCGCGCACTTGTACAAAAAAACGCGGCTTATGCCGCGTTTTTTCGTTTGGGCGGTCGGTTCTGGTATAAAGCTGCATCGTTTGCGGCCGAACCGTCGTCCCAGACACCTGTCGAAACTTTCCACCCCCGTTGCAAGGTATTGTCCATGAGCGAACGTCCCGAAGAGCCAAACCAGGCTTCT
Organism: Pseudomonas sp. fls2-241-R2A-110; assembly: GCF_030209165.1. Taxonomy (NCBI): domain Bacteria; kingdom Pseudomonadati; phylum Pseudomonadota; class Gammaproteobacteria; order Pseudomonadales; family Pseudomonadaceae; genus Pseudomonas; species Pseudomonas sp. fls2-241-R2A-110. Next base: position 2,562 of record NZ_JARVSN010000022.1, on the reverse strand, counting down.
GACGCCGAAAGCCTGCTGCCCATCGATGAGCACATCGAGGAAGGGCATGACGCTGAAGGTCGTAAAGTCCGGCATCGTGGTATCTATCTTCTGCCGAATCTGTTCACCACTGCGAACCTGTTCGCAGGGTTTTATTCCATCATCAACTCAATGAGCGCCCAGAGTGCCCTGAGTGCCGGTGATTCGATAGGCGCAAGCAAGTATTTCGCTTTTGCCGCAATCGCGATTTTTGTCGCCATGGTGCTCGACGGCCTGGACGGTCGAGTCGCCCGCATGACCAACACACAGAGTGCATTCGGCGCCGAATACGATTCGCTGTCGGATATGGTCGCCTTTGGTGTCGCGCCGGCGTTGCTGGCATTTGGCTGGGCCCTGGGCGACATGGGCAAGGTTGGCTGGATGGTTGCCTTCATCTATGTGGCGGGCGCTGCGTTGCGACTGGCGCGGTTCAACACACAAGTTGGCACGGCTGATAAGCGCTACTTCATCGGTCTGGCCAGTCCGGCAGCTGCAGGTGTCGTTGCCGGGATTGTCTGGGCATTCAGCGATTACGGGATCCAGGGTTCCAAGATGTCATTCCTGGTTGCGTTGATGGTCGCGGCTGCGGGCATGTTGATGGTCAGCAACATCAAGTACAACAGCTTCAAGGAGCTGGACTTGAAGGGGCGTGTCCCCTTTGTCGCGATCCTGGCGGTGGTGCTGGTGTTTGCTGTGGTGTTCAGTGATCCGCCGCGTATTTTGCTACTGGTTTTCCTTGCTTACGCGGCATCTGGTCCGGTTCAATACCTTTTGCATCTTCGTCGCCACAAAAAAACCGAGTGATGTAATTTCGCTCATACTCCGCAGTCTATTGGTGCATCTGTCCTCCAATGCTGCGGAGTTGCCATGCTGATCAAAATCCCCAAAGCGTCTGACTGCCATGAGTCGGACGTCACGCCTGAATCGTTCTATCTCTCCCGACGTAATCTACTGGGCGCAACCGTTGCCGGTTTGGCTGTGAGCGCTCTGCCGCGTTGGGCTAGCGCTGACGATGCTGCTCGTTATGCCGATGTCGAGCCAGGCAAGGCGCCTTCCTGGTTTGCCGAAAAGCTTCCTTCTACCAAGTGGGGGGCGGTCAACGTCAAGGATGAGGCAATCACGCCCTTCAAGGACGCAACCCACTACAACAACTTCTATGAGTTCGGCACCGATAAAGGTGATCCAGCGGCCAATGCGGGTGCGCTGAAGACTGAGCCGTGGAGTGTTGTGGTGGACGGGGAGGTGGGTAAGCCAGGCCGGTATGCGCTGGAAGACTTTATGAAGCCTTATCAGTTGGAGGAACGAATCTATCGTCTGCGCTGTGTTGAAGCGTGGTCGATGGTCATTCCCTGGATGGGTTTTCCGATCTCTGCGTTGCTCAAGGAAGTCGAGCCGACGTCGAAGGCCAAATTCATCCGATTCGAAACGCTGCAGGATCCGAAAAGCATGCCTGGACAGCGTTCTGGCTTTGCATTGATCGACTGGCCCTATATAGAGGGGCTGCGACTGGATGAGGCAATGAATCCGCTGGCGATTCTGGCGGTGGGTATGTATGGGCGTGAACTGCCGAATCAGAACGGGGCGCCGCTGCGTTTGGTCGTGCCCTGGAAGTACGGCTTCAAGAGCATCAAGTCGATTGTGCGGATCAGTCTGGTTAGCGAGCAGCCGAAAACGACCTGGCAGAGCATTGCCGCCGATGAATATGGTTTCTACGCGAACGTGAATCCCACGGTCGATCACCCACGCTGGACACAAGCGCGCGAGCGTCGTTTGCCGAGCGGCTTGTTCAAGCCAAATGTGCGGGATACCCAGATGTTCAATGGCTACTCCGATGAAGTCGCTTCTCTCTATGCAGGGCTCGATCTGCGGAAGAATTACTGATGCGTTTTTCCTTTTGGCGAATTGGCGTCTTTATAGCTGCTGCGGTATGGCCGCTGCTTTGGTTGTATCAGGCCTGGGAAGATGTATTGGGTCCTGATCCTGGCAAAGTGCTGGTTGATCGGTTGGGGCTGGGGACGCTTATCCTGCTTCTTATTACTTTAAGCATGACGCCACTGCAGAAGCTTACCGGATGGTCGGGTTGGATTGCCGTCCGCAGGCAACTCGGGTTGTGGTGTTTCGCCTATGTGGTTCTGCATCTGAGCGGCTATACGGCGTTCATTCTTGGATTTGACTGGTCGCAGCTGGGCGTCGAGTTGCGCAAGCGGCCGTACATTATTGTCGGGACGCTGGGGTTTTTGTGTTTGTTGGCGTTGGCGGTGACCTCCAATCGTTATAGTCAGCGACGACTGGGGATGCGCTGGAAGAAACTGCACCGGCTTGTTTATGTCATTCTCGGGCTTGGACTACTGCATATGTTGTGGATCGTTCGTGCCGATCTGAGGGAGTGGTCCATTTATGCAGCTATAGGGACGTTGCTATTGGCGTTACGAATCCCTGCTGTGACGCGCCGAATTCCGCGTTTGATAGCTAAAAAGACCTCTTCTGCAAGAAAAGCATAAATAGGTGTTGACGGCAGATTCTGGAAGTCTATAATTCGCCCCA